>NZ_JAHZMO010000029.1 GCF_020748185.1 Terrisporobacter petrolearius | reverse complement strand
TGTACTTGACATGCAATTAAATTGGAATTACATTCAAATTAAGGCATGGATACATAATTTTCATATCCATGCCTTAATAAACTTATCATAGAAAGCTATTTACAGAAAAAACTTCACAGTCTCATATCAAATTAATTTTAGATAGAAAAAAAGAGGTACATATTTATAAAAATGTTCCTCTTTTTATATTAATCGGATTGAGAGTTTTTAATTAATTTTTACCAGTTTTAACATATATTATGTTTTTATCATCAGTTTTTTTCATAGAAAGAGATTTTAAAGTATCTTCATTAACTATTATTTGAGTTTCATCTAACGTAGCTACAGGAATATTAGATACTTGCTCACCATTTAAAACTTTAACTGCAAGTTCTCCAGTCTTATAACCTAATTTTTCATAGTCTATACCCTGGCATGCAAGTGCACCAGATTTGACTGATCCATCTTCAGAGGCTATTACTGGAACTTTATTATCAGTAGCGATTCTAGAAACTATCGGCATAGAAGAAACAATTAAGTTATCTGTTGGAACATATAAAACATCTATATCAGCTATTAAACTAGACATGGCTTGATTGATTTCATTTGCAGAAGAAACGCCCTTTTCTATAATTTTATAATTGTTTTTAGATGAATATTCCTTTAGCATATCAACCTGTATCTTTGAGTTTACTTCACTAGTATTATATAAAACACCTATAGTTTTAGCATTTGGGATAAGTGTTTTAATCAATTCTAGATTTTTATCTATAGATATATAATCTGATGTACCAGATACATTTTCTCCAGGATGATCTAGGGATTTTACTAGACCGGCAGCGACTGGATCAGTAACAGCAGTCATTAGAATAGGTATATTTTTAGTTGTGTTATAAGCTGCTTGAGCTGATGGTGTTGATATAGCATATATCAAATCTTTTTTATCAGATACAAACTTATTTGCAATCGTTTGAGTTGTAGGCATATCATTTTGAGCATTTTGGTAATCGATTTTTATGTTTTTTCCATCCTTATATCCGTTATCTTCTAGTGCTTTTATGAAACCATCTCTTGCTTTATCTAAAGAAGGATGCTCCACTAGCTGAGTAATTCCTATGGTTTTGATATCCTTATTTGAATCAGATGATTTCTCATTACTACTATCTTTTGAACATCCTGTAAGTAAAGAAACTCCAATTGATCCTACTAAAATTAAATTCATTAACTTATTTTTTATTATCATATTTATAATCCTCCTAAATTAATTTCATATATGTTCATATATTCATGTATGTGGTTAAACTCTAGACACAAGTTTATTTAACATTAATTAAGCTACAAATTAAGTTTTATATTTTAAACTTCATATTCAAATTTATGAAGTATTTCTTCTATAGTGATATTTGATTTTTCATCACCGCTTATATCTAAAATTACTTCACCTTTATGAAGCATTATAAGTCTATCACCATAATTGATAGCATGTTTTAGATTATGAGTTACCATCAGTGTAGTTATATTTTTTTCTTTAACAATTTTATTAGTTAAATTTATAATTTCATTTGAAGTCTTAGGATCTAAGGCGGCAGTATGTTCATCTAGTAATAAAACCTTTGGATTTGCAATACTAGACATAATTAGAGAAAGTGCTTGTCTTTGACCACCAGATAAATATTTTACTTGAACATCTAAATATTTTTTTAGGTCAAGCGATATATCTTCTAATAAATCTTCCATAACTTCGGTTTTGTGACGAAGACATTTTTTTAGATTTAGTAAATTTCCTTTGTTTAAGGCTAAGGATAAATTTTCTCTAACTGTCATAGAAGGACAAGTGCCTAAACTTGGATCTTGGAATACTCTACTTATTAGATGTGTTTTTTTATGCTCAGCTAGCTTTGTTAAGTTATTACCATTTAATAAAATATCTCCCTGGCTCTCTTTTATAAATCCTGAGATTATATTAAGTAAAGTAGATTTACCTGTGCCATTACTTCCAATAATACTAACAAATTCACCTTTATTTATAGTCAGTGAGAGATCTTTGAAGATAGTATTAGAATCTCCATATGGATTAGGGAATGTTTTTGAAATATTTTTAATTTGTAGCATCTACAACACCTCTTTTCTTTGAATATTTATAGTTAGTATTTTTATGGGCAAAAATATTTAGATTACCAATACTTAAGAATAAAATTAATACTATAGAAGTCATTAATTTTAAGTTATTAGGAGGTACTATACCTAAATTTATTGCAAGGTAAATTGTAAATTGGTAGATTAGAGTTCCAAATAATATAGATGTAGTGTCCTTGATAAATGTAAGTTTCTTAAATAGAGATACACCAATTATTATTGATGCTATTCCAAGCATTAAAGTACCAATTCCCATATTAACATCAGAGAATCCTTGAAATTGAGCATATAAGCTACCAGATAAAGAAACCATACCATTAGATAGCATTAGTCCTAATATTTTTATAATATCAATATCAACTCCTAATGATTTAACCATTTGAGAATTATCACCAACAGCTTTTAATGTATACCCAAGTCCAGTAGTTAAGAATAAATCTAAAATAAATTTGCAAGAAAATGCAACAGCTATAACTAATACTAGTGGAGAAATACGGATATTAAATAAGTGATTGAAATTAAATAGTGGAACGTTTGACTTTCCCATTATTCCTAGATTAATAGAGTAAAGCATACCCATAACTAAAATTCCTGAAAGTAAGTTAGAAATTTTAAGCTTAAGGTGCAAAATACCAGTAACAAGACCAGAAATTAAGCCACATAGAAGAGCTAATAAAGTTCCTATTATTGGAGATAGCCCATTAGTTAAAGATAAAGCGATAACAGCACCACCTAGTGAGAAGCTTCCATCAACAGATAAGTCTGGAAAATCCAAGATTTTATAGCTGATATAAATACCCAATGCCATAATCGATAAAATTAAACTTTGTGTTACTACAGATACAATTCCTATCATAAAAAATACTCCTTTAAAATTTATTTTGTATAAAAAAACCACATTTATTTTGTATAAAAAAACCACATAGTATAATCCATGTGGTTTATTTTGGGTATAAAAAAACCACACAGCATAATCCATGTGGTTCATTTTTGAATATAAAAAAGCCACACAGTATAATCCGTGTGGCTTTATAAATGGTAATAATGAATAACATTATAAACAATATAGCCAACACAGATACAATCCCAAATTATTTGTAAGTCATAAGGGGTTTGTATCCATGTTAAAATTAATCAAATTTATAACTTGATACAAACCCTATATAAATTGGCTATAAAAACTAAATCGTGCTTGTTTGTTTATTAAAGTATTCATAATTACCCTCCAGTTCTATTTTATAATTAATAATATTTAATGTTCGTTTTTTATTTAATATAGAGTATATGCTATTAAAATTTATAAGTCAATAAAAAATATAAGATTTAGTGTATTTTTTTGTAAATTAAATGTAACGTATATATTAGATGAATTTGAAGAAGAGTGTAAGAGGAAATATTTTAACAATAAGATTATGATTCATTTTAGATTAAAGTCTGATATAATAAGTTGTAAAATATAAAAGTTTATTTCGATTTATAGAATCATTAAAATATAAAAATCATTATATAAATAGATTGATTGGGAGGTTTACTTATGAAAGAAAAAAATAGCATAAATATAGCAAAAGCTTCTATTAATATGGCGATATCTTCAAGACAAGAAGAAGAAAAACTTATAGAAGAATTTAAAAAAGAGAATGTTTTAGCTGTAGCAGTAGATATTGGTGGAAACTTAAATTCATCTATTCAAAAAATCATAGAAAGAGCTTTAGTTGCATCTAAAAGGACTGGAATAATTAAAGATTGCCATGTTCATGATGGTGCTATTGCAGGAGCTACTAGAGAAGCAATAATGCAAGTTGCAGATAAAGCAAATGGTCTTAGCGTAGGTGGAAAAATTGGCGTTGCAAGACATGGTGAGCATGTAAGTGTATGTATTTTCCTTAGTGTAGGATTGCTTCATTTAAATGAAGTAGTAATTGGGCTTGGACATAGATCAATAGCAGATTTATAAATTATATAGTTGACATAAGTTGAAAATCTATATATAATTCATTTTATTAGGAAAGTAGTATAGATAATATAAATTGTAGAATAGTAGAACAGTAGTTTAGTAGTAGAAATGTTATGGTGAATTAGAAGTATAGTAAGTAAAAGTAGAATAGGAAATATTAATTCACCAAGCTTTACAAAAGTAAGGTATTAAAACATGTATTCAAATATATTAATTATATATTTAAATGCTAAATATTAAATAGTAGTATAGTAGCATAAGTAGGAGATATAACTTTAACAGTTAATTATTTTGGAATTAAAACAGTCCTCTCCATATAACTTTATGGAGGGGTTTTTTATTATAAACAGGTATATATAATTTTGTCTACAGAAAAATACTATTTGAAGCTTTGTTCTACTAATCTTACAAAAATTGAAAACAAAGTATTTGGAGGTTGGTAGTATGGTAGCAAAAAAATTAATTTTATTAAGTTCAATTCTAGTAAGCATGTCTTTATTTTCAGCATGTTCAAAAGGAAATTCTTCATCACATGAAAAGATTGTGAATATAGGAATATCCCAAATAGCATCTCACCCAGCTTTAGACTTAGCTAGGGAAGGATTTGTAGAAGCTTTAAATTCTGAGGGATTTAAAGAAGGGGAAAATCTTAATCTAGAAGTACAAAATGCAGAGGGAGATATTGCAACATCTCAGATGATATCTAACGATTTTGTCTCAAGTAACAAAGATTTAATATTCGCTATTGGAACTCCTGCAGCACAGGCAGCGTTTAACACAACGAAGGATGTTCCAATTATAACTACAGCGGTAACCGATGCTGTAGAAGCAGGCCTTGTAAAATCAAAGGATAAATCAGGAACAAATGTTGCAGGAACTAGTGATGCAGTTCCTATAGAAAAACAATTAAAACTTATGCAAGAAATAGTTAAAGATGTAAAAACTATAGGAGTTTTATACAATACTAGTGAAGTAAACTCTGAAATTCAAGTAAATAATTTAGAGGAATTAGCTAAAAAAGATAATATAAAAGTAATATCAAAAGGTGTAAATAGTGTAAATGATATAAGTCAAGGATTAGATTCAATCTTGGATAAAATAGATGTTTTATACACACCAGCAGATAATATGATAGCTTCTTCAATGGCAATAATAGCTTCTAAGTCAGTAGATAAAAAAGTACCAGTAATTGGAGCAGAAGAAGCTCATATTAAAGGAGGAGCTTTAATTACAGAAGGAATTAATTACAAAAAGCTTGGTTTTGAAGCTGGACTTATGGCAGTTGAAGTGTTAAAAGGAAAAGATATAAAAGAGTTACCTATAAAAAATTTAAAGGATACAGAACTTGTAATAAATAAGGATACACTTAATAAGCTTTCTATAAATATTGATAAAGATATACTGAATAAAGCTAAACTTATAGAAGGAGGTAAGTAATATGAACTTCTTTATAGGTACTTTAGAGCAGGGCCTTATCTTTGCTATAGGAGCACTAGGAGTATATATAACTTATACTATATTAGATTTTCCTGATTTATCTGTAGATGGAACATTTAGTTTAGGTGCTGCAATTACTACAGCATTTATATTAAAGGATATTAATCCATTTTTATCATTAGGATTAGCATTTATAGGAGGAGCTATTGGTGGATTAGTCACTGGAATACTTCATGTGAATTTAAAAATAACTAATCTTTTATCTGGAATTTTAGTTATGATAGGACTATATTCTATAAACCTAAGAGTAATGGGAAAGGCGAATCTTCCTATATTTAATAAAGCTAATATATTCTCTAATAATATACCAGTAGTTGTAACTTTATTATTAATAGTGTTAGTAGTTAAACTATTAATGGATATTTTATTTAAAACTAAGTTTGGATTTATTTTAAGGGCTACAGGTGATAATGACACGCTAGTTACTTCTCTTGGAGTAAATAAAGGAAAAATGAAAATAGCTGGACTTATGATATCTAATGGACTTGTAGCTTTAAGTGGAGCTATGATGGCACAATATCAAAGATTTTCAGATATATCTATGGGAAATGGGTTTATAGTATTTGGTTTAGCCTCTATTATACTTGGTCAATCTGTTTTCAAAAATAGTAGGTTATTAAAAGGAACTACAGTAGTTATAATAGGTGCATTTTTATATAAACTAAGTGTTGGTGTTGCTTTAAATTTAGGTTTCCCACCAACGGATTTAAAATTAATAACATCATTAATAGTGGTTAGTGCTATAGTTATGAATGATAATAATATTTTAGATAAACTTAAATTTTCTTCAAAAGGAAGGGGGAGTCTAAATGCTTAAAATAAATTCCATCAGTAAAGGATTTAATAAAGGCACAATAAATGAAACTAATATTTTTAACAATTTTAACTTAGAAATAAATCAAGGAGATTTTATAACTATTGTTGGAAGTAATGGAGCAGGAAAATCTACTCTTTTAAATATAATATCTGGTGAATTAGAGTTAGATTCAGGTAATATAATTTTAGAAGAAAAAGATATAACAAATTTAAAAGAACATAAAAAATCAAGATTTATAAGTAGAGTATTCCAAGATCCAACTAAGGGGACATCACCATCTATGACTATTTTAGAAAACTTATCTTTGGCATATAATAAGGGAAGTAGTTTTGGACTTTCTTTAGGAGTTAATAAAAAAAATATAGAGGAATTTAAAAACCATCTTTCCATATTAAATTTAGGTCTTGAAGATAAAATAAATACAAAGGTAGGAATGTTATCTGGAGGGCAAAGACAAGCTCTTTCTCTACTAATGGCTACTTTAAATACACCAAAGATTTTACTTTTAGATGAGCATACGGCGGCTTTAGATCCAAAAACATCAGAAACTATTATAAACCTTACAAATAGCATAGTTAAAGAAAAAAATATTACAACAATTATGATAACACATAATTTAAACCATGCTATAGAGTTTGGAAATAGATTGCTTATGATGCATAGAGGAGAAATAATTCTTGATATGGATAAAATGGAAAAGAAGAATTTGACTAAAAATGATCTTATAGAAGAATTTAATAAAATTACTTTTAAAGAAGAGCTTTCAGATAGAATTATGTTTGCTTAACATATCTCAGGATATTTAAATAGTTTAAAAGAGAGAAATTTATACAGATTAATTAGAAATGATAATAAATAAGGAATACCCAGAACTGGTATTCCTTATTTTAATGCTTAGATTTTATCCATTAGTACTCACCTCTAATTTAGTATCTTACTTTAAAGTATTTATAAGGTTTAATTCTAAGACAATAGTTATTTTAAGTATGATTTAATAGTGTAAAAATATAAATTTTTAGTAGTAAGATACTTTATATAAAATTTGGGTAAGAATAAAATAAGATATAGTGGAACCTATATAATTTCCATTTTGTAAAATTGATAAGTGGCGGTGGATAGATATGGTTAAAAAGCAACCAGTATTATTTATAGGACATGGAAGCCCTATGAATGCGATAATGGAAAATTCATATACTAAAAGGTTAAATAAATTAGGTGAAGAATTAGATAAGCCTAAGGCTATAATGGTTATATCAGCACATTGGGTAACTAATGGGACTTATATAACTGAACAAGATTCACCTAAAGAAATATACGATTTTTATGGATTCCCTGAAGAATTATATAAGGTGAAATATTCAACTAGTGGAGCGAAACCTTATATAAATAAGGTATTTGAGGAATTAAAGGATTATGGTGTAAAGCTAACTGATACTTGGGGAATAGACCATGGTGCATGGTGTATATTAAAACATATATATCCAAAAGCAGATATACCTGTATTTCAATTAAGTTTAAATGCATTAGAAAATGAAGAGTATCACTATAACCTAGGTAAAAAATTATTTAAGCTTAGAGAAGAAGGTATATTAATTTTGGGGAGTGGTAATATAGTTCATAATTTAAGAGAAATGAAAGAAGATAAAGATGTCAATCCTTATACTTGGGCATCTGAATTCGATGAATTTGTAGCTAATGCTGTTATTAAAGGTGATCATGATAAGTTAATCAATTACAAAGCCATTGGAAGAGAAGCTTTACTTTCTGCTCCAACTGGTGAACACTATTTACCTTTATTATATATTTCTGCATTGATGGAAGAAGGAGATAAGGTTGAGTTTATATTCAATGGAATAGAACATGGTTCTCTTTCTATGAGATCTATAAAAATAGGTTAGTTTCCATGTTAAATAAATTGTATTCTAAGAAAAGAACCGTATCGCATACTTGTGATACGGTTTTTAATTCCTTATTACAAATCCTTAATATTATGAAAAATTATAGAGATTAAATTGAAAATCATATAGTATATTCTTAAATATGTGCAAGGGCTCATATAGGATTAAGAACAGCATCTCAAACAAATTAGTGAAAAGGATGATAATATGAAAGCTGAAAAATACATAAATATTTATATTTTATTAATCATGATTTTTTTAAGTGGATGTAAATCAAATAATTTACAAGGGTATGTTGATGAAGGGGTTTATAAAAATGATTATTTCGGATTTACTGTATTAGAAAAACTCACATATGAGTTTGAAGATATTAGCCAAGATGATACAAATTTAAATTCATTTACAGCAATACCTTTATTTAAGCTAGTTGATCAAGACAGCAAAGATACAATAGAAGCCTACTGCTTTAGTGAAAAAGAGTCAATTGAAAGTTTTGTAGAAGATTACCTTTCTAAGGAACTAAATAAAGATAATGTAGTAGAAATACCTTGCAAAGATAAAGAAGCTGGGTACATTGCAAGAGAGCTTAAAGATAATAAAAAATCATATAAACTTTATTTTAAAGAGAGCAAGGGCCATTATATGATGTTTAAAACTACATATAAAAAAGAGCGAGAGAAGGATATAAGAACACATTATGTAACTACTATTTATATTGAAAATTAGTTACTATTTCTTTCTAAAAAATAAAATCATATAAAGTACAGACAAAACTTCCCACAAAAAGTCGGGAATGGTGAATTTCAATGAGATAGAATGAAATCAAAGAAGAGGTGATAGAAATGGAATGGATAGAAAGCATAAGTAAAGCAATTGAATATATTGAAACCCATATTACTGAAGATCTGACCACTAGTGATATCGCAAAAGAAGTTTGCATATCCTCATTCTATTTTCAAAAAGGATTTTCAATGCTCTGTGGATTTACAGTTGCAGAATATATTAGACAGCGTAGGCTCACACTTGCCGGCAGTGAGCTTGTATCCACAGACAATAAAATTATTGATATAGCAATGAAATATGGATATGATTCACCAGATAGCTTTACAAAAGCATTCACTCGTTTTCATGGGTCAACACCAACAGCTGTTCGTAGAGATGGTGCAATGATGAAGTCATTTGCTTCTTTAAAAATTAATATCTCATTGAAAGGTGGTTATACTATGGATTACAAAATTATTGAAAAAGAGGCTTTCACTGTGTTGGCATCAGGAAGCAGATTTAAATATGACTCATGCAAAGAAGAGATTCCAAAGTTTTGGCAGGAACATTATGAGTCTGGAAAAGGTAATGTAGTATGTGGAATGTACGGAATTAATATTGATGAGAGCATGGGAAATAGTGATGAGTTTAAATATTTAATTGCAGATGATTATAAAACAGGAAATAATATACCTGAAGGATTTGTGACAAAAGTAATTCCAAAGCATACATGGGCAGTGTTTTCATGTAAAGGAGCTATGCCAAAGGCAATGATAGATGTGAATCAAAAAATTTTCTCTGAATGGCTTCCTAACTGTAAAGACTATGAAATTGCTGAAGGATATAATATAGAAACCTATACAGACATAAATGATTATTCTAAAGGGAATCAGGATGAAAACTATTATAGTGAATTGTGGATTCCTGTAAAGAAAAAAGCATAACTGTATATAAAATAGCTACTAGGTTATACTCACTAATTAGATTGATAAAATTCAAAATAAAAGTTAAACTAAAGTATGCATACATTAATATAAAGAGGTGTAAAAATGACTAAAGAAGAAAGAATTGCCAATATAGTAGCAGACTTAGAAGGATGGGAAATCAAATCAGATGATAGTGGGTCATATCTAGAAGTAGAGTGTGGAGAGTTTTTGTTGGAAATGGACTTATGTGATATAGCAAATCTTGAAACTCTAACAAAGGAAGAACTGGCAACAATAATATTTGATAAATATTTGGAACAATAAATAAATTTATATTAAAATAGTATAAAATAAAAATAACCACCTTTAGAAAACTAAAGGTGGTTATTATATAATTTAATGTAATCTAAGAATTTATAAAAATTCTATGCCCACATTTTGAATCCGAACATATGACCAATCCAAGCACCAGCGATACCTATTACAAGTAATAAACCTATACATGTAACTGGCTTCCAGTTTTTCTTCTTAAGTAAGAAGTATAATAATAGAGTTAAACCTAAAGGAATTATATTAGGTAAAACACCGTCTAATATAGCTTGGATATCTATTGGAGCATCACCATTAGGTATTACTATACCTAATTTAGTTGCACCGTAGTTAGAAGTTAAAGCACCAACTATAAATACACCTAACATAGAAGCAGAATGAGTAAACTCTTTAGCATTTTTAGTTAATATATCTATAGCTTTAGAACCTAAGTTATATGACCAGTACATTAGGAAGTATCTTAATCCAAACTGAACACCATTGAAAATCAATAGGAACAATATTGGACCAAGTAAAGATCCACCAATAGCCATATTAGCAGTTATACCAGCAGTTATTGGAACTAAAGTAAACCAGAATATAGCATCCCCTATACCACCTAAAGGACCCATTGCAGCAACACGGACAGCTCTTATTGTGTTAGTATCTGATTTTTGTTGCTCTAATGAAAGTATTATACCCATAACGAAAGTAACAAGGAATGGGTGAGTATTAAAGAACTCAAGGTTGTGTTTCATAGATTTAGATAAGTCTTCTTTATTAGTATGAATTTTTTCAAGTCCAGGTAATATACCATATAACCATCCTGCAGCTTGCATTCTTTCATAGTTGAATGAAGCTTGTAAGAATAGTGAACGCCAAACCATTTTATTTAAAGTTTTTTTGTCTAGCGGTTTAGCTGGAGTTAAATCATTATATTGATTTGAATTAAATTCCATCTTCATCATCTCCTCCCCCTACTGGTGCATAAGCAGTAGCAGCTTTCATTTTTACATTAGTTTGGAAGTCATAAATAGCTACAGCTATTCCGATGAACGCTATTATTAATAAAGCTGAACCACTTAATCCTTCTATTTTACTTACTATTGTAGCTAAAGCAAAACCAGCGAAGTAAACTCCCCAAAGGTCTTTAGATAACATTATACGAAGAAGTATTGCGAAACCTACATAACGCATCATTCCACCAGCAACACCAAGTCCAGCCATGAACCAGTCGAATCTTTCAGAAAGAGCAGTTAATTGAGCACCAGCAGCACTACCACCTATTAAACCTATAACAACTACTATTGCAAAACATGATCCTAAAGCGGCCATTGCTAAGTAGTTTAACTTAACTATACCTTTTGGGTTAGCGTCTTCAGCGTATTGATCAGCTTTAGACATTAAAGCTGACATTATTGTGAATAAGAAAGTTACAAAATATTGTCCTATTAATGCGAATGGAACTGCTAGACCAACAGCGGCAGCAGGATCCAATTTAGAAGACACGGCAAATACTACCGCCATAATTCCACCTATAACTGCATTTGGAGGTTGTGCTCCTCCTACTGGCATGTTACCAATTGTCATTAATTGATAAGTACCACCTACAATAAGTCCAGTCTGTAAATCACCAAGTATAGCACCTACAACAGCACCAGATACAATTGGTTGATACAGAGACTCTAAAAAACTAAATTGATCGATAGCAGCAATGAATGCAAATACTGCAACCAATAAAACCTGAATAGAATTGAAATCCATGTTTAAAATCTCCTTTCTTTATTATTTAAAAAGTTTTTCGATTTTTTCAGAACTTTCAGTAGGAACTCTTCTTATTTCAAGCTCTACACCAAGTTCTTGTAATTTTCTAAATGCTTCAACATCCTTGTCATCTACAGCTACAGATCCAGCAACTTGACGTTTGCCCTCAGCCATGTGCATATTTCCAATATTAACTTTCTTTATTGGAACGCCACCTTCAACAAGTTTTAAAACATCAGTTGGGTTCTCACAAACGATGAATATTAATTGTTTAGCACTAGCTTTATGAATAGTATTAATTGTTTTTTCTAATGTCCAATAACGTGTAGAAGCATAACTTGGAGCGGCCATGTCCATTAAGCCTTGTCTAAGTTTATCCTCTGCAACAACGTCATTTGCAACTAAAATTAAGTTAGCTCCAATAGCTCCACACCATTGTGTAGCAACTTGTCCATGAATCAATCTGTTATCGATTCTTGTTAGAATAATATTTGGCATTGTATACCATCCTCCTCAGAATTTTAAAATATGTTATTTACTAAGAAATTAATTTTCTAATATCATTATAAAGGGAAGGTGGATTATAATCTTTAGAATAATTGGTTTTTTATTTGTTATTTTTAAAAAAACGTTTTCAAAATGTGAGACTAAAATGTACAAAATTGACAATGTATTTAGATATAGTAAAATATAAATTATCAATGAAATTTAATCATAAGTGATATAAATGAAGGAAACTTACGAGGGGGAATGACTTAAGATGAATGAAAAGACAAGTAGTTTTCAATTTAGTAAATATGGTTTTGTATATGAAGAGTCTAAACAAATAGATAGGGAAAACTTAATATCAAAAAATATTATCACTAGTGATACAGTAATATCAAGCGTATACAATTTTTCAGAGTCAGTATATATTGAAATTTTAGACGGTATGGCAGGTATATTAATAAGTAATGATAAAAATGGAGGGTTCGAATTATTTAATATACATAGACATGTAGAAGTTAAACCTAATATGTATTTTAATATAATTTCAATGATAGACAAGGTTAGATTCAAATTAATAATTCCTAAAAATTATAGTTTAAAATTGGAGTTTTTAGATGCACCATATGTATATAATAAAATGCAATCTACAATAAATATTCCAAAAATAATAGCGTGTTATTACAATATAAAGAGTCCAAACTATAAATTTAAAGGTGAAAGTCATAATGTATATGAATTAACATTTGTAGACAACGGCACATTAGATACAACTGTTGATGGGATAGAGTATAAGCTAGAAGCATATGACTTAATTATTTATGGAAAAAATAAATTTCATACTCAACAAGTAAATGTGGATTCCTCTTGTTCCTATTTGACTGTCATATTTGAAATGGAATGTGAAGATGTGGAGAATATATGTAATAGGATTTTCCATTGTAGAAAAAATTTATATAGAGTATTAAAGAACTTTTCTCAAAATATGTCATCAGATATACCATACGCAAAAACCTTAGTTTTAAATAATTTACATGAGATACTTATTAGATTATTACAATATGATTATTTGGATGTAGAAGAAATTAAATTACCAAAAGAATCATATCAACATTTTCAAAATGAATTATTAGAAAATATAGTATCATATATAGAAAATAGGATTTATGAGCCAATTACAGTAGAGGATATTTGCCATAAATTTGCCATATCTAGATCTTCGCTGCAAACGTTATTTAAAAATAATCTTAATACAACACCTAAGAAATATATAAGTGATTTAAAGTTAGCTAAAAGTAAACTTATAATAAAGGAAAATAAATATACAATTAGTGAAATTGCATTTATGCTAGGTTTTAGTTCCATACATTATTTTTCAAGGGCATTTACTCAACATTTTGATATAAGTCCTAGCGAATATGCACAAAAAGTTTTTAAATAGTTAATTTTGGGGTAAGATAAAGGAGCTAATCTCTATGTTGAGATAGCTCCTTTTTGATTTTATTTAGTCAACACTTTGGATAGCATATCTAGATACTGAAACAACAACATTTTTAGCTATTTCAACTTCAACGATATCGCCATTTATCTTAGTTATTTTGCCGTAAATAGCTCCACAGAACATAACTTTCATGCCAGTTTTTAATTCTAAGTGAAGGTTTTTTAGTTCCGAAGTTTTCTTTTTTATATTCTTTGATGATATAAATATTAATATTAATGCTGCTATACCCAATAGTACAGCCACAGTTATACATGTCCAAGTAACAACTTCCCAATTTATCATGATTAAATACCATCCTCACAATCTTCGTCCATGTGTTCTACAAGTTCAAACTTTAAAATACCATTTTTACCTACTTCTAAAGCTGTTCCTGATAACATAGATAAATCTTCTATAAAATCTTTAGCCATAGAAATTTCAAGTATCATAGGAAGGTTAGTTCCACCTACTACTTCTAATGGTTTTTCAACTTCAGCTTTTAATTCAACCAAAGTCTTAAATGGTGAACCTCCCACTAAATCAGTTAAAGCTAAAATATCATTGCAATTGCTTAAATTGCTTATAGCATTCATGTATTTTTCTTTTAAAGTATCAATAGTATCTGATTCTACAAAATCAACATATTCTATATTAGCAGGGTTTCCTGCAATTAAATTTAAAGATGAACGTAGTCCTGTTGCGAAATTTCCGTGGCCACTAATTATTATTCCTATCATATCTAAGAAGCTCCTTTTTATAAGTATTAATATATTATTATTAACTTCCTCATTTTGAGCAACGAAGTAATCTCGTTGGCGATATGAAGTGTTTCGCCGACACGTCGCTCAAACGAAGCGAATTTTATTTACAAGTATATTTATATAATGTTACACCTTCAACAACACGGTTAACTTCACCAGTTGGACATGGATTGTCAGGTGTTATATCCATTGATAAAGATTTTAAAACTGCAAGTGATTGAGCAAATGTTAAATAAGCCAGACCTAATTCTACATTATTTGGGTTAACGTTAGTATTATAAGCATAAATGTAATCAGCTAATTCACTTAACTCATCAGATGGTTTGTCTGTTACGATAGCTAGTTTATTGTTTTTTCTTTGAGAACTTATTTCCTTTATAAAATCTAATTCATATTTATAAGTGTACTCATCATTACTCACATAAACAACTACTAATGTAGAATCATCTATTATTGATTTTGGACCATGCCTAAAACCAAGTGGAGTGTCAAATAGAGCAACTGTATTTCCTGCTGTTAATTCAAGTATTTTTAAAGATGACTCTTGTGAGATACCTTTTAAAGTGTTACTACCTAGATAAACTATTCTTTGGAAATTAAAATCATTTATTATTTTTTCTACTACTTCAAAACCTACATCTAAGAAGTTTTCAGCAGATGAGCAAATAGCAGATATTATCTCTGATTTTTCACCTAATTTATCAAGATTAAAGCAAAGATAAGTAGCTAAGTACATATTAGAAAAACTTGATGTCATAGCAAATCCTTGATCATGAGTTTCTTCAGTAAGATTTATTGCATAGCAGTTATCTAATTTATCAGCCATTTTAGAAAGAGCACCTTCATGATTGCAAGTAACAAATAGATGATATATGTTATTGCAAACTTCATTAGCAACTTCAACAGCACCAATTGATTCAGGAGAATTTCCAGAACGACCAAAACTTACTAATAATGTTGGTTTAGTTCTAGATAAGTAATTCTCAGGAGTAGCTACTAAATCAGTTGTTGCATAAGACTTAACTTTGTGATTAAGTACCTTATTTAGCTCTGAGTAAAGAGAGTTACCAACAAATTCACTAGTACCTGCACCAGTTAGTATTACGTCGAAATCTTCATTTTTTATGACCTTGTTTATAAATTCTTCTATAGAATCTTTATTATTTTCTATTTGAGTTAATGTTTTTAACCATGTTTTAGGTTGTTGATATATTTCGTTTAAAGTAAAAGATGACTTAGTGTCTTTCCTTTGGTTTTCAGTAATATTAAGAATATTCATAAATTCTATGTCCCCCATCCGTATATATTAAATTAAAATCTTGCTTAACTCTAATTATAGTAAAGAGATGTATAAATACAATGGATGTATTAAAAGGTATAATATTTGTGTTAAAAAGTGCAAATATTATCTAAAAAATGTTATGTATAATTGAGATATCCTAATAATGTATGGAGGGCTATCATGTTAATACAAAGTAAGAGAGTTTGGATTGCGGATCAATTTATCCCAGCCCAAATAGAAATTGATGATAATAAAATAGTAAATATTTATAAATATAATGAAAAGGAAGGAGCTTCTGATTATGGGAAGAAAAGGATAGTTCCGGGATTTATAGATATTCATAGTCATGGGGCGTATGGTTTTGATACCAATGATGCTAACGAAGAAGGATTAAAAAACTGGACTAAAAGAATACCTGGGGAAGGGGTTACAGCATTTCTTCCAACTACTATAACTCAAAGTAGAGAAGTTTTAACTAATGCTTTAGCCAATGTGGCAAAAGTTGTTGAAGAAGGATATCAAGGGGCAGAAATATTAGGAATACATTTTGAAGGTCCTTATTTAGATATGAAATATAAAGGTGCTCAGCCACAGAAATATATAGCAAAGCCTACTATTGAAGAATTTAAAGAATATCAAAAGGCAGCAAAAGGATTAATAAAATATGTGACTATGGCTACAGAATTAGATGAAGATTATGAGCTAACTAAATATTTATATGAAAATGATATTGTTGTAAGTATAGGTCATTCAGCATCTACTTATGAAGAAGCAGTATATGCTTTTGCAAATGGAGCCAGATCTCAAACTCATGTTTATAATGGGATGACAGCTTTTAATCATAGAGAAAATGGATTAGTTGGATTTAGTTTAAGAGTTAAAGATATGTATGGTGAGATCATATGTGATGGAAGTCACTCAACTCCAGTAGCATTATACAATTTCTTTAAAGCTAAGGGGCCTCACTATGGAATTATGGTTACAGATGCACTAATGGCAAAAGGATTTGAGCCAGGTTCGAAATTTATTTTTGGTGGAAATGAAATTGAAATATATGAAGATGGTAGTGCACATTTAGTAGGAACAAAAGGCTTAGCTGGTTCAACATTAAAAATGAATCAGGGGTTAAAAATATTAGTGGAAGATGCTATGGTTCCATTTAATTACGCTATTAATTCATGTACTATAAACCCTGCAAGATGTCTAGGAATAGATACTCATAAAGGTAGAATAGGCGTTGGATATGATAGTGATTTAGTAGTTCTTAATGATGATTATTCAGTACATCAAACCTATTGTTTAGGAAAGGAAATGATGTAATGAACAAAAAAAATATAGATTTAGCAGGAATGAATATTTATCTAAATACATCGGGAAATACAGTTTATTATAATGTCTTTGATAAAAAAGGATATATTGTAGGACATAAAATAGAACAAAAATTTAGATTATTTTATTATAGATATTTTATCATAATAACACTGCTGGTTATATTAGATGATTATTTCAAAAGTTTTGAAACTACATTATTAGTAGGTGGCTTTGCAGCAATTGTAGCAGAAGTTTACTTTAGAGGGATATTTTTGAAACAGTTAAAATCTATAGATAATTTTAAAAGAGATAGAAAAGTCAATAAATTAGAAATGATTGTTAAGAATAGAGAAAAAGAAAGAACTATTATGAAAGCTTGTGCTTATGCACTTCTAAGCATATTAATAGTTATTAATGCCATACAACAAAATTATAATTTAGTTTTTATGGCTTTAAGTGGAATGATTTCAATATATGGAGTTTATTCAGT
The DNA here is from genome assembly GCF_020748185.1 of Terrisporobacter petrolearius. GTDB lineage: Bacteria > Bacillota > Clostridia > Peptostreptococcales > Peptostreptococcaceae > Terrisporobacter > Terrisporobacter petrolearius. The sequence goes on along the minus strand of NZ_JAHZMO010000029.1, from coordinate 23,342 downwards.
TATATTAAACGGAATGGCCCTTAGAAAAATGAATATTAAATAGAATAATTAATTTGAAGATAATACAAAGTTTAATCTAAATAAGGGGGAGAATTATTATGGAATTAGTTACTACAAAAGATATTTTAAAAAAAGCTCAAGAAGGAAAATATGCAGTAGGTGCTTTTAATGTAGAGAATATGGAAATGGTAATGGCAGTTATAAGTGCAGCAGAAGAAATGAATTCACCTGTAATTATGCAAACTACACCATCAACAGTTAAGTACGCTGGCCTTGATTATTTTTTAGCAAATGCAAAGGTTGCAGCTAGTCGTGCAAAAGTTCCAGTAGTTATGCATTTGGATCATGGTTCTAGTTTTGAACTTGCATCAGAAGCATTTAGAGCTGGATATACTTCAATTATGATAGATGGATCTCATAGTAGTTTTGAAGACAATATAAAAATATCAAAGGCTGTTGTTGATATGTGTAAATCATCAGGTATTGCAGTTGAAGCTGAACTTGGCAAAGTTGGTGGAAAAGAAGATGACCTAGATGGCGGAGATGGAGGGTTTACAGATCCTAAAGAAGCTAAGTTGTTTGTAGAAAAAACAGGTGTGGATTCTCTAGCTGTTGCAATAGGTACAGCTCATGGTATGTATAAAGGTGAACCTAAGTTAGATTTAGATAGATTATCGCAAATAAAAGAAGTAGTATCTATACCTCTTGTGTTACACGGTGGATCAGGAATACCAGATTCAAAAGTACAAGAATCTATCAAAAGAGGTATATGCAAAGTAAATTATGCTACAGAGCTTAGAATAGCATTTACAAAGGGAGTTACTAAGTATTTAGAAGAAAATAAAGATACAATAGACCCTAAAAAATACAATAAGTCTGGTATGGAAGAAGTTAAACAGTTTGTAAAAGAAAAAATAAAAGTTTGTGGTTGTGAAAATAGAGCATAATAAATATCCCCTAAGAGAAAAGTTTAATTTTTTCTTGGGGGTAATTTCTTTAATCAATAAGAAAAGTAAAAAATATTAAGTATATAAAAATGGGTTATAAGGAGAAAACACATGATTACAACTGTAACGTTAAATGTATCTATTGATAAGGCATATAAAATAAAAGGATGCGTAGAGTCTGGAAAAGTTATTAGAGTATTAGAATGCAATAATACTGCTGGTGGAAAAGGACTAAATGTATCTAGAGTAGCTTCTCTTTGTGGGGAAGAAGTTTTGGCTACTGGATTTGTAGGTGGACATTGCGGTGCATTAGCAGAAGAATTACTGGAAAAGGATAATATAAAAAATAAATTTACTCATGTTAAAAGTGAAACAAGAAGTTGCATAAATATATTAGATGAGAATAATGTATCAACAGAGTTTTTAGAAAAAGGAGAGTCTATTAGCGATGAAGAAATAAACGCATTTTTAGATGATTTTGATAAAATAATAGAAGATAGTAATGTTATCACAATTTCTGGTAGTGCACCTCAAGGTGTCCCAACTAATATTTATACAACTTTAATAAATATGATAAAGGCTAAAAATAAAAAAGTTATTTTAGATGCATCGGGGGATTTATTAAAAGAGGGTATAAAAGCTTTACCTACAATGATAAAACCTAATAGTGAAGAAATGGAAAATCTACTTAGTGTTAGCATAAATAATGAAGAGGAAGTAATTAAAAATGCTATTAAGCTTCGTGAAAGTGGAATAGAATTAGTTGTCGTATCACTTGGAAGTGATGGGGCATTATTAGTTTGTAAAGATGGGGTTTATCATGGAAAGCCTCCTAAAATTGAAGTTGTTAATACAGTTGGATGTGGAGATTCTATGGTGGCTGCATTTGCAGTTGCAATGGAAAGGGGATACTCAAATATAGATAGTCTAAAATATGCTATATCTATTTCAGCAGCTAATGCAATGACTTTTTCTACAGGAAGTTTCAATTCAGAAGATGTAGATAATATATTTGAAAATACACAGATTAAGAAAATTTATTAGGTAGCAAACTAATCGTCAAGCTATTTGATCAATATATGGTGGCATGATTGTTGTGAATTATATGCACCATTCAAAACCTAGTAAAAAAGATAAAGAACTACTAAGTTTATAGCTTAGTAGTTTATTTATTTATTAACTTAAGGATGGTTCTACTCACTGAGGGCAAATAATTTACAAGTAGAAGTAAATAAAAATTGTAAATTAAAAGAGAATTATAGAAAAAATTAATATTAACGTGCTATATATAGATATAAACCATAGGGTAAAATGGCGAAAAATAGTGAATTATTTCATAATTTGTAATATAATTACCAATGTTGCTTAAAAAGTATTTTATTTCTAAATAATATATAATATGAAAGGTAGAAAATATGATTGAAATAAAAAAATTAAATAAATCATATGGAGAACACAAGGTTTTAGAGGATATTAATCTGACAGTTAATGAAGGAGAAGTATATGGATTTATTGGTTCAAGTGGAGTTGGAAAGTCTACACTACTTGATTGTATAAATGGATTAGAAGAGTATCAAACAGGTTCAATTACTGTAGGAGATGTAAAAGTAGAGAATTTATGCGAGGAAGATTTAAGAAAGTTAAGAAAAAATATGGGGATGATTTTTCAAAATTTTTCTTTGTTGAAAAGAAAAAATGTATATAAAAACATAGCATTGCCTATGGAATGTTGGGGATATTCAAAAGAAGAAATAGATAAAAAAGTTAAATCATTAGCATCATTAGTAGGTCTAAGTGATAAATTATATGTCCGCCCAGATAAGCTAAGTGGTGGTCAAAAACAAAGAGTTGCCATAGCAAGGGCACTGGCTTTGGAACCTAAATATTTACTATGTGATGAATGCACATCAGCCTTAGATCCAAGGACAACCTTATCAATTTTAGAATTATTAAAAAATATCAATAAAAATTTAGGGATAACTATTATAATAGTTACTCATGAAATGAAAGTTGTAAAGTATATATGCGATAGAGTGGCAATTTTAGCTGATGGAAAAATTGCAGAGCAAGGTTATGTAGAAGAATTATTTACAAATAAGTCATATACATTAAAAAAATTACTAGGGGAAGAAGATATAGATTTTGATAGTGAATTTTTATCCTTAAAATTAGATAAAAAAGAAAAAGTTTTAGTTGAGAAGTTTTTAAAATCTCAAAAAATATCTTACAGTATAGAAGGAGAAGAAAGCCATGTTTACTAATACGAGTCTAAAACAATACTTACCAACAGTGATTATGCCTGCAATAGGAGTTACAATTAAAATCATAGTTTTTTCAGCGTTATTTTCTATAATTATAGGAATGATATTGGGAATTGTTTTAATTATAACTGACGCTGATGGGTTACACCCTAACAAACTAATACATACCGTATTAGATAAGGTAACTGATATTATACGTTCATTTCCTACAATGATTTTAATTTTAGCTATTGCTCCCATAACTAGAATAGTGATAGGAACTACAATAGGTGCAAACGCTGCCATATTTGCAATAACAATAGGGTGTATACCTTTTGCTACTAGAATGACAGAATCAGCATTACAGACTGTTGATAAACAATTGATAAAAGCAACTAAATCTTTTGGAGCATCAAAAACTCAAATTATTATTAAGGTGATGCTAGTAGAAGCATTACCAGTAATGGTTTCTAATTTTACAATAATGTTAATAAATATGTTGAATATGTCAGCAATTGCAGGAGCTGTTGGGGCAGGTGGTTTAGGTGCCGTTGCATTAACATACGGATATCAGCGATTTGACTATGCTATCATGTATTTTGTTGTATGTATTTTGATTATATTTGTTCTCTTAATTCAAGCTTTAGGGAAATTAATATATAAAAAAATAGTATAAAATAAGGAGAGAGAAATGTTAAAAAAAATATTAGGTATAATGTCTGCAATAATAATGACAGTAGCTTTTGCTACAGGATGTAGTAAATCAAGTACTGAAGTTGAAAAAGATAAAAAACATATAGTTGTAGGAGGAACTTCTATATCTGAAGTTACATATCAAGCTATAAAAGAAAAATATGAAAATATGGGATATACAACTGAATTTGTCAGTTTTGAATCTAATCCAGTTGTTTTAGAAGCTTGTAATAATGGGGAAGTTGATATATCCCTTGGACAACATAAGAAGTTTGTATCAAGTTATAATGAAAGCAACAATGGTGATTTAGATATGGTTAAGCCATATGGTTATTATACAGGTATAGGTTTATATTCAGAAAAATACTCATCAGTAGATGAAATTCCTAAAAATGCTAAAATAGCAATAATGAATGATGCTATGAATATGGATATAGCCCTTAGAATACTAGAGGATGTAGGTTTAATTAAAATAGATGAATCTGTTAAAAATGCAACTGTAGCAGATATAGTAGAAAATCCGAAAAATATATCAGTAATAGATATGGATCAGGCTCAAACTGTAACTTCTTTAAAAGATATGGATGCTGCTTGTGTATTTTTCACACATATGTCTAATGCAAAAAAAGACCCTGCAAAATATTTAGCTAGAGATAATAAAATGATCGATTACCCAATGGGAGTAATAGTTAAAAAAGAAAATAGTAATGCAGATTGGTCAGTTGATTTTGCAAAATGTTTTAGAGACAAGGATGTTCAAAAAGAAATAAATGATGCGTTTCCAGGGGTATTTGAATTCTATACAGATGACAATCAAGTGAGGGAATAATAGCCATGGAGAATAATTGGCATGAAACTGTAAAAAGAATATATTCATCATTAGATTTAGATAGAAAAGTAGTTGGAATTAAATTATTTAAAAATGAAGATGAATTTAATAATGAAGAGTCATTGCTTCCAGCAAAAAAAATGAATTACTGCTTAGCAGTTGCAAGTGCATCCAAAGGATATTCTATTAAATTAGAAAAAAATAAGTTTTTGTGCAAAAGCGGATCTAGAGTTTTAGGTATAGATAAAACAGATTTAAAAAATTCAAATGGAGAAAATTGGTCGAGGTTAGGGTTATATTGTAATAGTCAAATAAGCTATTCTGTTAGGGAAGAACTTAGTTATGTACAAGACGATATTATTGGTGTTACAGTTAAACCAATAGAAGAGTATGAAACTATTCCAGATGTTATAATATGTATTTCTAGTCCATACAATATAATGAGATTGGTTCAAGGTTATGCATATTATTATGGAATGCCTAAAAACATCAATATGATAGGAAATCAAGGAGTTTGTTTAGAATGCACAGCAAGACCCTATGTAAAGCAAGATATTAATGTATCTCTTTTATGTATAGGAACTCGTCATAAGACAAATTGGAAGGATGGAGAATTAGCCATAGGAATTCCTAAAGAACAAATTACTAATACTATTGACGGTATTTATAAGACGATAAATATAATGGAAAGCAATCACAATAAAGAACAGATTATAAAAAAATTTGATGATGAAGGTATAGAGAACCCTAGTATACAGTATAATTACAATTACTACACAGAGTGTTAGAAGAATTAAGGTTATATGAGGCCAACACACTCATACTGTGATTTAAAAACAGGATCAGATAACATCAACTTTTGGTTATGAATTAATAAGAATAAAATATAGAAATTGCCGTAGCATCATACTACGGCAATTTTTATATTAAAACTTGCATATTAAACCATAAACAAGGGGCACAAAAACAGCCAAACCTAAAACATTATAAAAAGTAAAAGACTTCATATAATTATCATTTCCAAACTCACTAGTATAAATTTTATAAGAAATAACACTAGCAAGAGAAGCTATCAAAGTGCCCATACCACCAATATTTACTCCCAAAAGCAATTCTTTAAACTGATCTGTAAACCCAGATAAAAGCATAGTAGCAGGAACATTACTAATAAATTGACTAGATATAACAGAAGATAAAAATGTAGACTGAGGACTACCTAAAATACCATCCATAAAGTTTTTAACAACATCCATAGTTGACATATTACCTACAAATATGAAAAATCCAACAAAGGTAACTAATAATGAATAATCAACTTGGGAAAATAAGTTTTTATTTAAAATCAAAACTGTAATTATAGTTATTAAAAAAGTAACTTTATAATCAATAACATGAAAAACTGATAATAAGATTATTAAAAATAATGCACTAAATAAGTAAACATCTCTTTTGTTGTTAATTTTAACATCTTCTAAATCTAAACTTAAATCTATTCTCTTATCTTTAAAAACAAGGAATACTAAAAGTAATATGGATAAAACAACTACAGGTAGAGTTATCTTAAAAAAGTCCATAGGATTTAAATTATAAAAAGAATAAATAAATAAGTTTTGAGGATTACCCATAGGAGTAAAACTACTGCCAAGATTGGCGGCTAATGTTTGTAGTACAACTACTTTTAACACGTTAATATTAGCTTTTCTTCCAATAACTATACTAAGAGGAACAAATGTAATAAGTGCAACATCATTGGTAACAATCATGGAAGATACAAAAGTTATAAATACCAATGCTAATGATATGGAAGTGTAAGTATTACACTTTTTTAATAAATTTACAGCTATACTATCTAGTACTTTTAATTCTTTAAAAGCAGCAACAACTATCATAAGATTAAACAATAGTATAAGTACTTTAAAGTCAATATATGACATTTTAGGTGCGGAAACAAAAGAACTAATTATAGCAAGGGTAAAGGCTATAGTTAGAACACATTCTTTTTTTATAAACTCAATAATTGAGTATTTTAATTTTAATTCTTGTGATTGAATATTTTGACTCATATTTCTCTCCAAATAATAAATTTTTGCCATGAAAATTTTACACTATTATATAGAATAAATCAAATGATTCAATAGATAATGTAATTTACTTATTTATAAAACCAAGTATATGAGATAATTGCTACTTTTGTAGGTAATACTATTTTGTTTATTGAGATTTCGAATAAATGCAGGTGCAATATAGAAAAAAACAATTTGAACTATTTTGTCAAAAAATGTATTATGAAGATTGCTGAAAATTTGTATGCTGAAGATGTGAACAAGACAGTCTAAATATTATTTTAAAAAAGGAATAAAAATGAGAATAAGATTAGAAAATTTAAGCAAAAAATTTAAAAACTTAATAGCCGTAAATAATTTAAATATTGATATTAAAGATGGGGAATTAGTATGTTTACTTGGACCTAGTGGGTGTGGAAAAAGTACCACATTATCCATGATTGCAGGACTGGAAAATCCCACAGATGGGAAAATATACTTTGATGATAAAGATATGACAAAAATAGAAGCTGAGTACAGAGATATAGGGATGGTATTTCAAGATTATGCACTTTACCCTCATTTAACTGTATTTCAAAATATAGAGTTTCCTTTAAAAATCAAAAAATTAAATAAAATGGATAGAAAAAAAGAAATTACTAGAGTTGCAAAACTAATGCAAATTGAAGAATTGCTAAATAAAAAACCAAGTAAATTATCAGGAGGGCAACAGCAAAGAGTTGCTATTGCAAGAGCAATAGTAAAAAATCCGAAGATTTTGCTTTTAGATGAGCCCTTGTCTAACCTAGATGCTAGGCTGAGAATTGAGCTTAGAGAAGATATACGAAAGTTACAAAAAAAACTAGGAATAACAACTGTATTCGTCACTCATGATCAAGAAGAAGCTCTTAGCATATCTGATAAAATTTTACTTATGGACAAAGGAAATGTTCAACAGTATTGTAATCCTAAAGAAATGTATATGAAGCCTAAAAATCAATTTGTTGCAACTTTTTTAGGTAATCCAACTATGAATTTATTTGATGGATTAGAAGAGGATGAAAAAATATACATGCTAATCTCAGGAAAGAAGAAAGAATTAGCGTCCAACAATATACATAAAGTAGCAAGTCAAAAAGGTAAAGTGAAAATAGGAATTAGGCCAGAAGACTTCATATTACACGAAGATGGTATTTTAGAAGGGGAAATTTATGCCCTGCAAACTTTAGGAAAAGACGTTTATTTAGAAGTTAAATGTGAAGATGTATTTTTTAGAGTAAGTATAAATTGGGATCACGATTTTAATGAAGGTGATATAGTAAAATTCAATGTGAAATATATGCATATTTTTAATTTAGGAGAATAGAAGATGAAAAGATTAAAAAATGACAATTTAAGAGCATTTTTTTATTTATTGCCTGCCTTAATTATTATTGTAATGTTTCAATTTTATCCCATAATAAAATCTTTTTTGATAGGATTTTATACAGATTTCGATTACTTAACAAATAGTGTTTATGAAGTGGGCATAGATAATTTTGTACATGTATCTGAGGATATTAGTTTTCATAAGGCAATAATTAATACTTGTGTATATGCATTTATAGCTACACCTTTAGGAATTATAATAGCTCTAATTTTTGCTCTTATTTTAAATTCAAATATTAAATTTAAAAAACTGTTTACTAACGTTTTTTTCCTACCTTTTGTTACATCTACTACAGCTGTAGCCGTAGTATTTAGATGGATGTTGAATAAAGACTTTGGTATTGTAAATGCTTTTTTAGATGTGCTAGGTATGGCTAAGGTTTCTTGGCTGATGGACCCTAATATGACTATTCCTATACTAGTTGTACTAAGTATTTGGAAAGGTCTAGGATATAAAATTATTATATTTTTAGCATCATTACAAAATATAGATAGTCGCTATAATATGGCAGGAAGAATAGATGGAGCGTCAAGGTTTCAAAGGATATGTCATATTACTATTCCTATCTTAAAACCAACCATACTATTTTTAACAACAATATCATTAATTGAATCATTCAAACTGTTTGATGAAATATATGTATTGTATGGAAAGAAAAGTGGACCATTAGAAAGTGGTTTGACTATAGTATATTACATATTTGATAAATTCTATAGTCACTGGGAATTTTCAATTGCGTCAGCAGCAGCATTTATTCTGTTTTTGATTATATTAATATTTACTATACTTCAGTTTGTTATAACTAGAAGGAAGGAAGAGTAAAATGAAAAAAACAAAAGAAAAAGTAGGAATTATTTTATCATATATAATTTTAATAATAGGTGCTATATCTGTAATGTTTCCATTTATATGGATGATATTAACATCTTTAAAACAAGGAAATGAAGTTATGGTAATGCCACCTAAATTATTTCCAAAGGAAATACAATGGCAAAATTTTAAGGATGCTTTAGACGCGGTACCTTATACAAAATATTTATTTAATAGTGTTTTTGTAGCTACTTGTGTGACTATAGGTGAATTGATAACAACTATTTTAGCAGCTTATGCATTTTCATATATTCCATTTAAATTAAAGCAAGTTTTATTTATATTGCTTATTGCTACTATGATGGTACCTAGTGAAATATTGATGATTCCAAACTACGTGACTTTAAGTTCTTTAGGATGGATCAATACATATAAATCATTAATAATTCCATGGTGTACAAGTGTATTTTCAATATTTTTACTAAAACAACAATTTGATAATGTACCAAAATCTTATTATAAAACGGCAAAAGTAGATGGTTGCAATGGGTTCAAGTTTTTATGGAGAGTACTTGTTCCCATATCTAAAACAACTATTTTTTCTGTAGCTATATTAAAATTTATTAGCTGTTGGAATTCTTACATGTGGCCGCTAATAGTTACAAACACAGAGGATATGAGAACCTTACCTGTTGGATTAGCAGCTTTTTCAACAGAAGCAGGTGTACACTATAATACTTTAATGGCATTCTCAGTTCTGATGGTAACTCCAATAATTATATTGTATATTTATACTCAAAAATATATTTTAAATGGAGTTAGTAAATCAGGGCTTAAAGGATAAAATATATACAACTTAAGGGGAGAAAAAAATGAGAAAAAAAATTTTATCATTGTTACTTTGTGGAGTAATGATGGCATCAATGCTAGTAGGTTGTTCAACAACTAAAGACGAAAAGAAAGATAAGGGAGAAAACAAATCTACTATAGCTACTAAGGTTACAGAACCAGTAAAAATAACTTTTTGGCATGCTATGAGTGGAGTAAATGAGGAAGCAATAAAAAAAATAACAACAGATTTTGAATCTAAAAATCCAAATATTAAAGTTGATGTAGTTAATCAAGGTGATTACTTAACATTATTTGATAAATTAATGGCTTCTGCAAAATCAAAACAACTTCCAACAATTACGCAAGTATACTCAAATCGTTTATCTTGGTATATATCAAAAGACCTTGTAACAGATTTAACACCATTTATGAAAGATAGCAAAACTGGGTTTACAGATGAAGACTACAAAGATATACCTGAAATGTTCTTAGCAGATGGTATTTGGAATGAAAAACAATATGCAATGCCTTTTAACAAAAGTCAAATGGTACTGTACTATAATGAAGAAATGTTAAAAGAAGCAGGTATTGATGTTCCAACAACATGGGAAGAATGGGCTGATGCAGCTAAAAAATTAACTAAAGACGAAAATGGCGATGGTCAACCAGAAGTTTATGGATGTGTATTCGCAAACAACCTTTCTACAGATATAGCTCCATGGGTTAAACAAGCTGGTGGATTAACTATGGATGAAAAAACAAATAAATTACATTTCGATACACCTGAAATGAAAGAAGCAGTAGAGTTTTTAAACAGCATGGTACAAGATAAAACTGCACGTTTAGCTGGAGATGATCAAAATGCAAATGTTCCATTACAAGATGGAAGAGCAGCAATGTGCGTTGCATCAACTTCTGCTCTTCCTTATATAGAAGAGGGAACTGCTGAAGGAATAACTATAAATGCAGCAGCATTACCAGGAAATAAAACTGACGATCAATTATACTATGGTACAAATGTGGCAGTATTTAATACAGCTACTGAGCAAGAACAACAAGCAGCATGGGAATATATTAAATATTTAACTTCAACAGAAAATACAGCATACTTTGCGGCACAAACAGGATATATTCCAGTAAGAAAAAGTGCTCAAAAAGATCCTGAATTCTCAAAAATATTAACTGAAAAACCAATAAAACAACTTTCCTTTGATTGTATGGATAAAGGATTCCAAGGAACTAGAAATATAGGTGGAATTAATGCATTAGATGAGTTAGGAAAACAATTAGACCTAGTATTCAATGGCAAAAAAGACATAGATCAAGCTCTGAAAGATGCACAAAAGAAAGGTACAAAGGCACTAGAAGAAGCTAAAAATAACTAAAATTGTGATTAAAGATTAGGAGTGTCTATTAAAAATGGCGCTCCTAATTTTATAGTTATTAATATAAAAATTATCAATTAAAGGAGGTGATTTTTATGATATCAATGTCACATATTTGTAAAAATTATAAAATATCTAAAAGGGATGCAGGATTAAAATCTGCTATAAAATCTTTATTTAATAAGGAATATGAAATAATTAATGCTCTAGATGATATATCATTTAATATATCAGAAGGGGAGATTGTAGGATATATAGGGCCTAATGGTGCTGGTAAGAGCAGCACTATTAAAATTATGAGTGGAATATTAACACCAGATAGTGGTGAGTGTGTTATTAATGGAAAAGTACCTTGGAGAGACAGAAAAGAATATGTACATGAGATAGGAGTTGTATTTGGGCAACGTTCACAGCTATGGTGGGATGTACCTGTAGAAGAATCTTTTTTATTGTTAAAAGATATATATGAGATTGAATCAAATAAGTATATAAAAACAAAAAATGAAATATGTGAATTATTAAAAATAGGGGATTTATTAAAAATACCAGCAAGGCAATTATCTTTAGGACAAAGAATGAGATGTGAGCTTGCAGCATCACTATTACATGAGCCCAAAATTTTATTTTTAGATGAGCCTACAATTGGTTTAGATGCAGTATCTAAAATAGCAGTACGTTCTTTTATATCAGATATAAACAAAGAAAAGAAAACTACAGTTATATTAACAACTCATGATATGCAAGATATAGAAAGTTTAACAAATAGAGTTTTATTTATAGGAAAAGGAAAACTTCTCTTAGATGGTTCCATGGAAGAGTGGAAAGATAAATTTTCTGTAGAAAAAAAATTAGAAATAAGTTACATTCACAGTGATAAAATTACATATAGTGAAATCGTAAAAGGATTAAAAGGCGTGAGAATATCAAATATATACAGAGGAAAGATGGAGCTTATTATTGATTTATCAATTACAACAATATCAAAAATAATTTGTGAATTAAGCTCGTTAATTGAGATTACGAATATTTCTATTTTTACTCCAACAGCTGATGAGATTATAGTATCTATGTATGAGGAGTATAGAGTATGAAAAAATTGAAATTATATTTATCATTCATAAGAATTAGATTTAACTGTAGTATACAATATCGTGGGGCAGCCATATCCGGTATTATCACACAGTTTGCTTGGGGATTTATGCAAATTTTATTATATAAAGCTTTTTATGAAGTAAATCCAGAAGGGTTCCCTATGGGAATGTCTCAACTAGCTTCTTACTTTTGGTTACAACAAGCTTTTATGAATTTATTTATGACTTGGTTTTTAGATAATGATATATTAGAGACAATTACAAGTGGAACAATTGCTTATGAATTGTGTAGGCCTATAAATTTATATAATATGTGGTATGTAAAAAGCTTTTCTAGTAGGATTACTAAGACTTTTTTACGTTGTATTCCAATTATTATTATTTCTTTACTATTACCAGAACCATATGGGTTAGTGTTGCCCAATAATATTATTATGTGGGTGGAATTTATTATATCAATAATATTAGGATTTCTAGTAGTTATATCTTTTTCTATGTTAATTTATATAATTGCTTTCTTTACATTATCACCAATTGGAGTGAGAGTAGTAGCATTATCAGCTATGGAATTCTTATCAGGAGGAATTATACCATTACCCTTTTTACCAAAAAGTATTAGGCAGGTTGTAGAATTACTTCCTTTTGCATGTATGCAGAATATGCCTTTTAGGATATTTAATGGTAATATATCTGGAATAAATGCGTTGAATGGAATACTTTTGCAGATTTTTTGGCTTGTAGTTCTAATAATTTTAGGAAAAGCATTAACTAAAAAAGCAATAAAAGGTGCAGTTGTGCAAGGAGGTTAGTTATGAAACATTATTTTAAATTTTTAAAGATGCATTTAAAAAGTTCAATGGAATACAAAGTTTCATTCTTTTTAACTCTGTTTGGTCAATTTATAATATCATTTACATCATTTTTAGGTCTTTACTATTTATTTTTAAGGTTTCACACTATAGAAGGATTTAATTTTAATGAGGTATTATTATGTTATTCTTCCGTATTAATGTCTTACTCAATTGTAGATTGTTTTGCTTACGGTTTTAAAAACTTTTCAACAACCATATCTAATGGCCAGTTTGATAGATTTATGATAAGGCCATGCAGACCAATTTTTTTGGTGTTAACATCTAATATAGATTTTTCAGCCATGGGTAAATTGGTTCAAGCTATTTTGATTATGGTTTATGCAATAAAAAAAAGTGATGTAATATGGAATTTCTATAATATTCTTATTTATATGGGAATGATATGGGGTGGTATATTTGTTTTTGCAGCACTTTATATTATACATGCTTCTTTATGTTTTTTTACAATTGAAGGACTGGAATTTATCAGTATTTTTACAGATGGAGGACGTGAGTTTGGAAAGTACCCAATGGGCATATATGGTAAAAACATGTTAAAGTTATTTACTTTCTTAGTACCATTAGCATGTGTCCAATATTATCCTTTGTTATTTTTAATAGGAAAGAAAAATGAATTTTACTATGCTATTACACCCCTATATACGATTCTTTTATTTATAACAAGTTTAATAATATGGTGTTATGGTGTTAAAAATTATAAATCTACAGGTTCATAAAAAATCTATCTATTAACAAAACATAATTATAAAATATAAATAGTTTAAGAGAAGTTGTTATAGATGTTACATTCATCTTATTTATTATGTAGTAATAATTTAGAACTTATAACAAGCTATGGTAAAAATAAAATATGGTGCTTTATATAATAGAAATAATAATTGAAGGGGATATAAATTAGATTATGAAAAAAATTTTAGTAGTGGCTCATTGTATTTTAAATAGAGCTTCAAAAGTTGAAAGATATAGTATTGAATCTATTGATAAAGAAAATGATCTTAGAAAGATATTATTATACAAAGTTTTTGAAAATGATATAGAATTATTGCAATTACCATGCCCGGAATTTACCATGTATGGATCGAAACGTTGGGGCCATGTTAAAGATCAGTTTGACAATACATTTTTTAGAAGTCATTGTAAGAATATATTACAGCCTGTAATAGAACAAATAATAGAATATTATACAAACAAAGAAAAATTTGAAATACTAGGAATAGTTGCTGTAGATGGTAGTCCTAGCTGTGGATATAATTTTACCTGTAAAGGTAATTATGGAGGAGAACTAGGATGGTGTAAAACATTAGATAAAAAAATAGAAAGTATAGTTTTAGAACATGAATCGGGAGTATTTATGGAAGAATTAAAAAAGCTTCTTGGAGAGAATAGTTTAAATATACCAATTAGAACGTTAAAAGATGAAATTACTTATTTAGAAAATTATAACATATTAACATAAAAAGTGATTTAGATGGAGAAAACATAGATATCAACGGATTACTTTATATTTGAAAATTATATTAGAGTTAAAACATGATATTTGGAACTGCTGAACTTTAGAATTTAGTAGTTCCTTTTTTAATACTAATTATTTATCCAATACAAATAAGAACCAATAGCCCATATTTACATATGATATATAGAACAATATTTATATGACAAAAAGGAGAATCAACAATGGACAGAAATTACTGGAAAGAATATTGGGATAATTATTATAACTTTATGGCTTTATATCTTAGAGAGGTACAAGAAGCATATCCAAATACGGATATTAAAAGTGAATACACAGAAGTTGCTAACTTGTTTGAGCCGTCTATGCCTTTTGAGGAATATGAAACTTATGAACCATATGACAATGAGGGTGGTGAAAACAATCCAGAAACAGATGACGATCCACCGTCTTTATTATCTGGTGGTGGGGCATCTGCTTCGCCTTTTGCATTTCCTGGTGGAGGACCAAATCCTCAGCCTTTCATATCACCAGGTGGTGGCCAATTCACTATAAATAACTGTAGGAGAATGGCAATAGTTAGAATAGAAATGAGAAGAGGTTTTAGCCCTTCTAACTTTTTTATGATAGTAGACAGAGCTGACAGAAGAAGCATTCAAGGATTTAGAATAGCTTGCGAAGGTAGCAGAATTAGATTTGTGCCAATGGCTGTAGAATATAGAAATATCAATCGTATTGAATGTGCATTTTAGTTAAACAAATTATACTGAAGAAAAAAATAATTTAGACACACGGGGGGAGACAATCGAAAATACAAATTAAAAAATAAAAGGGATACTATATATGATAAATATAGTATCCCTTTTCTATTTGAACAACTTTATATATGAAAGTAAAACACTAATGTGCATCCAAATTCTCTCTATAAGAGCTCATCACATCTTTAAATAATTGAGCCACAGAAGGTGGCGTCCAAGTGATTGCGTTTGCACCAGCAGCTATTGTTCTTCTTATACTCTCCTCAGTAGGTCCACCTGTAGCAATTATAGGAAAATCAGGATAATCCTGTCTAATTTTTGCAACTATTCTAGGTGTATCGACAGAAGCTGAAACGTTGAAAATAGTAGCACCAGCATCTATCCTTGCTTGGATATCTGTATCATCGTTTACAATAGTAACAACAACGGGTATGTCTAGTGAGTCAGATAAAGCTCTAACCACATGGTTTGTTGTTGGAGCATTAACAACTACTCCAATAGCACCTTGCAGTTCTGCATTAGTGCCTAGAACAACTGAACGAATACCCTTTGTAAGACCTCCACCAACTCCTGCGAAAACTGGAATATCAGAAGCCATAATAATGGATTGTGTAATTATTGGTTGAGGTGTAAATGGATATACAGCGATTACTGCGTCTGCATTTACATTTCTTATAATGGCTAAGTCAGTTGAAAAAACAAGGGATTTAATTCGTTTTCCGAAAATATTTATACCGCTGCATTCTCTAATGACTTCAGGAACACGTAAAAATGATTTTCTAAGTGTACCGTCTATTGATTTTGGTCTTTGCTTCATATATAAAAGCCTCCTTAAAAATTTTATATTCATAATATTTGTACATTTGATTTTAAAGTTTATTTAAAACATTTTTATATTTAATTATAAATCAGAAGTGTTAAATTTCCTATATTTTTATTGATAAATATTATTTTTATTTTCTAATTCACACAAGTTTTTTTATTTTAAATAAATGTGATGTAAATAAGTATTTCATATGAGTGAAAATATTTATTTACATCATATTTATCAGTATTGCTAAAAATGTAATAAATGATAACATATCTAACTGTAAGGTCTATAGTAGGTAAAATAGAAAATAGTAAAAAACACTAAAAAGGAGCTATGATTTTCTATTCATAGCTCCTGATTAAAACTAGTTATTACACTTTAAATTTTGTAAAGAATACACATAATTATCTACACACTCATTTACACAATAATGCAACTTTATGTTTTTCTTTTAATTAATCAATAAGGTTAACGATAGATTCTACTTCTTTGAAAGTATGCATAGCCTTTTTTGAGTGACTACGTCGGCGATATGAAATTTTAATATTTCATTATCTTCTTTGATTGGAGATAATTAACTTTTAAGAGATCTCAATTCTCTCAATGTCATCTCATCCTCTGAGATTGAAGATATTGGAGAGTTATCTTTTATCCATGTAGATATTGTTGATTTTGGTATGCCATACTCGCTGTTTAATACTGCTGATGATTTTCCTGATTTATATAATTGTATTTTTAAATTCTTCTGTATATCTTGCTATTTTAGATACACCCTTTCTAATCTACATATATTATAATTAGTTGGATTAATTGTGCAGATGCACTTATACTAATATCACATCTTATTGCTCTCTTTAATTATATTTTTGAAATATTCCTGTAAATCTGTTTCATCGTTGCATCGCTCTAAGTTTAACTCTTTTGACATGGCTTCAATTTCTTCAAGCATGTCATGAATTTGAATTTGAATGGTCAATTTGTTCCAAATACTAATGAGCTCTTGTACTTTAGGATCAGTAATAGGTAATTGTTTTTGATAGCAATATTTTAGATTTTTTTTGAATTTTTTAGCATTCTTGATAATTGCTATCTTTTTATTAAAAGATACACTTTCTTTTATAACGAGTGCTTGCGTTAAAACTTTTTCTTCTGGTCTTAAGTTATCAAAAAAGCTTTTATTAATATCTAAAAGGTGATGGAATTCATTTAAATATTGAAAGATGAGTGTTTGATTCACAAATTCCTCTCGTGTTTGCGGTAGCGGTTGATTTTGAAATTCATCTGTAATTTTCTCGCTCTCTGCAATCGAGTCAACAGTGTTATTCGCATCGTGGACATTGTGAGTAAATTTCTCTGTTAGGTTAGCAAGAATCGTTTCTTGTTTTGAATTAAGTTTTACTTTATCGAGAATTTGGGATAATCTAACCAGGACATCAAACTGCAAAAACCTCATCTCCATGTATTGAGCGTAATAACTTAATTCAATTAAGACATAGTTTTCCTGGTTTTTATTTGCTCTCATTTTTGCTCCTTCTAATAAATCTTTAACTGATGAAAATAATTTTTGTTCATTAACCTCATTACTTACCTGTCGACGAATTTTATCTGTTAGATAACCGACAATCCTTTGAAATTGTTCTTCAATTTGCTCTTGATCATCAGCAATTTGTCGCAACATGTTTGGCATATAAGCATTCACCATAAGTGCAACCCCTGTCCCTACTACCATTAACGCAACTTCATTTAAAAGTAAAGCCCCGCTGATAAAACCTTCTCCTAATAGATGTGTCACTAATACGGCGCTCGTTGAAATTCCTTCGCTTGCATTAAATTTAACAGTGAGCGGTATAAAGCATAGTAAAGATAATCCAAATGCCACCACATTAAATCCAAATACTAAAAACATGACACTCCCAATCACCAATGATAATACAGTCGCTTTTAATCGCTGCTTCACCACATCAAAGGATTTACGTCGTGTATCTTGAATACTTAATAGTGCAATAATGGCTGCCGAATAGGGATAGTCTAATCCCAATGCTTGCGCTAAAAAAATCGCGATTGACGCTCCAATTGCCGTTTTAATGACTCTCATTCCTATTTTTATCATTTTTCATCACTCCTCTTGTATAAAAAGTTAGGGTTTTCTTCCGATCCATTTTAACTGGAGAAAAAACATCATCTCAAAGTTGGAATAAATAGGTGTTCCATTAGAAATTCATGATTCCATTTATATGAATAATATAACTACCTACACCAACTATGTAGACTGATTGTTACCTTATCAGCAGTCATAATGGATATTTTATTGTGTATATTTTAACTCTTATTTGTGAACTGAATATAAACTCTCAACAGAAAGTTAACTGATTTTCTCAAACGAGCATCTTTACATCTTATCAATAAGTTATTCGTTGTTTTTTTGAAAAAATCACTTTTTTATTAGGATAACCTCTTATTCATATTTTTTATTTATATTTTTTAATATTTAATCGCTAACTTCTTGTGGATTTCTTTCAAAATAATCACTCACTTTCTTACATAGCTAAAATAAGTATTCCCTAAAAACTTGTTTAAAGGTATTTAGTAAAAAGCCCTTAAAATCCATTTATTTAAATTTCAAGGGCCTTATATTTGTTATATTAACTAATTCCTAAATACAAATTTAATGACTAGTTATTCTTATCTAACATTTCATTCATTTTAAATTTACTATTTTTAAATTTAGATATGGGATTTCAGATAGAAAATTATTAATTGTTATAAAAATGCTTGAGCTTAGTATTATACCAGGCCTTAGAATAGATACAAATATATTAGATTAAGAGGTGGATTAAAGATGAAAAAATTTAGTTATACAGAATTATTGAAAGTGTATGAAGAAAGATTAGTAAATGAGTTTCATAAGGAAGAAATAAAACCTTATGAATTAATAAAAAGATTGTTAGAAGAAGATAAATATATGGGATATGGACTTTATGAAGATGATAAACTCGTAGCGTATGCATTCTTATGCAAATCAGAAGATAGTGAATATGTAATGTTAGACTATTATGTGGTAGAGTCTGAATTTAGAGGTTCAGGGTATGGAAGTAAATTCTTAAGTGAGCTATACGAAGTTACAAAGTCATATAAAGGTATAATAGGTGAGATAGAAGATCCAAATTATGCAGTTGATAGAGATGACTTAGAATATAGGGAAAAAAGAATTAAATTCTATGAAAAAAATAAGTTATATCACACAAATGTTAGGAGCTCGGTATTTGGAGTAAAATATATAATTATGATTATGACTAAGAACGAATTCATTGAAGAACAAGTTGCAAAAAGTTTAAGAAGTATATACAGTGAATTATTTGGTATAGAAGCATTAGACCAACAAATTGAGATAGGTATAGTCTAATAAAAAAGCCCTTAAAATCCATTTATCTGAAATTTTAAGAAAACTAATTGAAGAATATGATATTAAAAGTACAAATGATGTTAAAGGATACACACAATTATCTACACACTCCACTAAGAATATTTAAATTTACAATATTTTTAGTAGGAGTTCTATTTTAAAATAAACTACAAAATTATTTATAAATACTTCTAAAAATTAACTAAACTTCCTAACAAAAGTCCTCTGAGGACCATATAACTTTCTTTTGACAGCTTGTTTATGGAATAACCTTTGTTTAGCATTTGTTGTTTCATTTTATCTGTTTGGATTTCATAGTTCATCATCTTTTTCCTTTCCGTTTTATGAAAAAATAGTAGCATGGAAAGGTACATATAAAGATTAGAGAAAATAGTATATAATATATTTATATAAACTAAACATTATTAAAAATAAATATATTTGGAGGTGAAAATGTAATGAAAAACATTGTACAATTTAAAAATGTAAAAGGCTCTGAGCAAAGTCTATAAAAAAATTTGTTTGGAGCCGTACTTAAATAGATACGGCTAAAATAGCCATAATAGATTTTGCTCAACTAGATACAATTAAAAGTAGATAGGAGCAAATATTATGAAATACGAAAATGCAAATGATATATTGCCATCAGATATTATAGAGATACTACAAGAATATATTGATGGTAAATATTTATATATACCAAGAAAAGAAAATAATAAAAAATCTTGGGGAGAAGAAAGTGGATTTAGACAAGAACTAAATATTAGGAATAGAAAAATAATTAAAGAATATAATAACGGGAAAACAGTAAAAGAAATATCCCAAGATTATTATCTTACAGAACATAGTATCAGAAGGATTGTTAGGGACAATAATAAATAAAATAAAAAGTGTCTTAAAGTAGTTAAAAAATTACTCAAGGCACTTTTTTAGTACAAAAACAAAACAGAACTATATATGTACTTACTGCTATTTTATAGTAAGTGGTAAAATTGAATATATTAAGAAAATAAGGAGGAATTTATATGATAAGAGATATAGAAAATAAAGATATAGATAAAATAATGGATATCTGGTTAAAAAGTACTATTAAAGCTCATGGTTTTATAGACGAAAAATACTGGAATAAGAACTATGATACTGTAAAAAATGTTTATATACCAATGTCAGACACATTTGTGTATGAAGATGAAGAAAACATAAAAGGCTTTATAAGCATAATAAATGATGAATTTATAGGAGCATTATTTGTTGATATAGACTGCCAAGGCAATGGAATAGGCAAAAAATTAATAGATTATGTAATGAATAAATATAAAAAACTAAATTTAGCAGTATATAAGGATAATAAAAAATCAGTAGATTTTTATATGAATAGAGGATTTAAGATAGTAAAAGAACAAAAAAATGAAGATTCAGGATATGCAGAATATATAATGGAAATGCATTATAATTAAAACTTGTACCTCATACATCAAGAAATTAGCAAGAGTGGCTTTTATTGTATAAAAAACCACCTGCTATGCAGGTGGTTTACATAAAAATGCTACTTACAACAACAATGAGGTTCACAGCAAGATTTACTTATTTTTTCTTCCCACCAACCAAAAGCAACAATAGCACTATCAAACTCTATTGGTAAAAATCCACCAAGATAAACAAGAATACATGAATTTGCAGGTATAATTATTTGACCCCCATCTATTACTGTTGTTGAAAACGCAGGAGCTATTCTAGAGAATATTGGTACACCATTAGCTGGTGGATTAGTAACTATATTATTAAATTTTATTTCTCCATTCGGCTTAGGAGGTGGAATAATAGTAACATTTGTGTAACTAACATAAGGACTAGGCTCGCCTTTTGGAGGCGTAGATCTAAGATAAATTTCTGCAGAAAGGTTTTCATTAGAAATATTTGTTACGGTTATAGCATTTAGATAAATATTTACATCTGAACATTTTGGATTGACCAAAGTTGCTATAGCCTGAGAATCTGGCCCTGTTAATATTGGAGTTTGACCTATAAAATAATGTCCTTTTTGAGATTGAAATAAGGGATATTCAATAGAAATTTCTTTGTTTAAATTTGTATCCTTTGATAACATAATAATCACCTAACTTATAAGTTTTGGAAAAAAATAATTTCCTATCATATAGTATTCATAAAAAAAAATAATGTTATAAATATCTACATTAAATGACTATAAATGCAAACACTTATATAAAGAGGTGATAGCATGAGAGAAAATCGTAAAATAAAAGAACCTATAGTTGCCATAACAAAGGCACTAACAGAAGGAAAATCCTTAGAAAAAGCCTTGGATTTACTACCTATAGATAAAATTATTCAAAAAGGAGACAATGTAATAATCACACCAAACTGGGTAAAAGACAAAGGGGCAAAAGATGGGGTTGTAGTGGGGCCTAAAACTTTACAAAGACTTATACAATACGTAAAAACAAAAGAACCATCAGCAATATACATAGCAACAGGATCTGGTGGAGCAGAAACGACTGAGGTTATGACAAGTGTTGGATATGAAAAAGTAATAGAAGAGGAAGATGTTGAATTTATAGATATGAATTATGGACCATTTATTGAGGTGAAATTAGATCATGACATAATCAAGACCACACCAATAAACAAAATAATAGATGAAGTAGATGTAATAATATCATTTACTCAGCTAAAATATCACGAAGAAGCAACTGTTACAGCTAGTATTAAAAATGTTGCCATGGGCTATCCTCCTGCAAGTGTTCATGGTTTTCCCAAAAAACAAACAGGAATACATGAAGACTTACATGGATTTATAAGAAGTTTTGCAAATAAAGTTCCCATAGACTTAGCAATAATAAGTTTAGACAAGGCAATGATAGGCACAGGGCCAATATTTGGTCAAGCAGTGGATACACCTGGGCTTATAATAGCAAGTACAGATCCTGTTGCAGCAGATAGTGTTGGAGCTAGACTACTTGGATTTTTACCACAGGGAGTGGCTTATTTATATGGACTTTACAAGGATGGCCTTGGAGAAGCTAATCCTATAAATATGACTATAAAAGGTCTTGATCTAATAGAAGCAGAAAAAATATTTAGCAAAGCTGCTTATGGAAATAAGGAAAGTGTAGTAGATAGAGAAAAGTTAAAGGATATTCACGGGTAAGATGCTTTTTATTAAAAGTACAGAATCAGTGTAAACTTTTGTTAGCTTATATCATATCTTAGATTAATACAATGTTATTTATAAAAATTTTGTATTAATTCAAAATAGAAAGAAGGCATATTATGAATGCTGACTTATTTAATGTTTTGTTAAGCATACTAACTGCAGTGATAACTATAGGTGGAGGAGTTTTAATTAATTATTTGAAGAAAAAAATAAATAATGAAAAATTAACAACTTATTATAATTTATCAAAACAAGTAGTTATGTATGTTGAACAAACAAACCCAGATTTATTAGGAAGTGCAAAAAAAGAATTAGCAGTTTCTAAAATATTAGAGTTAACAAACAATAGGGTTACTAAAACACAAGCTGAGACACTTATAGAATCAGCTGTATACGAAATAAAAAAGCTTATTAACACAACCAACTAATATTAAATTAAACTTAGGATAAGAGAATGTCTATAGATTTGTGTAATAATTTTGTTTTGTAATTTATATTACTGGAAATTCAAAATTCCAGTAATATTTTTTTATTTCTAAGAAATACTAATACTAGCATTCTTTTCACAATTATTAT
>NZ_JAHZMO010000028.1 GCF_020748185.1 Terrisporobacter petrolearius | reverse complement strand
TTTCTTTTTCCTTCGCTAAGCTTTTGTTTTCTTTTTCCCATAATAAAACAGCCTCCTATAATAATTAAATATTATCATAGAAAGCTGTTGAATTTTGTTATTTACAGAGTTTTTTTCACACACTCAATAATTCCCCTATATCATTTTTAAATTACTTCTAATTCTTTAGATTTTATTAATTATTTATATATTTTTCAAAAACATATCCAAAATCTTTATTATTGTAATTTTCTCTTATATCACTCATCCAGCTAAAATTAAACTTAGTAATTTCCTCTATCATATTGGCAGTATTCCCCTCCATACGAGATCTGCTTACAGCATCATTTGCCATGTCTAGGCTTTTCATTCCATATTCATAAGACTGTCTATTTTTATGCTGTATTTTGCCAATTTCAAACAAAGCTTTATATAAATCTTTTAATTGTTCTATTTGTTTTTTATCAACATCTATACTAAAATAATCGTCTGCAAAACTAAATTTTATTTCTACATCTAGGTCTACTGTTCCTGCTGTTTCTAGTGTTACCGAATGAACATTTTCACTACGAAACTCATGTCTTTTTACTACTCTTTTTTTACTTACAGCAGATGCACCATCCACATGTATTAATCCTCTATTTGTAAATACATACTCATCTGATTTTGATTTTATAACAAAGTAGATTTTCTCCCCGTCTTCGTTCATTATATAATCATCTCCATCAACTTTATTAAAGTCCTTTGGATCTATTATCTTACCTATATCAGATAGACCTAATGTATCTGCTGCCATTTTTCCAAATATATTTCCTGCCATATTATCCTCCAAATTATTTAATTTTTTACTACATTTATATTATATCATTTTAGAATTCTATTAAATCATGATAATTTTAACATTAATTGTAGCAAAACTTAATGGAAATGTATTACTTTTTATATTTCATTTATATAACTATGTTTAATTTAAAATACAGGTATTACAATTCCTTTATATTTAGATTCTATAAGTTCTCTGCATTTATCTGATGTAAGAACTTCTTCAAGCACTTTTATTTTTTCCCTATTTTTATCTTCTATTCTATATGCAAGCAAATTAGCATATTCATCATTTATAGGTGCTGTATAAATTCCGTCTTTCTTTGCGCTAAGTCCTGCAGGTACAGCATAAGTTGTATCAACGAATCCAGCTGTAACATCTTCTAATGCTGGAGGAATTTGTGCAACATCTAATTGAACAAATTCTAAATTTTTAGGATTTTTAGTAATATCCTTGACTCCAACTATATCACCTTCTTTTAGATCTATTAATCCTTCACCCTCCAAATATCTTAAAGATTTTGATGCTGAAGCAGCATTGTCACTTATTGCAATCTTATCTCCACTTTTAAACTCATCAATAGAGTTTATTTTCTTAGAATATAATACTCCTGGACAAACATATAATTTAGATCCTGCCATTATTTTATATCCCTTGCTCTTCACCGCCTCATCTAAATATGGTTTATGTTGAAATAAATTTGCATCTATTTCTCCATTATTTAAAGATTCATTAGGTAATACATAATCATTAAATGTTAAAATCTCCAACTTATATCCTTTTTCTTCTATAAATGGTTTTAACTCTTCCAATAATTCTCCACCAGGAACGAATGTAGCCCCTACTTTAATTGTTTTATCCTCTTTAGATTCAGGTGATAAATTCGAGCATCCAACTAAGGATGCGCATAGTACTACACTTAGTGCTAAGTTTAATAATCTTTTTAATTTCATAATATTGTTCCCCCTTAAATTTTTAATAAAATAAAAATCTACTTCAATTAAGTCACTGGATAGGCGCTGCACTTCATGTCGCCAACAAGATATCTTCGTTACCACTTCAGATATCTATGCTGCTTAAAATTTACGTTTTTTATAATTGTGCCCTGTTTATATTGTCCTTTTTATAAATTTTGTATAAATTCAAAACTAATGTATTTTTCTAGTAAATAAAAAAAACTTGAGTATAAACTCAAGTTTTAATAACGAATTTATACTTATCTTTCAGCAAATATGCTGCAGGATTTAGCACCATGTATATAAAAATATACTGGTTGCCGGGTTTCATAGGGCCAGTCCCTCCACCACTCTAGATAAGAGATATTTATTTTTTAATTTGATAATTATAGTAACACCATTCTTTTTTAAAGTAGATTATATAATTTAATTTTTATACTTTTATTTATTTTTAATATTAGTCTCCTATTTTTATTATTTTATCTTTAATATTATTAGCAAATCCTATATCATGAGTTATTATCAAAATTGCCATGCCTTTTGACTTTAAATTTCTTATTATTTTTGAAACTTTTTTTATTGAATCCACATCTAATGCTGATGTTGGTTCGTCAAAGCAAAGTACTTTTGGTGTTAATGCACAGGCTCTTGCTATGGCAACTCTTTGACATTGTCCTCCAGATAATTCATAAGGATAAGCATTTATTTTTTCCTCTAAATCTACCATTTTCAAAATTTCTTTTGCATCTTTTATTGCATTTTCCTTAGACTTTTTCAACACATTTATTGGAGCTGATATTATATTTTCTAAAACAGACATATGCGGAAATAAATTAAAATTTTGAAATACCATTCCTGTTTTATTTCTATTTTTTAATATATGATTTTTCTCCTTCATTACACAATTATCTAATATTATTTCTCCATGATCAAAATCTTCAAGACCATTTATACATCTAAGAATTGTAGTTTTACCTACACCTGATTTTCCCAAAAGTACGCATACTTCACCACTATTCACTTCAAAATTTATATTATTTAGTACTTTATTATTTCCAAAGGATTTAGTTAAATTTTTTACTTGTAACATAATTTTTCTCCCCCTCTTATTATCTATAATACGCATACTTGGTTTCAATTTTTTTAAACATAATTGTTAAAATTCCAATTAAAATTAAATACACTACCCCAGCTTCTATTAAAGGAACTATACTTGCCTGTTGATTTTGTGCTATTTGAGCGATTCTCAATATATCATTTAACCCTATTGCATAAACTATAGCAGTGTCTTTAATTAAAGTTATTACTTCATTAGACATGGCAGGTAACACTCTTTTTATAACTTGTGGAAAAATTATTTTTCTGTACATTTCAAATTTGCTAAATCCTAGTACAAAAGCACCTTCATATTGACCCTTGTCTATAGATTGAATTCCACCTCTAAATATTTCAGCAAAGTAAGCTGCATAGTTTAATGAAAATGCTAGGATTACTGCATCAAATCTGTCAAATATTATTCCCATTAAAGGAAGACCGAAAAATACAAATACAAGTTGTAATAATAAAGGTGTTCCTCTCATAATTAATATATATAAATTTGCCATTTGGCTTATTATTTTATTTTTAGATAATCTTAAAAAAGCTATCATAATTCCAAGTGGTACTGATATTATCAAGGTTATAAAAAACACTGATAATGTAATTTTTAATCCTTCTAGCATTGTAAAATTTCCTCCTTAATTTTTATACCTTAATCAGCTTTTCCAAACCATTTTTTATAAATTTCATCAAAAGTTTTATCTTCTTTTATTTCTTTTATTGTCTTATTTGCCTTGTCTCTAAGCTCAGTATCATCTTTTCTAAATGCAACGACATAATCTTCAGTTCCGAAATTATCATCTAATATCTTATACTTTTCTTCACCTTTTTTACTTATATAATATTTAACTAAAGTTTCATCTCCAACTATTGCATTTATTCGTCCTGCTTCCAAATCCCTAAAAACTTTATCGAAAGTATCATATAAAACTGGTGAACCATCTAAACTTTTTAATATTTTTGTATCTTTTTCTAAAGCTTCTTGCCCCGCAGATCCTTGTTGAGTTCCTATTATTTTACCTTTTAAATCTTCTTTATTTTTAATTGGTGAATCTTTTAGAGTCACTATAAGCTGACTATTTTTCATATATGCATCCGTATAAGCAACTTTTTCTTTTCTCTCTTCAGTCAAAGAATATCCATTCCATATAGCATCTATGTTTCCTGAATTTAATTCAGTTTCTTTCATTGACCAGTCTATACTTTGAAATTTCACATTCATATTTAGTCTTTTAAAAGTTTCTGTGGCTAAATCCACATCAAAACCTACTGTATTTCCATTGTCATCTAAATATCCCATAGGAAAATATGTATTATCATATCCTATTACTATTTCATTATTATTTAAATCTACATTTTTTTTATTACACCCTACTACCCCTACCATAATTACTAAAACTGCCAATCCCATTGTTAATTTCTTTAGTACCTTTTTCATTCTTTTTCCTCCTAATAATTTAATTTTTATTTATTAATTATTGCAATAAAAAAACCACATAGGCTAATACCTATGTGGTTAATATTTGTAATATATACTCCACCATAGATACAAGCCTTTTTAACAACACTAAAAGGGCTTGTATCTATGAATTAAATTTCATAATTTACAATCCCTTGGCTCTATGATGGTGATGATGAAGTTGTATATTTAATTTTATTGTAATTGTTGATTTTTTCATAACACCATTTCTCCTCTTCTTATTTTTTTATTTAAATTAATTATATTTACTTGTAATTTATAGTAATACCATTATTCAAAATTGTCAAATGTTTTTTATTTTTTATTCTAGTTTATTTTGATATTATGTCCATGAAATCAAAGTTTTCCACATCAAATAATCCTTTATCTGTCAGTTTTATATTAGGTATTACTGGAAGTGCTAAAAATGCTAAAGTTAAAAATGGATCTATATCTTTACTTACTTTTAATAAATTGTATGCTATATCTACCAATTTACTAAATTTTGAATTAACATACTCTATACCTTTATCACTCATTAAGCCACCAATATTTAAAGGTAAGCTTTCTAAAATTTCATTTGAAGATGAAATTGCAATTCCACCATCCATACTTATGACTTTATTTACAGCATTCACTATATCTTCATCATTATCACCAACAACTATAATATTATGGGAATCATGAGATATAGTCGTTGCTATAGCTCCATTTTTTAATTTGAAGTTTTCTACTAAACCTATACCTATATTGCCTGTATTTTTATGCCTTTCTATTACTGCTAACTTTAATATATCTTTTTCATTGTCATATTTAAACTTATTATTAACAACGTCAACTTTAGCTTTTGATTTTTCAGTTATTAAGCTATGAGGATTTAATGAAATAATATTTACTACTTCTTCTCCATTTTCCTTTTCAAAATATATTTGTATGTCTTCTTTATTAATTTTTGAAAGGTGAACAGTTTTTAACACTTTAGAAAAATCTTTTTCTTTGGTTGTAAATAAAGGCATTTTTTCTTTACCTACTAACTTTCCATCCTTATAAACTTCTTCTATATTGAATTTTTCTAAGTTATCAAATACGATTATATCAGCCTTATATCCTGGAGCTATTGCTCCCACATTTTTTAAATTGTAACAGTTTGCTGGATTTATAGTGGCCATCTGTATTGCTGTTATTGGATCTATTCCATTTTTTATTGATAATCTAACATTGTAGTCTATATGACCTTCTTTTAATAAATCTTCTGGGTGTTTATCATCCGTACACAATAAAATTCTTTGATAGTTGTATTTATTGACACCATTTATAAGATTTTTAAGGTCTTTAGTTGCTGAACCTTCCCTTATCATAACATACATACCTAGTCTTAATTTTTCCAACATTTCTTCTTTTGTTGTGCATTCATGATCAGTGTTTACTCCACTTAAAACATATGCATTTAAGCCTTCTCCATTTATACGAGGAGCATGGCCATCTACTCTTTTTTTATTTTCATACGCTAGATCTAGCTTGTCTATTACATCTTTATCTTTACATATGACACCAGGATAATTCATCATCTCACCTAAACCTAGAACTCTTGGATGATTTATATATTTTTCCAAATCATAAGCCTTAAGAACTGCTCCTGAATTTTCAAAATTAGTTGCTGGTACACATGAAGGTAGCATAACATATGTATTTAAAGGTAGTTCTTCACTTGAATTCAATATATATTCAATTCCATCAAGGCCACAAACATTAGCTATCTCGTGTGGATCTGTGATTATAGTTGTAGTTCCTCTTGGTACTATAGCTTTTGAAAATTCCCCTGGTGATAACATAGATGACTCAATATGAACATGGGAATCTATAAGGCCCGGTGCTATATATTTCCCACTTAAGTCTATATTAGTATTTCCTGTATACTTTCCAATCCCTACTATTACCCCACCATGTACTGCCACATCTCCAGTTACAATTTCATGGGTAAATACATTAACTATCTTTACATTTTTTAATACTAAATCCGGATTTTTATTTTTCATTGATCTATCTATTAATTCACTAATATACATAATACTCTCCCAACTATCAAATATTTTTTAAATCCTATAATATCATATTTATATTCATAGTCAAGTTTTTTATTAAATTTTTTTCTTCCTCACAATGGTTTATCTTAATCATTTATTCATCTATAATATATTTATACATATTTGTAAAATTATGTAATTTTGTAATAAGGGGACAAATTTATGAGAAATTCAATGAAAAAGTTTTTAGCTATTTTTTTAGCTAGTATAATTTGCTTTTGTAGCTTTCAAAATTTAAGTTATACTTTCGCTGCAGAAAATTCTGTACTTTCTAAAGGATACGTTCATGTTACATCTGCACCTGACAAATTAAATGTTAGGTCCAAACCTTCCACATCTTCCAATATAA
The DNA here is from genome assembly GCF_020748185.1 of Terrisporobacter petrolearius. Taxonomy (GTDB): domain Bacteria; phylum Bacillota; class Clostridia; order Peptostreptococcales; family Peptostreptococcaceae; genus Terrisporobacter; species Terrisporobacter petrolearius. Next base: position 36,702 of record NZ_JAHZMO010000028.1, on the reverse strand, counting down.
TAGAAACTATAGATCATAAAAAATCAGTAAACATAGTAGATAGCGTTACAAAAATTACTAAAGTCTATGACAAAGATAGTAAATTTTATACAAATGTTGTAACAGACCCATGGTATAAAATATCTTACGCTAAAGGTTATGGATATGTTTCTGCTGATCATAATTATGTTAAGTTATCAAATGAAGACAAGCCTTATCAACCTAGTAATAGTACTGTCGTAAAAGGAATAGATGTAAGTTATCATCAAGGAGATATTAATTGGTACAAAGTAAAAAATTCTGGGGTTAAATTCGCTATTATTCGTGGCGGAAGTGGAACTACAGAAGATAGTAAGTTTAAAGCAAATATAAAAGGCGCTTTAAATGCTGGAATAGAAGTGGGTGTTTATTGGTTTTCCAACGCTTATACTGTAAATAGTGCAAAAGATGAAGCTCAAAAATGTATGGAAGTAATTTCACCTTATAAAAATAAGTTATCTTTTCCTGTTTTCTTTGACTACGAAGAATACACTATAAAATCGGCGCAAGATAACAAAGTTAATCTTAGTCTTCGTTCAGTCTCTAATATTTGTGAAACATTTTTGTCTAAATTAAAATCAAATGGATATAAATGCGGTATATATACAAATAAAACCGTATCAAAATTTTATCTTAGTGATAATCTAAGGAATTCTTATGATTTTTGGATAGCTCAATATAATGATAACTGTAATTATTGGGGAAAATATACCATGTGGCAATATAGCAAAAGCGGAAAAATTGATGGTGTAAATGGCAATGTGGACTTAAATTATTACTATAAAACTAATCCTATTAATATTTCAAAAACTATTGTAGATTCTATTCCAAACCAAAAATATACAGGAAATAAAATTACTCCAAATATAAGCATAAAATACAATAATAAAACCTTAGTAAAAAACAAAGATTATACTATATCATTTAATAACAATACATCTATAAGCACTGCAACAGCCACTATAAAGGGTAATGGTAATTACTCAGGAACAAAAAAAATAACCTTCAAAATTGTTCCTAAAACTGTAACAAATGCTAAAATCTCAAATACTACTTCTTCGAGTATAAAACTAAGTTGGTCAAAAGTTGCAAATGCAAATGGATATAGAATCTATAGATCATATAGTAAAAATGGTACTTACACTAAAATAAAAGATATTTCTAAAAATTCTACTTTAAGTTATACTGACTCACGTTTATCTAGTAATAAAAAATATTATTATAAAATAAAGTCATTTAAAACTTCAAAGAAAGAAAAATACTATAGTTACTATTCAAGCATAATAAATGGAGAAACAAATTTATCTACACCTTCAGTAAAATTATCAACTCCAAAAAGTAAAAGCATAAAAGTTTCTTGGAAAAAAATCCCCGGAGCAAAAGGTTATGAGATTTACAAATCAACTAGTAAAAATGGGAAGTATTCAAAAACGACTACAAACAAATTAAGTTGTACCAATACAAATCTAATTAAAAACAAAATTTATTACTATAAAATAAGAGCATATAAGATTGTAAAAAACAAGAAGGTTTATAGTTCTTATAGTTCTATAAAATCAATTTCTACCAAATAGTTAAATCCTAAAATAAAAATAAAGAAGGTATTGCTTATTAAGCAATACCTTCTTTATTTTCTATTTTTTTCATTTTTCTATAATAAGTTATCATAAGAGGTACAGCAGCTGCTATCCAAGCTACAGGATCTGATAAACAAATGCCTGTAAATCCTATAAACTTTGGTAGTGTAAATGCCACTATACTTCTTGCAACTAGTTCATAAACCCCTGCCATCATAGGTACAAAGGATTCTCCCATACCTTGAAGTACATTTCTATATACAAATATAAATCCTAGTGATACAAAAAATATTGCTGAGTAATTAAATACTTGTTGAGCGTAGCTAAATATTTCAGGTGTTGGATTTTCTATAAATAAAGTCACAAAATATTTTCCAAGGAATATAAGAATAGCCCCTGCTATTAAACTCGTAACTATAGATACTTTATTCATTATTTTCATACCATTTTTAATTCTATCAAATCTACCAGCACCTAAGTTTTGCCCTGCATAAGTTGCTATTGTAACTCCAAAGGAAATTGATGGTTGCATAACAAGTTGAAGAACCTTTGAGGATGCTGTATACGATGCTATTACTATTGATCCGAATACATTTATAGCACTTTGAACTATTATAATTCCAACAGCGGTTACAGAAAATTGTAATCCCATAGGTACACCAATCTTTAAATGTTTTGTATAATAGTGGGGATCAACTTTAAAATCTTCTTTTTTAAGCCTTAATACCTTGAATCTTTTATAACTGTAAATCAAGCATAGCACCGCTGAAAATCCTTGAGCAATATTGGTAGCATAAGCTGCTCCTGATACACCCATTTTAAAATTAATTATAAATACCAAGTCTAAAATAACATTAAGAATAGATGAAATTATTAAAAAATACAGCGGTGTTTTACTATCACCTAATGCTCTAAGTATACCGGCAGACATATTATAAAGAGCCTGAGTTATTAATCCTGCAAAAATTATAGTTATATATGTGTTTGCATTATCAAAAATATTTTCTGGGGTATTCATCATCCTAAGAAGAGGTTTTTTTACTATTAAAGCTATTACTGTCATTAAAAAAGTTGAAATTAATGTTAATATAATATTACTTGCTACAGCCTTTTTTACACCTACTTCATCTTTTGCTCCAAATTTTTGAGAAACTAATACTCCAAATCCACTAGTTAAACCTAGTATCATACCATTTACTAAAAAAAACATAGATCCAGTAGAACCAACTGCTGCCAGTGCATCTACTCCTACAAATCTTCCAACTATTATTGTGTCAACCATGCTATACAACTGTTGAAATATATTTCCAATTAATAAAGGTATAGAAAAAAATATAAAAATCTTTAAAGGATTTCCCTGAGTCATATCGTTAGTCATATATTTATTTCTCCTATCTTTACTTGTTTTTATATGCTGTAACAAGAAATGATCTATATCTATTGTTACATCATAATATATTTGAAACTAATAATTATTTATAAATTAAACAATCCATAGTTTCTTTTTACAATAAAAAGCAAGCATTACTATACTAATGTCTGCATTATTTTTTCAATCTTATAAATAATATCAAATAAGAAATTATAGGTCAATAAGTATATTTTAACCTTTTGGAATGAAATCATTTTCAGTTTAAAATAAATACTTTTCATTTAAATATAAAAAAGATGTACTAAAATTAATACACCTTTTTCTGGTGACCCATCCGAGACTTGAACTCGGGACACCCTGATTAAAAGTCAGGTGCTCTACCAACTGAGCTAATGAGTCGCAAGTTTTTAATACTTCTCCAATGTTAATTTTCCCTCATTATTTTCTATTATTCATTCAATTGTATGTATTAAATTTATAGTTATGTATAAAATTTCCCTTTTTAACTCTTTAAAACTATTGATTTCTATTTATGATATAATAAATAATTATAATAAAAAATAAAAGGTGGTAATTTATGACTAGTAAGAAAAAAAAAGGAATTCTAGCAAGCTTTTTAGCAGGAGCAATGGCTCTTGTAGGATGTTCTCAAGGAGAAATGAATGATGAAGTCAGAACTCCTCCCAAAGAACTTCCTATAGCAACTATAGTTATCAAAAATTATGGAACTATTGAAGCTGAACTTTACCCTCATATAGCGCCAAATACAGTAAATAACTTCATATCATTAGCTAATAGTAGTTTTTATGATGGACTTACTTTCCATAGAATAATAAAAGACTTTATGATACAAGGTGGAGATCCTAATGGTAATGGTTCTGGCGGCCCTGGATATAGTATTAAGGGTGAATTTACTAAAAATAAATTTAAAAATGATTTAAAACATACCGAAGGTGTTTTATCTATGGCAAGAAGCCAAAACAAAAACAGCGGTGGCAGTCAATTTTTTATTATGACTAAAGATTCTCATCACTTAGATGGACAATATGCTGCCTTTGGTAAAATTATAAAGGGTATTGATATAGTTCATAATATTGAAAATACAAAAACAGGAAATAACGACAAGCCTGAAAAAGATATAGTTATAGAATCTATAAAAGTAGATACTAAGGGTATAAAATATGATGCTCCTGAAAAAATATAATATTTACTTTATTTAAACTTAAACAAAAAGAAGACGGAATTTCAGGGGTGAAATTACCGTCTTTCTTTAATTATGGGGTATGTTATATTTAAATATTTATATAATGGGGATTATACAATACTTAAATATAGGGTTTGGTGTATTTAAACATGGGGTTGTTTAAATACGGGGTTTTACTACCAAGCCTAAAATAAAAAAACTACCATTAAGGGTAGTTGCCATTCTATTCTAATATCATAAACTTTTATAAAAATAGCTTGTGTTTATGATAACAAAGAATTTTTTATTCTTCGGCAACTGGCTGGCATAGTGTGATTAACCTTAGCCCCTATAGCTTTGCGTCTCTAGATTTCTCTAGATTTGCCAATATTTAGCTATTACACTATAAATTATATACACTTTACATCATATATGCTAGCGTTTATTTATATTTTTTTGTTTTATTTTATTTTTATTTTAAATCAACTTTCATCTATGATTAAATCCTTACTTTAGACAGTTTTTTGTCTTAATATCTTTTCAAAAGCTATTCTTTCAGATTTATCTTTTAAATAAATTACACCACAATGTTCAAATTTGTTTTTACTTAAAAATTTTTGCATTGATTTATTGTGTCTATGAGTATCAATTCTAATATAATTTATATTGTTTGCTAGACAAATTTTCTCTATATGCTTAAATAACTCAGCCGCTACTCCATTACCTTTTATATCCCTAGAAACTGCCACTCTGTGCACAACAGCATAATCTTCATTACTAATCCAATTTCCATCATATATAATGTTATAATCCGTTTCTCTACTAAAAGATAAATAAGCTGTAGCAATTACTTTATTGTCTTTCAATAAAACATAGGATTCGCCATTTTCAATATCGTTAATTATGCTCTCTTCATTTGGATATCCGTCTTGCCATTGATCAATATTATTTTCTTTAAAATAATTTTGAGCTTCTTCAATAATATTTATAATTTCCTTTATATCTGATTTTTTTGATTTTCTAAATTCCATAGATTCACCTCCATATTTTTATTTAAATTTATTATATACGAAAAAAACCCTCCTAATAAAGAGAGCTTTTTCATATATAATAAAATTATTTACTTATCTTTTTTTCATATCTTTTATAAACAAAAAATAGTATTCCACTTACAATCAAGGTCACTATAAATACAGCGGCTGCCATAGTGTAATTCTTTAACCCAAGACAACACCCTCCAATAGTTGAAGAAACAACAGATGGTATCCTCGCCACTCCTGAAACCAATAAAAATGGCACAAGTTTAATATGTGTAATTCCTACCACATATGAAATAACATCTTTAGGAGTTCCTGGAATTAAAAATATAAAAAATGTTGTTATATATAATTTTTTATTGTCTTTTAAAAAATTCATTTTTTTAATTTTTTCTGTTGATACAAAGATTTCTACAAAATCCATTCCAAATTTTTTAGCAAATAAAAACACTACTATTTGCCCTAGTAAGGTTCCAATTAAGCACAGCACTGCACCCCAAAACCATCCAAATGCATATCCTGCTGCAATTTCAAAGGGCTCTCCTGGTATAATTGCCACAATAATTTGAAAAGCTGAAATTCCTATCATAATAAATTTTCCCCATATTCCAGTACTACTTATCCATGCTCTAAATTCTCTTGGGTTTTTTGCAAGGGAAACTATTTTTTTTCCTACTGTAAATCCTAGGGCAGCAATAATTAATAAAAATATTATTCCTCCAACTAATAGTATCTTCTGCTTCTTATCTAGTTTTTTTATAATAATTTCCCTCCTTACTTAAAATTTTTCATATTTTCAACTGTACTTATATTAACCAAATAGACTCATTACATTCTTCCTTCTATAGACTTCTTTTCTCAAATGTATTAATTCTGTTTTTGTTATAAATTTCATGTTTGCACAGAACAATAGTTCGAATATAATTATATTGTAATAAACATTAGTTCCATTTGGAAGGAGGTACATTTTTTGAGCAAAAGACTTATTTTTCATATTGATGTAAACAGCGCCTATTTATCTTGGACAGCTGCTTATTTGCTAGATAAAGGATATAAAATAGATATTCGAAATATTCCTAGTGTCATAGGTGGCAACTAAGAGGCTCGCCATGGCATTGTATTAGCCAAAAGTGACCCTGATAAAAATTATAAAATCCAAACAGGGGAAACTTTATTTTCCGCTAGAATTAAGTGTAAAAATCTAGTTGTCGTTCCTCCCCACTATGATTTATTTAAAAGATGTTCTGATTTTATGGTAGAACTTCTCAGTGAATATACGCCTAATATACAAAGATTTAGCTGTGATGAATGTTTTTTAGATTTTACAGGCATGGAAAATTTATACAAAATACCCTAGATCTAGCTTACGAAATGAAAGATCGAATAAAAAAAGAACTTAGTTTTACAGTTAATATAGGCATATCAAGCAACAAATTATTAGCAAAGATAGCATCCGACTTTAACAAACCAAATAAAGTACATACCCTTTTCCCTGGAGAAATAGAGTTAAAAATGTGGCCTTTAGTTGTGGGTGAACTATTTGGGGTAGGTAAAAAAACTCTAAAAAAACTTAATAGCTATGGCATAAAAACCATAGGCGACTTAGCAAATTTTGATGTTGATATTTTAAAATATAAACTCAACTCTTATGGTGAGCAAATTTGGAAATATGCAAATGGAATTGAAAATTCAGAAGTTCGAAAAAGTAATTATATAGGTATTAAAAGTATGGGCAATAGTACAACTACCCATTTTGATATAACAACTAAAAGTGAAGCCTCTATGGTTATTTCTTCTCTTTGCGAAACAATTGGTATGAGGCTTAGAAAAAACAATAGTTGTTTCAATGTAATATCTATTCATTATAAAACTGATTCTTTCCTTTCTAGAAGAAAACAAAAGAAACTAAGCTATTTTACTGATAGCACTCAAGACATAAAAAAAGAAGCTATAAAACTATTTGGTGAACTATGGGAGGAAGAGCCTATTCGCCAAATAGGCGTACATGTAACAGGACTGTTTAATAATAATGAAGTTCAGCTATCTCTACTTGAAGAAGGGAACACTGAAAAAAAGAAAAATTTAGACAAAACTATTGATAATATCAGAAATAAATATGGAAAATATTCAATATCAACAGCTCAATTTATAGATACCCCCATACCACCACTATGTGATGGTATAAACGAAGATGACTATCCCATGATGAGTAGCTTAATATAATATATTGGAAGGTGATAATTAAATGAAACTTGTATCTAAAGAAATAGATATAGTCACTGTATTTGATAAAAATGGTAAAATACAACCTATTAAATTTAAATTTGAAGATAGAAATTCTACCAAAATTATAAAAGTAGATAAAGTTATGGATCTTGTAGATTGTAAATTTGCTGGTGATTCATTTATAGTTTATAAATGCCAATCTTGTATAAACAATATTATAAAACCTTTTGAACTAAAATTTGAAAGAAGAACTTGTAAATGGTATTTATACAAAATTTAAATAATAAAAAGAACATCTACAAAATATGATTTGTAGATGTTCTTTTTATTATTTAGTTATATTAATTTGTAACAATAAAGAAAATTATTAAACTTGAGCTTACGCCACTATTTCTTGTTTTTCTTCACTACAATATTTGTCTATGTCAAAATCTTTTTCGCTATTGGCTATAATTAGTGTGCACACATTATCTCCCATAACATTAACTGTCGTTCTAAACATGTCTACTATTCTTTCCACTCCCATAATTAATCCAATTCCTTCTAGCGGTAAGTTGACAGAAGTAAGAACCATAGATAGCATTATCATTCCAACACCTGGAACTCCAGCAGTACCTATTGACGCCAATGTGGCTGTTAAAACTATCGTTATCATTTGATTCATCTCTAAATTTATACCATATATTTGAGCTATAAATAAAGCTGCCACACCTTGCATTATAGCAGTTCCATCCATATTTATAGTTGCTCCCATAGGTATTGTGAATGATCTTGTAGTTTTACCTACACCTAAATCTTCTAATATCTCCATACTAGCTGGAACGGACGCATTACTTGATGAAGTTGAGAAAGTAATAGCTGCAACTTTAGTAAACTTCTTTAAAAATGGCTTAATTTTTTGTCTTGTAAATACTTTAAATAATCCACCATAAACCACAGTAACATGAATAGCTAAACCTAATAGTACAACTGCTAGATACTTAATTAAAACTAATATAGCATCTTTACCTACAGTTGAGAAAGTTTCTGCAACTAAGGCAAATACACCTATTGGGGCTGCCATCATTATTATTCCAACCATTTTCATGCATATGTCATTGGCACTTTCAAACACCTTTCTTACAGGCTCTGCTTTTTCACCCACCATGCTCATTGCCACTCCTGTAAGCAATGCAAAGAATATTATTTGTAGCATATCACCATTTGCAAATGATTCAATTGGATTTGATGGTATTATGCCAAGTATAATATCTACAAGTGATTTTGACTCTCCTATGGCTACCTCTCCAGTAACTACAGCACTCATATCTAGACCTGCACCTGGCTTTAATACACTTCCTAAAAATAAAGCTATGATTATTGCTACAGCAGTAGTTGATAAGTAAAATACCATAGTTTTACTTCCTATTCTTCCTAATTGTTTAACATCTCCCATAGATGATGCTCCACATACTAATGAAACAAATACTAACGGAACAACCATCATTTTAATTGCAGATGTAAATCCAGTACCTAATACCTTAAATAATCCACCTATAATTACTGTGTCCTTAATATAACTTCCTGGCAATGATTTCAATATTAATCCAAACATAAAACCTAAAAATAACCCTAGTAAAATTTTACTTGTTAATGTGACTTTTTTCTTCATTGTTAAATCTCCCTTATTTCTTTTTCGTCGTTACTATTCCATTATACATCATTTTTAATGTTTTTGTTTATTTTTTTAAGTTTATATGTATTTATATATTATTTTTGTTTATTTTTTTAAGTATTTTAATCCAAATATTTATTTTTTTAACTTCAATGTAATTTGACAGGTGGTTATTAATGTGTTTGTTAAAAAATTCATTAATTTTCAAGGTTTATCGAACTTTAAATATATTTTAATACATTAACGTTCTAATTTTTAATATATTAAATCATAAGTTCTCTGAATTTTTAAAATAAAGTACACCTAAAGGTATATACCTTTAGGTGTACTTTGCTAAATATAAAATTTATCATATTATATTTCATATATTTTAGTATTACAGTACTGCATAAGTGGTACCTCTAATTCTTTATCCAATTGGTTCATAATCATAGTAATATCATAGTAATTTTCATCTTTTTGATAAATAGCATAGGTTGATTTTATATGTCCTTGTATGGAATCTGTTATTACTTTCGAAGGAGAACATACTTGACATTTTTTATTATTCATTTGACTATCTACAGGAATTAACTCTTCAACTTGCAAAGGATGTAATCTCCCTCCTGGATTAAAAAGTTTATCATAATCCTCTTCACTATACTCAATTACATAAGATGTTTCTGTATTAGTATTGCTATTTTTTTTTATTATTTTTTCACTATTATTTTCAAAAATTTCTTTCGTTGTATATGTTCCTGAAAAATCACCCCTAACAGTTACTACCGATCCTTTTTTTTCACTATAATCTACTTCCATCGTTGTATTAGAAGAGAAGGTAATTATATTATTATTGTCTCTGTTTACTTCTTGACCTGTAACTCCGTACTCAATTTTTAATTTTTTAGCATTGTTAACTAACTTTATTAGTTGTTGCAATGCACCACTTTCATACATTTAATCACCTCCATTTATTCATTTTTAATAAATATCATTTAATTATATTATAATTTAATATAAATTATTACTAACTCCATCAATCCATATTAACAAATCAATATCTTCAATCATATAAATAAAAAAGGAGGTGCGTAAAATGACTAACTTAGTGCCGGACATAAATTTAAAGACTGTCATAAACCAATACTTTTCCAGGGAAAAAAACACAGAAATAACTAAATCAGACTTGGAAAGTATAAAAGGTTATATATATTCAGATATATCCTCCCTAGGCAAATATATCTGTAGTATAGAAGGTCTTCAGTATGCAATCAATATGACAGAGTTGCTTATTGAAAATAATTTATTAACTAGCATGGAACAACTTGTTAACTTACAAAATTTAAATACTTTATTTTTAAATAACAATTTGATTACAGTTGTGCCAGATTTGTCTAATATGACTAATTTGACGTCTTTACTACTTAACGGTAATGAGATTAAAGATATTTCACCTATTTCTAGTGGAAAAAATCTTAGATTTATTAAAATTAATGAAAATAGAGTTTCTGACTTATCTTCATTATCTACTTTAGAAAACCTTAAAGAATTACGTGCCATAAATCAAGATATAGAAATCAAAGATGTTATAGAGTCATCTGATTTCTATACATTAGATATTAGTTTTTTAAAAGACATTAATGGTGAAACACCAAAAAAAATATCTCCTACTCACTTAGGTAAATATAATAGTGAGAATAAAGAGATAATTTGGGATACATCATTAGTTTCTTTTGAAAGTCCTAGTTTTACTTTTGAAAGTGATGATGGCTATTTTTCTGGTATTGTTACAGTAGATTTGGTAGATGTGGATCAAACTGTTATTATAGAAGACAAAAACTTACAAGAAGAATTAATGTTTATTTTAGATAAAAAGAACAATATTATAACTTTAAAAGATATACTAAAGCTTCGATATTTAGATTTAAGCAATAAAAACATCAAATCTTTAAAAGGTTTAGAACATGCAAATAATTTATATACATTAATATTAGATAACACTTACATTACTGATTTGCAGTATGTTCCTTCATCTGTTAATCATGTGTCTTCCAAAGACTTAAAAAACGAAGTAAACATTCCAGATGATAGATTAAAATCACTTATAAATATTGTTCTAGGTAAAAATGATAAATGCATTCTTACTTTTAATGATATAAAAAACTTAACTGTTTTAGATGAATTCGCTAACCATATTAATTCTTTAGAAGGTTTACAATATGCTGAAAATTTAAAGATTTTAAGTCTTCTGAATAATAAAATTTCTGATATAAATCCTCTATGCGCATTAACTAACCTAACTTATTTGGACCTTAGCAATAATAATTTAAAAGATTTGTCCCCTTTATCTTCTTTTTATCAAAATATCTCTTATGTTTATGCTAATAATCAAAAAATTACAGTTGAAAGAGGTATGACTCCACAAAATAATATTTTTAACTTACCTTTAGATTTTGTAAAAGACATTGATGGAAGTATTATTAAAAATATAACTCCTTGCCAAGGAGGAATATATAATAATGAAGAGAACTCTATAACTTGGAATTTAGATTGTATACCTTGTGACCTTAGCTTTAATTTTTCTGGTATACATGATATTTTTTCTGGGACTGTTTATGTAAAGGTTAAAATAATCGAATAAACAAACATAAATTTTTTAATAGAAAAAGCCAGTTCTTATACTGGCTTTTTCTATTAAACTTCTTTATTTTTTCTTTTTCCTATAAAAATAAATCCACCAATAGCTATAATTGCTACTCCCCCGGCTATAATTATAATATTAGAAAAGTTTGGAACATTGAACTTGACATGAATGTTATCCAGTGTGTTTAAAGTATAGTTCCAGCTATAAGTAGTTCTTCCATCCTTCTCTTCAAATGTACTTGTCGCATTAGATTGTACTAGTTTAAATGGTGTTGTCATATGTAAATTCATATTAGCTGAGTTTCCTATAAAGCTAAGTATTGACAAATCTTCTTCTGTCATTTCTCCAATAAGAGCTTCTTTAATATTTAAAGTAACATCATAAGTATTGTAAATCAAACTTTTTTCTTCTGATATATTTATAAATTTACTATCTTTTATATCTTTATTTCCCCTTAACATTAAGTCTTTTATATTTCCTAAATCTTTATTCAGCAAATACCCTGACTGATTATCCTCATTTATTTTTTCAATAGAATCTGCCTTATACTCTTCTTTTACCTTTTGTAAATCCTCTTGTGTTATATTCTCAGCCATATAACTATTAGTTAATAATTTCATAGCTATGGTCATATTACCTTTTTTGTCTATATCCAATGTTATGTCTGTATTTACACATCCCACCAGTAAAATACTAAAACATACTAATAATATTGCTAATAATTTTTTCATTTTTACCCACCTTTACTTAAATATTTCATATAATATTATATTCCCTATGGTAATAAATGACTAGTTAATCTTTTTTCTATTACATTTAAAATTTTATTTAACTTATTGTTAAATACTATATCATTGTATATGTCAAATTCAATCGAATTATGTTGCACTATTTTTTTCAATATGTTACTCTATATAAAGCAAAATTTTTTTTATACATAACATGTATACAATATAAGTTTGGAGGTAAAACATGAAAAATATATGCGTTATAGGCAGCTTAAATATGGATTTAGTTGTTAATGTTGATACAATGCCAAAGCCTGGACAAACTCTTTTAGGAGGCAATTTCAAGGAAGTACCAGGAGGCAAAGGAGCTAACCAAGCCGTTGCAATGGCCAGATTAGAAGGAAATATTTTTATGATAGGCAAAGTTGGAAATGATAGTTTTGGCAAAACATTAATAGAAGCCCTGAATAATGATAATGTTAATACAAATCATGTTCATATAGCTAATTGTTCTACTGGTGTGGCATTTATAACTGTAGATAAAAATGCTCAAAACGCTATAGTTGTAGCCCCAGGAGCAAATTTTAAATTAACTAAAGATGATATAGATAAAAATATAGATTGCATAAAAAACAGCGATATAGTAGTCATCCAATTAGAAACTCCTTTAGAAACTGTAAAATATGCTCTACAAGTTGCAAAAGACTTAAATAAATACACAATACTTAATCCTGCACCAGCAGTTAAATTAGATGATGAAATAATAAAAAATGTGGATTTATTGACTCCTAATGAAACTGAATTAGAAATTATCTCTGAAATAAAAATAGAAAGTGAAGATGATATAAATAAAGCTGCTAGTAGAGTAATAGAAAAAGGTGTTAAAGAATTAATAGTTACCCTAGGATCTAAAGGTAGCTTATATATAAATGAAGAAAGATCATTCTTTAAATCTGCATATAAAGTTGAAGCAGTTGACACTACTGCTGCTGGAGATTCATTTACAGGAGCTTTAGCAGTTGCTCTATCAAACAATAAAACTATGGAAGAAGCCATGGATTTTGCTTCTAAAGTAGGTGCTTTATCTGTTATGAAAGAAGGCGCTCAAAGCTCACTACCAACATTAAAAGACGTTGACAACTTTAGGAGGTAATTATGAAAAAAACAAAAATGATAAATAGCGAGTTATCTTATGTAATAAGTCAAATGGGACATACTGAGTCTTTAACTATTGGAGATTGTGGTTTACCAATTCCATCACAAACTAAAAGAATAGATTTAGCTTTAACTCATAATGTACCTACTTTTATTCAAACTTTAGATGTAATACTTGAAGAATTATGTGTTGAAGAAGCTATAATAGCCACTGAAATAAAAGAAAAAAATCCAGAAGTTTACAAAGCAATAAAAAAAAGAGTTTCTAAATTACAAGAAGTAAGTCATGAAGAATTTAAAGTTTTAACAAAAGACAGCAAGGCAGTAGTAAGAACTGGAGAATGTAGTCCTTACGCTAACATAATTTTAAAATCAGGAGTAGTATTTTAATGAAAACACCAATTTTAAAAATGACAAATATAGTTAAAGAATTCCCCGGTGTTAAAGCCCTTGATGGAGTTAATATTGAACTTTACGAAGGTAGAGTCATGGCTCTTATGGGTGAAAATGGTGCTGGGAAATCAACACTTATGAAAATACTAAGTGGTGTATATAAAAAAGACGGGGGTGAAATCTTCTATGAAGGAAAAAAAGAAGATATCAAAGGACCAAAGGATGCCACAGACAAAGGTATCGCAATAATACACCAAGAATTAAACTTAGTTAATGACCTAAGCATAGGTGAAAATATATTCTTAGGTAGAGAACCTAAAAAAGGATTCAAAATAGATTTTAATAAATTACACGCTGACAGCCAAGTTTTATTAAAAAGATTGAATATAAATAAAGACCCTAGAGAGCTTGTCCAAAACTTAAGTATAGGCGAAAAGCAGATGATAGAAATCGCTAAAGCTCTTTCTCTAGACGCAAAAATAATAATAATGGACGAGCCAACAGATGCTTTAACTGATAAAGAAACTAAATCATTATTTAAAGTTATAAATGAGCTAAAAGCTGATAATAAAGCTATAGTTTATATATCACATAGATTAAAAGAAATTTTTGAACTTTGCAATTATATAACAGTCCTTAGAGATGGTAAGTTTGTTGGTCAAGAAGAAATATGTAACCTTGATGAAGATAAAATGATAGAAATGATGGTTGGTAGAAAACTAACAGACCAGTTTCCTCATTTACAAGTTGAAAAAGGTGAAACAATTTTAAAATTAGAAAGTGTTTCTAATAAGTTTGTAAAAGATATTTCTTTTGAAGTTAAAGCCGGGGAAATACTTGGCGTATCAGGGCTTATGGGTGCTGGTAGAAGTGAACTTGCTAAAAGTATATACGGCCACCTTCCTTTAGAAAAAGGTCGTATTATAAAAAAAGGAAAAACGCTAAATCTTAAATCATCTCAAGATGGTGTAAAAAATAGAATTGCTTATGTAAGTGAAGATAGAAAAGGTGACGGACTTATTTTAGGTTTATCAATAAGAGAAAATATGACTTTATCTTCTCTAGAAAGAATTTCAAAATCTTTTGTAGTTGATAAAAATAAAGAAAAAGAAAGAGTTAATAGTTATATAGATAGAATAAGAATTAAAACTCCTAGCATGGAACAATTAATTAAAAAATTATCTGGAGGTAACCAGCAAAAGGTGGCCATAGCAAAAGCTCTTATGACACACCCTGATGTGTTAATCTTAGACGAACCAACTCGTGGTGTTGACGTTGGTGCTAAAAAAGAAATTTACGATTTAATAAACGAGTTTAAATCACAGGGAAAAGCAATCATTATGATTTCTTCTGAAATGCCAGAAATTCTAGGTCTATCTGACAGAATTCTAGTTTTAAGTAATGGTAAAATAACAGGAGAATTTGATATAAAAGAAGCTACGCAAGAAAAAATATTGAAATGTGCAGTAGAAATTAAGGAGGATCGCAGGGATGTCATCTCAAGTGAAGCAAAAGCATAATAAATTTGATTTAAAGGAAACATTAATAAAATACAAAAGCTTAGTAGGACTACTTGCTCTAATAGTGGTAGTTTCAATACTTAGCCCATCATTTTTAAGTACAAAAAACATATTTAATATATTAAGACAAACTTCAGTAAATGGAATAATTGCAGCAGGTATGACTTTTGTTATATTAACTGGTGGAATTGACTTATCTGTAGGTTCTATACTTGCCATAAGTGGCGCTCTATGTGCCTCTCTATTAGTTTCAGGTAATAATGTATTTGTGGCAGTTTTAGCTGCTTTGGTAATAGGTGCTTTAGTAGGATTTTTAAATGGTTTCATAATAACTAAAGGTAAGTTGCAACCATTCATAGCAACTCTTGCTACAATGACTGTCCTTAGGGGTTTAACTTTAGTTTATACTGATGGCAAGCCAATAACTCTTGGAAGTGGTGAGTTAGCTTTAAGTTTCGGACAAATTGGTGGAGGTAAAATTCTCGGTATACCTACACCTGCTCTAATTATGATAGTAACATTTACAGTATGTACTTATATACTTAAAAATACTAAAATGGGTAGATATACTTATGCTTTAGGTTCAAACGAAGAAGCAACAAGACTTTCTGGTTTAAATACAGACAAAATAAAAATAGCAGTTTATACTATAAGTGGTCTACTTGCTTCTATTGCAGGTATAATAATAACTTCTAGATTATTCTCTGCTCAACCAACTGCAGGTAATGGATATGAACTTGATGCTATAGCAGCTGTAGTTCTTGGAGGAACTTCCCTTACTGGTGGTAAAGGAAAAATAACTGGAACAATAATTGGTGCATTAATAATTGGTGTTTTAAGCAATGCCTTAAACATATTAGACGTATCATCATATTATCAAATGATGGTTAAAGGTGCTGTTATATTAATAGCTGTACTTTTAGACAGAAAAGGTAACTAGGAGGTAGTAAAAATGTTTAAAAAAATAACTACCATAATAATATCATTAATTTTATGTACATCATTACTAGTTGGATGTAGCAAAAAAAGTGTTGATAATACTAAGAAAATAGGTCTTATAGTATCTACTTTAAACAATCCTTTCTTCGTAGATTTAAAATCTGGTATAGAAAATGAAGCAAAAAAATTGGGATACAATGTAGTTGTACTAGACTCTCAAAATGATCCTGCCAAAGAAGTTTCTAACATGGAAGATATATCTGTTAAAGACGTAGATGTGGTTTTATTAAATCCTGTTGATTCAGATTCTGCCATAGCCTCAGTTATGGTAGCAAATAACTTAGATCTACCTGTAATTACAGTGGATAGAGTTTCTAATGGTGGGAAAGTCATTTCTCATGTTGCTTCTGACAATGTGGAAGGTGGAAAAATGGCTGCCAAGTATTTAATTGAAAAATTAGGCAATAAAGGAAACATAGTGGAACTTGAAGGTATAGCCGGATCTTCTGCAACTCGTGATAGAGGATACGGATTTGATAATGAAGTAAAAAATAGTAATTTAAAAATAATAACTAAGCAAAGTGCTGATTTTGATAGAACTAAAGGCCTTTCTGTAATGGAAAATATAATTCAATCAAAGGGTAATATTAATGCTGTCTTTGCTCAAAATGACGAGATGGCTCTTGGTGCTTTAAAAGCTTTACAAGATGCAAATATGAAGGATGTTTTAGTTGTAGGATTTGATGCCACAGATGATGCTGTAATATCTGTACAAAAAGGTGATATGGCTGCAACTATAGCTCAACAACCCAAATTAATTGGAAAAACTGCAGTAAACTTAGCACACAGATTTTTATCTGGCGAGAAGGTTGAAAACTTTGCTCCTGTAGAATTAAAGTTGATAGAGAAAAAATAAAAATAGCAAAAGGTCAACATATAAATTATATGTTGACCTTTTGCTATTTTTCAAGTTCAAAAAGTTGCTTATCTTCTACTTTTATCCATCCATATCTTCCTGCTTCATTTACTACTTTTATACATTGATTACCATTATAATTATAAAGTGATACTAAATTAATTTTATCACCTCTTAAAAGATTATATGCCTTTACATTACCAATATTCGTCTCATATACTATAGTTTCATCTTTTACTACATATTTATTTTCTTTACTAATACCTACAACTTCAGCTTCTTTTTTATCTATCTCAGTAAAATCACAATCAAGTTTTCTTTTATAAACATAATTTATAAAAATTGATTCATCACCAATAACTTTACTATAATGATTAAAATTAGCTGAATCATCTGTTACTCCATAAGTAATTTTCATTGTTCCATTTTTATCATCATTATTTATAATTCTTCCATTCATTGTGAAATTATAACTTTTATTTTCACCACAATATGTAAAAATACTTATTTTACTATTTTCAATCTTATCACCTAGAATTACATATATTTCTTTCTTATTGTCAATCTTGTTGAAATCATATATATGTACACTTATATTATTTTCATCTTTAAATTTTTCTTTTAATTTATTATTTATATATAAGTTCACAATAAAATCATTTTTCCCGTCTTTATATGACTCTAACATTATTTCTTCACGTTCCCCATCACCATTTAAATCAAAAAAGTATTCTTTATCATAATTCAACTGATTTTGTGATAGATTCATTCTAAAAAAAATTTCATCTATTTTATCATAATTTAAAAATATCACTACCGCAAAAACAATTAACACTACTATCCTTTTCATCTATACCCCCTACACACTTCGGTAACTGTTTATAAACAATTGTACACTAAAAATATATTTTATAGGTTACATATATTTTTTTTTATATATCATTGAATTTATTTCATTTTGTAATCTTATTAAAAGTTAAAGCCTAAATATTATATTATTCCCAAATAAATAAATCCTCTTGTAATATGATATAAATATCATATTACAAGAGGATTTATAATTACATTAAGCAACTACTTCAGATACGTTATCTGTTGTTTCTTCTAATACGCCTAATTTTTTCGCAACTAGTTTTGTAGTACTTGCTTGTACTATTAAAGTTACAAGTATAGTCATAAATACTACTGAAGATATTATTTCATAACCTGGTACTTTCATAGCCACTATTATTCCTGATACTGCAGCTGGTATAACCCCAGTTTCTCTAACCCACATCATAAATAATTTATCTTTAAATGTCCACTGTGCCTTTCTATCAAATGCAGTCGATGCTAACACTACTAAAGGTCTTCCTACAAACATTAAAACTAATACTGTTATTAATGATGGTAGCCAATATTGAGCTAATGCTGATATATTTACTTGAGTACCTAGTAAAACAAATATAGACATACGACATATTATAGCTATACTTTCCGTAAAATGTACTGTTGGTTGATAATCAGCTTCTTCTAACCAAATTCCAAACATTTTTTTATTTCCTGAAATTAATCCTGCCATAAATACTGCCATATATCCACTACCATAAAACATTGTAGCTAGCTCATAAGCAAGAGTAACTGTTAACATTGACATAATTGGGGCATAGGAATGGAATATTCCCACTCTTTTATCTGAAACTAATATTATTAATAAATATCCTACTAATATTCCTACACCTATTCCTACTGCTGCTGAAATAAGTAATTCCTTAATACTATCTACTGCTGAGAACTGACCACTCATAACTATACCTAATAATGCAGAAGATAATATAGCACCTACTGCATCATTAAAAGCAGACTCACTTACAACAGTTTGTTTTATCTTGTCCTTTATTCTAACCTGTTTAAATACAGGTATAAGTGCTGCCGGATCCGTTGACGCTACAACAGCTCCTAAAAGAAGCGCCGTCATAATAGGTAAATTAAATACTTTAGCTGCCACAACGCCTACTACAGCTGCAGATATTACAACACCTACTGTTGATAACATTCCTACACTTACTTTTACCTTATTTAGTACTTTTAAATTAATTTCTTTGCCACCTTCGTATAATATAAATGCTGATCCAAAAGTAAGTATTAAATTATTTTCTACTGGAAAAGCCCCTATACTTAAAATATTTAAAAAAGCTGGTCCTATTATTATGCCGGATATTAAATATAGTATTACATCTGGAATTTTTAATATTTCACTTACCCTTCCCAGTGCAATACCCGTAATTATTATCATCGAAAATATTAACAATAAATTATTGGTAGCAATCGCTTCTATGCTTCCTTCCATACTATTCATCTCCACTCTATCAATTTTGTTTTTAATCTAATAATTATCCATTATATACCCCTAATTATAAGAAGTCAATGCTCGTGAACGTTGTCGAAATGTAAAATTTCATTAACATTTTTTAGGAAATTTATTATAAGTTTAATTTTTATTGAACTACAATTAATTTTAATATATTTTTCTTTTTTTAACTAAAAAAGCTATAAGATTAAATCTTATAGCTTGTCTTTAACAGAATTATCTTCTGTTGTTGTTATTTTGTTGTTTTCTAGCTTTTCTACATTCTGGACATCTAACTGGCTCGTTATCAAATCCTTTTTCTTTGTAGAATTGTTGTTCTCCTTCTGTGAATAAGAACTCAGCTTTACAGTCTTTACATATTATCTTTTTATCCATTATATTAATCCTCCTATAAAGACTATATAGCAATAATTTGTCTTTATAGGAAAAAATTATTATCTAAATTAATCTTTATTTATTCTTATTCTAAGAATAACATATTCTCTCAATAAATACAAGTATTTCATATATTTTAGCGTTTTTATTTTCATCCAAGAATGATATTATTACTGCTTAAATACTACAAGTAACCTTAACTTACCTATCATCATAAAATATAATAAGTAGTTTAATATAAGGGGGTAAAATATGAGTATCCTTAATCGAGAACCAATTATACAAATAGTACCTGTTCCTACATCACCAGCTTTAATAATTTCAAGACCCAGTCCATCTATTTCACAATTTCCGCCTGTAACAGAACTTGAAACAAACATATATCCAGGACTAGATATTCATAAGGTAAAAATAAAATCACTTTTTTCAAATGCATTTGTAATAGTAGGATATAATGAAGTTTTATATGCCGTGGCCACTATTGCTCAACAAGGAGAAACCTTTAAAATAATTCCTATTAATAACTATCAGGTAAAACTTAAAATTGTTGGGGGACAATTTGTAAGAATCGATTATAATGGTTCATTAGTTGCTGATGTTAATAAAAATAATGCTACTATTTTCAATATTTTACGAACAGGATATATGAAATTTAGTTTAATAGCGCCACAAGGAAAGTACGTTAATGTAAGACAAAGTGATAATATGTTAGTTGCTAAATCAGATTATACCAGTCCTAAAACAAAGTTTAAATTTAAAAATGATAATTAAAGAAAAGTGGAAGTGTAACAAGTTACACTTCCACTTTTCTTTAACTTATCTATTGTATTTTATTTCCTTTTGAATTTTCTTTAAAGCTTTTTTAGATCCTCTTTCTATATCCCTATCTAGCTTTCTTTTTTCAAAGCTTACAAACAAACTATTTAAATCATACCCTTTTGGATATAATTCTTTAGCTTTAAATTGTAATTTTAATCTTCTAGCATTTATATTAATAAATTCATCTTTATATAAAATTTCCACGTTGTTAAATTTGTCAATCGGCTTATACACTATACCAAAATCATTGAAATCTAATAGTTCTACCTTATCTCCCATTTCAAGATTCGGAAAATCTGTCAAAATTAAATTTTCTTTTTCAACAACTTTATTTAAAATCTTATTTTCTTTTACTAAAGTGAAATCATAATTTTTATTGTCCATATAAGTTTTTGCCTTTTGTAAAACTTTATCTTTTATTCCCATTTTTTTAGAAATAAATAAGGCATTACTATCCTCTGATTTGCCAATAACAAGCTTGTATAATGGCTCTAATGTTTCCTTATTAAACATCATTCCTGCATTTTCAAAATGAGGATGTTTATTGGCAAAGTGTTTAATTTCTTCATAGTGAGTAGATGCTATCATAATACAACCCATTTGATAAAACTCTTCTAGGAGTGCAATAGCTAAACTAGCACCTTCATTTGGATCTGTTCCAGAACCTATTTCATCAAAGAGTATCAAGGTATTTTTGTTAGCTTCTCTCATAATATCTGCTATATTTTTTATATGAGAGGAAAAAGTACTAAGTGCATTTTCTATACTTTGATTGTCTCCTATATCAACAAATACTTTTTCAAACACACTAATTTCAGTATTTTCCATGGCTGGTATATCGAAACCACACTGTGTCATTAAAGTTAAGATACCTACAGTTTTTAGAGTAATAGTTTTTCCACCTGCATTAGGTCCTGTTATAATTAAACTTCTATATTTATTACCTATTTCAAAATCCAAAGGCACTACATTGACTTTTAACAAAGGATGCTTTCCTTTAACAATCTTAGTATAGCCATGATTATTTATCTTTGGAGTAATACATTTATTATTTTGGCTAAATTTAGCCTTAGCAAATATCATATCATACTTAGATACTATTTCCATATTTAATTTAATCTCTCTAATTTTGTCATAAATCAATTCTGTAAGATATGATAAAATCTTATATTCTTCTATAGATTCTTCACTTTTTAATGTAATTAAATCTAAAGAATATTTGCTTATGGATGCTGGTTCTATAAACACTGTTGAACCCTTTGAAGAAGTATCTAAAATTGCTCCATCAACTTCATTTTTAAAAGATGATTTAATAGGTACTACAAATCTATCATCTCTTTTGCTTATAATAAATTCTTGTATATACTTTTTATTAGTAGAAGATGTTAAAAATTTATTTAATCTTTCTTTTATTCTACCTTCGCATATATCTATACTTCGTCTAATTTTCTTCAATTCTTTACTAGCTTCACTAGAAATTTTATTATTTTTAATTGAAAATTTAATTTCTTCTTCTATATTTTCGCATTCTGTTATATTTAATGCATAAGAACTTAATGTAGGTGAATAAAATTCCTTATCCAACATAAATGATTTTGTCTTTCTACATCCTCTTAAGAAATCTTCACTAGAAACAAGTTCCGCAACATCTAAAATCATTCCCTTTTCTACTTTATCTATTACAGGATATATATTAAATAATCCTTCTAGTGGTACATGATTACTATTTTCTAATACTTTTCTTGCTTCTTTATTTTCTTCTAACTTTTTCTTAACAACAGAATAATTTCCACTGGGTTCTAATTTGTCTATAAGACTTTTCCCAAGTGAACTTACACAGTGTACTTTTACTAATTCTTTAACTTCATTTAATTGTAATTTTTCAAATGTATCTAAATTCATTTTAATCTCCTTTATTTATATATCAATCTTATATAAAAAAGACTTCTTTATAAATAAGGATAGTAGTTTGTGGTTACTCCCTATTTATAAAGAAGTTCTCCCACAATGCTCTTATTATTTTTCAAAAACAACTCTCCCTTTTCATTTTTATTTACAATATTATATTATCATAAAAATGAAAAAAAGTGTAGGTTTTGAACTATATACAAAATCTACACTTTTTTATTCAATTTACATTACAACTATTGTATCAATCTTAATTTTAACAAAAATCAAATAAGCAATTTTCATCAAACTTTACAAAAATCTTATCTCCAACTTTTAAAGGCTCTATATTTTTATTAGTTTCTAATTGTATTGTACTAGAATTTTCATTTTCTAAATTTTTCACATAGACTATATATGTAAACGAACTCTCAAAAACTTTTACTACTGAGAGTTCAAATAAATTTTCTCTGCTAAATTGAAGGTTATTTTTAACTATTCTCATATGATGTGCTCTAATACCAATATACTTTGCTTTGTCTGTTATATCCTGTGACAATGTACATTCTATTCCCCATTCTTTGGCAAATACTCTTTTTCTATCAATTATATCTATTTGAGAAATATTTTTACAACCTGTGATAATTGCTTCTGTCATTGACATAGGGTGCTTAAATAGATCTTTTTTAGATCTTTTATTTATAGCTAAACCTTCATTAAATACAACTATATCATCACATATACGATAAGATTCATTTATATCATGAGTAACATATACAATATGACCTTTAAAATCATTAATAATATCTATTAATTCATTTTCCATATTACTTTTCAAATGATAATCCAGTGCAGAAAATGGTTCATCTAAAATAAGTACTTCTGGATTACATGCCAAAGCTCTAGCAAATGCTATTCTTTGTTTTTGTCCACCTGACAACTGATAAGGATATCTTTTTTCAAATCCTTCTAGTTTCATTTTACGAAGATAGTCTTTTACTATTTTACATTTCTCCTCTTTACTAAAATTCCCCAATCCTATTTCAATGTTTTCTTTTACAGTCATATGAGGGAATAGTGCATAATTTTGAAATAAATAACCTACTTTACGCTCTTGAGGAGGAATATTTATCTTCTTTTGTGAATCAAAAAATACTCTTCCATTTAAAATTATTTTACCTTTATCTGGTTTAACAATTCCTGCTATACATTTCAAAGTCATACTTTTTCCACAACCTGACTCTCCTAAAAAACCTAAAACGCCACTTTCTTGATCTATATTAACTTTTAGAGAAAAGGAGCCAAAGTCTTTTTCTATATCTACTATTAACGACATACCCTAACCCCTCTTCCCTACAATTTCTTGTTGCTTGTCAGACCATTTATTCAATATAAGTATCATTACTACTGAAATAGCTACAATAGTCATTACCCAAAGCATAGCTCCTTTATAATCCATAGCTTGAACTTCAAAAAATATGGCTAAAGGCATTGTTTGCGTTTTTCCTGGAATATTGCCTGCTATCATAAGTGTTGCTCCAAATTCTCCTAATGCCCTTGCAAATGATAATACTAACCCGCCTATTATTCCAGGCCAAGCAAGGGGTATTGCAATTTTATAAAAAATTTTCCAATTACTAAGGCCTAATGTCTTGGCTGCTGAAATTAAATTAATATCAATCTGCTCAAAAGCTGATCTTGCACTTCTATACATCATTGGAAAGGCAACAACTGTCGCTGCAATAACAGTAGCACTCCAGGTAAAAATTATACTTTTGTCCATAAGTGCTAGTAATCTCCCCATAGGCCCATTTTTACCAAATAAAAGAAGTAAAAAGAAACCTAATACTGTTGGAGGAAGTACAAGAGGTAAAGTAAATAAACTATCTATTAGGCCTTTCCACTTACCTTGATAATTTGCTACTAAATAAGCACTTCCTATTCCTATAAAAAATGTTATGAATGTTGCTAATAAAGATGTCCTTATTGATATCCAAAGTGGTGTTAAACCTGCATTCATTATACTTCCTCCAATTCTATAACCTAATTAGCTTTTTTAAATCCATATTTTTCAAGAACAACCTGCCCATCATCACTTAATAAGAAATTCTCAAATGCTTTAGCTTTATCCTGTTTTTTACTTTCTTTCATTACAGCAACTGGATAATTTATAGATGAGTGAGTATCTTTGTCTGTAGTTAAAACAACTTCTATTTTATCAGCACCTACAGTATCACTCAAATAAACAAATCCAACATCAGCATTTCCTTGTTGAACCCAAGATAAAACCTCTTTTACATCTTTCGCAAGAACAAGTTTATTTTCTACTTTATTATATAACTTTGTATTATCTAAAACTTCTTTAGCATATTTACCCGCTGGAACTGACTCTGGATCTCCTATAGCTATATGTTTTACACCATCAGATGATATACTATCTAAATCTTTAACTGTTTTTCCTTTGGTAGCAACTAATACTAAATCATTAGTTAATAAAGTTTTATTTGTTTCATCTAATAATAAATCCTTTTCTTCTAATGCTTTCATTTGTTTTTCACCTGCTGATATAAACACATCACAAGTAGCGCCTTGCTCTATTTGTTGCTGTAAAGCTCCAGAAGATCCTAAGTTAACTTCTAGTTTTACATTTGGATCTATTTCTTTAAATTTTGTTTCTAATTCAGTCATTGCCTCTTGTAGAGATGCTGCTGCAGATATATTTAAAGTTACTACCTCTTCACTTATTATGTCATCTTTTTTACTTTTGTCTTCAATGTTACTAGAGCACCCAACTACTCCTAGTGCTAAACCTAAAACTAGACCTATTATTCCTAACTTTCTTAAAACTTTCATAAACATCCCCCTTTATTATGTTTTATTATGTTTTGTAACATTATGTCATGTTTTATAATTTATATTGTATATATTTGATACTTTTATATCAACAAGTTTATACATTTTTTAGAATATTTAGTAAAAAAAATATTTTATGTTACAATATTTCTAGGGAGGTGTTTGTTATGAACTCATCATTAAATGCAATAGAAGTTGCTGAAATGTTAAACATTACAAAAAATACAGTTTATGAAATGATAAAGAGAGGAGAGCTTCCCTCTTATAAGGTTGGTAGAAAAATAAGAATTGATAAAAGTGATGTGGAAAATTATATAAATAGTCAAAAAAATACATTTATAAATAATTCCACGCCCTTATTTGAACTTACTATCAATATGAAACCTTCTGCTACAAAAAGTGGAGAAATTATAATTTCTGGCCAAGATATTATTTTAGATATATTATGTAGAATGATAGAAGTTAAAACAAAAAATATAAGAACATATCGTTCTCATATAGGCAGCTATAATGGATTATACGACATGTATAATAACAAAGTTTCCATATCTTCTTGTCATCTTTGGGATAGGGATACGGATACATATAATACTAATTTTGTAAAAAAATTATTACCAGGTGTGCCTTGTATTTTAATTAATATTGCTTATAGAACACAAGGGTTTTATGTTAAAAAAGGTAATCCTAAAAATATAAAAAATTGGAATGATTTAAGTAGAAATGACATTACTATGATTAATAGAGAAAAAGGTTCCGGAGTTAGAGTATTGCTTGATGGAAAACTTCATTCATTTAATGTATCTACTGATATAAATGGATATGAAAATGAAGAAACATCTCATCTTAGCGTGGCTAGTTATGTTGCTAGAGGTGGTGCTGATGTGGGAATCGGTAATGAAAAGGTTTCGAAACAAGTGGATAATATTGAATTTATTCCTCTTCAAATAGAGCGTTACGACTTAGTAATAAAAAAATCTGATTTAGATAATCCAGTTTATAAATCTATTATTGATATTCTATCTTCTAAAGAATTCAAAGATGAGCTTGAAGGACTTGGAGGATATGATTTAAAAGATACTGGTAAAATAGTTGGACAAACATAAAGTTCAAAATAAAAACATGAATTAAAATCTAATCTGCTTTAGACTAAAAAATAATGCTCCTCTTAAAGGAGCATTATTTTTTATGGTTCAATTAATCCGTATTTTACCTTTATTCTATCAAGCTTTTCTATCATAGGTTTACTAAGTATAAACAAGAAAAATATTGTTGATATGCCGTGGACTATATTAAATGGTATACCACTTATGTATACTGATATAGCTCCTGCTTTTGTTATATTTTTTTCTGAAAACATAAATATGGATGCAGTGTCTAATAAAAAACCATATATAAAAAATGTGGAAATACCCCCATATATACATAAGGATAGCTTTTTCTTTTTTAACATTCCTTTTTTAAATAATAGCCCTGCTATAAATCCTATTATCCCAAATGCAAACATTTGCCATGGAGTCCAAGGTCCCTGCCCAAAGAAGAAATTAGACACAATTCCAGAAACAGCTCCTACTAAAAAACCTGCTTCTCCTCCAAAACAAACTCCTGCTATTATCACTATAGCTGCAACAGGTTTAAACTGAGGCAACATAAAAAATGCACCTCTTCCAGCTACCGCTATAGCTGCTAACACCGATATTACAACAAGTTCTCTAGCCTGAGGATCTCTGTCTTCAAATACCATAAAAAATGGTATCATGGTTTCTATAACTATAATAAGACTAGTTGCATAATAATTTTCTCTTTGATCTCCATGAAAAACAGCTAAATATATAGTGAATGGTATAACAAGTAATATTATAAACATGGCTACAAAAGTTCTTTTACTTAATTTAGAATCTTTGCCTAAAGTCCTTTTTGCAACTCTATTTCTAGCAAAATAATAGCGCCTACTTCTTTTTTTTCTTTTATCTTTTTTTTCTTCTTTTATATATATTTTCTTCTTTTTTTCTTCTATCGAGTTAATATTGTCACATAGATTATCTACTAAGCTAATGTTTGTAGCATTGCTTCCTTGTTCCCATTGCATAAAGTTATCACATCCTCACATGTTACAGCATTTTCAAATACCTGCCTACTCATTCTGTTTGCTACAGTTGTGTAGAAACTATTTCCCGAGAAAAACTTATTTGGTGTGTTACTAGTTACAATACTTCCATCAAAGAAAAGAGCACATCTATGAGCATAACTTGCACAAAATTCTATATCATGAGATACCATAACTACTGTTACTTTATTTTCTATTAATTTATTTATTATTTTAGCAAACTTAACTTTAAAATGAGCATCTAAGCCTTTTGTTGGCTCATCAAGTATTAATAGTTTAGGTTCTAAAAGCAATACTTTTGCCAAAGCTGCTCTTTGTTGCTCTCCACCGCTTAAGTCATATGGATGATGATTTAATAAGCCTTCTATTTCAACTAGTTTAGATATCTTTTCTATTTTATCCATTTTTTCTCTTTTGCTTATTGCCAACTTAGGAAACATTTCATATAAATCTTTTTCTACTGTATTTTTTACAAATAAAGATTGAGGATTTTGAGGAAGAATAGCTATATTATTATTAAATAACTCTTTATTTTTATATTCTTTTATATTTTTTTCAAAAACTTCTACTTTGCCTCTATAAGGTCTGTTTATTCCACATATTAGTGAAACTGTTGTACTTTTTCCCGTACCATTACCTCCTACTACACAGAAAAACTCACCTTTTTTAACTTCAAAGTTTAAATCTTTTACAATGTCATTGCCATCTTTCTCATATTTAAACCAAACATCCTTCATTTTTATTGCTGCTTTATCTGAGTATATATTATTGCATTCTTTATCATCTTCTACTCTTGTATATGCTACTTCTTCATTTGCAAATAATTCATTAATAAAGTATCGTCCCTCTTTTACAGTAATAGGTGTTTCATTTATATTTAAAGAAGAAGTTATTTTTATAGGAGATGGCATTGCCTCAAACATATCTGGCATTAGCTGCTTTACCTTTTTCCCCACATTCTTTGGCTTATCATCAATAATTACTTCTCCTTCATCCATAAGTATTATTCTATCAGCCATATTAAAAACTTCTTCTAAATCATGTTCTACCATTACTATTGTAATTCCCAGTTCTTCATTAATTTTTTTTATAGTCTTTAAAAAATCACTAGCTGTTATAGGATCTAGTTGACTAGTTGGTTCGTCCAAAATTAGTACAGATGGTTGCATCGCCATAATTGAAGCCAAATTTAATAATTGCTTCTGTCCCCCTGAAAGTTCTGTTACATTTTTTCTAAACCAAGTTTGTATACCAAAGAAACTAGCCATTTCTGCTACTCTAAGTCGAATGGTATTATTGTCATAACCTAAACTTTCAAGACCAAAAGCTAATTCATGCCATACTTTATCTGTTACTATTTGATTTTCAGGGCTTTGCAATACATACCCTATTTGTGATGACTGAGTTCTATCATCAACTAAATCAAGCAATTTCCCTTGAAAATATATATCACCTTCTCTTTTTCCATAAGGTGTAAGTACTGTTTTTAAATGTCTTATTAATGTACTTTTCCCACAGCCTGACTTTCCACAAATTACTACAAATTCTCCAGAATCAATAGTTAAATTTATGTTTTTTAAAGCTAGTTTTTCCATATTAGGATAAGAAAAAGCTAATTGTTCAATTCTAAATGTCTCCATTTTATTTCCTCCTTAATATCAAGAATCACTGGGATAATACATAAAAGAAAATATGCAGTATAATCAATTATACTAAATATTGTAATAGGAACCGTTTTTATGGCAGGAAAATAAATCATAGTGTTTTCTCCCCTAGAATGACCTATTAAAATTATTATTGTAAAAAAAATCATTATAGTTATTACAATTTTATCCCTATTATCAAATCTATAATTTGAAAAACTAGTTCTTCCTTTAAGACCATACCCCCTTGATTTCATTGAATCAGCTGTTTCTATCCCATTTTCCAATGCCCAAGTCATCATTATAGATAAAATTTTTATTCCATTAAGAGCCTTAGTTATTATATTTCCGTTACTAACGTCTCTCCCTATACATTTTTGTGAATTAGATATTACTTTAATTTGTGCCTTATACTTTGGCACAAATCTTAATACCATAGATATAATAAGTGATAATCCTGGTATTATTCGTCCAAATAGATATATAAATTTATCTGAGCATACTACTGCGTTATAACAAGAAAACCAAAGAATCATTGATATAAACATAGTTGCTGCTGCTATACCATAAATAATAGATTCTAGGGTTAATGGGTTTCCTGTACTAAAGTATCCAAGAATAGTTACTCCTGCATGACTAAAGGCTGGATTTATTACTGCACAAAATACTAAAAATGGTATCATATATACAATATTAAACTTTACAGCTTTTCCTCCATTTAAACAAATAGAGTAAATGAATGATGTAATAAAAGATATACCTAAAAAAACAGGGTGCATGAAAAACATGCTAAATAATATTACTACTGTAAAATAATAAAAATTCACAATTGGATGGTAAGATTTAAAAGAGTTTATCATTTTTTATTTGCCATCCAATCACATCCAACATCTTTACCTAAATCACAAGTATATCTCCATTTTATCTTGTCATTATTTTTTAATTTATATCTACTACATCCATAATTAGGATACCATCCGTTAACTTGATACATCCATCCACTTAATTCTCCTCCGTCAAACTCATATAGATTATGAATACCTTCTATATAATTACTGTTATAAATGGGAGTCATTGAGAATTCCATATGAATTTTATTAGCTTTCACTTCTCTTAATAAAACATCGAATACTGCTTCATTTTTGTAAAACTTAACTTTTTTAGTTTTATATATAATTCCATCTGATGGAATCATATCTCCTTTTCCATTTTCTATTGCAACCTTTCTATTTTCTGGTTTTAATAAAGTCTTACAATCGATTGACAAAGTTACATATCCTGCTACTTTACTTTTGTCAACTTTATTTCCACTTTCATTCCATTCAAATGGTTTAGGTTTTCCAGCTGGAGTTGGATCGGTTAAATATTTGTCCTTTCCATCTTTTCCTGGAGTCCCCTCTTCTACATTAATTCCCATCTGCTTTTTATATTCTAAACTTTGTTTCGCTTTGTCACTCTTACTATCATTACGAATTCCACCATTTGAACTCTCTGAGCTATCTGAACTACTTCCATCAGTATCTGCATCTATTGCTGCTTGTTTTGGATCACTTCCTACAATATAAAATGTTCCTTGTCGATTTTGTATACTAAAGTTAATAGTTGTTTTATCTGATGAAAAATCTACAGTGGCTGTAGTTACCTTTTCTAATTTATCTGAATTTAGCTTATATATATCTGCTGCACTACACTTTAATTTACTATTAAATATAATTGATAAAGCTGTGTTACTTTCTAAACTTGAAGTTTCTTCAAAAGAAAATCCATAAACTAGATCTGATTTAGCTTTTTCTTTTACTAAATCTATATTTTCACTTACTGAATTAACTTTTAAGTTTATATCTTTAGGTTCTTTAATATCACTAGCCAAAAACATCCATTCATAAGAAAAATCTTTATTATTACCTTCAAGTAAAGCCATTTCTCCACTATTTTTTATTTTTTCAAATGTTTGTGCAGTTACTACTCCATTTTCAGGAATCTTACTACTATCTCCAGAAGCTCCACTGCCTTCACCACTACTAACTACATTACATCCTGTAACAGCAAAAACCATAATCAAAAGTAAGGATATGACTATTTTTTTTATCTGCTTCATTTTTCTCATCCCCCTAGAAAATTACTCTATTTTTATATTGCAGTCATCAAATTTAATGTTTTTATTTTTTGTTGATAAACTTGAGTTATCTTTGTCCCCATTAACAGTTGCAAAAACTGCATCTTTTATCTTAAATCTTATATTTTCTCCACTTTCCACATCATTTTTTAATTTAAATTCTAATATTAAAATATTATTTTTGCTTTCTTCTACTATAGATTTACTAGTAAACGATTCTTTTCCTCCTGTAGAATCCAAATACATAATATTAGCTTGACCTCTTTTATTACTTGCTTTTACATCATATTCCCAAGATGGTGAATTAGATGAGTAAGTTAATATATCACCTTTTTCTATGTCAATAAATTCAACTTTATTTTTATCAAAAGAAATAGAAAAGCTTGCACTTGAATATATATTTGAAGGAATTTGTGACATCTTTAACTTTAATTTAAAAGTGTTTTTATTATTCTTAGATAAAATACTATCTCCATTCAATGATATTGATACTTCTTTTTTTATTTCACTGTTGTCATCTATATCATTTTTAGTATTTTTCTCCTGTGAATTTATAACTATAATATAAGAAATTCCTACTACAATTGCTAAAATAGAAAGTAAAATTAATATTGTATATTTTTGTTTTTTATTCAAATCATTTAACATTTAAGATTCCTCACTTACTTTATCAAATTCTTTGTCTTTTTTGTTCTCATCTTTGTATATATCAAAGACTTTATAATCTTTATTACTTACAAACTTATTTATTATGCTATCAATATCTCCATTATCAATTTTAGAATCCATTGTCACATTTGCAGCTATAATTTCTTTATCCTTTGAAATTTTTATCTTTCCATTTAGAACTGATTGTAAATTCAATAAATCTTGACCATTAACTATTTTGTCATTATTCAAATCTCCAAATATTATTTCTTCTCCTTTTTCTTTCATAAACTTATATTTTTCCATATTTATTAAATCTTCTTTTTTAATATCTTTGCTAATAAGACCTATATATGTAGGTGATTTACTTAATTTTGATAATTCTTCACTATAATACAAATTATTTTTTTCATTATATATTACCCCTACTTGATTATCTCTTTTAGGGAATTCTACAACTATACATTTTTTATTTTCAGGAATCAAACCATTTTTTTCGCCTTCATAAATAATTTTAAAGTTTATAGTAGCATCTTTTTTATTTTTAAATGAACTACTTGTATTGGGTGAACTATTTGAACTACCTGAACTAGTTGAACTACTACTTGCTGATGAACTACTGACTCCTTTGCTAGGCAAGTTACTGTCATGATTTATCTCCCCTCCAGATGAATTTTGATTATTATTATCTTTATTATTGTCTTTATCATCACTAGGCTTGACTAAATCAGGGTTTTCTCCAGTTGATAGTGTTCCTTTTGCATCTGTCATATTATAAAGTCTATTTTTACCCTCTAAAAATCTTTGGTATGCTACTAATGCATACATTCCTTGATCAGTAGCCATTGCGTCTATTTCCATATTTTCCACATGTTTAAATCCGCCACCTTTAACATAAAATCTCATTAAATTAGATATTAACCAGCAATCGCCTTTAATAAATCTTTCATCTTTTCCTGGATTTATACCAAGTGCACATAGCGCCACTATAACCTGATCAACACTTTCACTATTTGTAGTTCCCCAACTAGAGTATCCCCCCTTATCATTTTGTAATTTTGATAATACTTTAATAGCTCTATCTATATACGGCTTAACTTTTTCTTCATTTTTATATGGCGCTAATGATTGTAGGGCCATTGCAGTAATATCTGGATCTGGAGTTTTTCCACTAAGTGCCCATCCACCTCCATCAATTTCTTTGTTTAAAATATAATCAATTAGTTTTTCTCTACTAGTTTGAACTTTTACACCATCAACTATTGGTATCTCATAATTATTAGTGTCAAAAGCTATAAGAGCAAAAATTGGACCATTTATACCTTGTTTTATTACTTTACTAAAATCTGCTAATTTTTCAAGTAAATTATATCCTCCAACATTTCTAGGATCTTTTCCTATGGATGTTAAACCTATAATAACCCTAGAGTACTCTGTATATTTTACATTATGCAAAATACCATCACATTCTTTTAGGGTTCTAACTACATTTGAATAATATTTATCATAATAAGACTGCGGTATTTTAATTCCACCTCTTGCTACACATAGTATGGACCATTCACCACTAAATGTCCCTACATTTGGGTCCGGTGTATTTTTGTGAATCAATATACCTGTATTATTTATAGCCTCCTTAACACTTGGATTGGGAGTTTTTAACGATAATGCATAAGATCCACTTAAGCAGGTAGTTACCATTACAAATGTCAATATGCATATTACTTTTTTTAATATTCTATTCCTAAACAAAATCTTTCCCCCTTTATATAAAATTTTAGAATGATTATTTCAACCTATTTAAATGGTAGATTTTATTTTATTTATGTACAATAAAATAAAGTAAAGAGTATACTTAAGTTACTACAGTAGTACTACCTTGTATACTACTTTAAAATTCATTTTTTATTAAAAAAGTTAGGATAAATATCCTATTATCCTAACTTAAAAATATTATTTTATTATAATTTTTCAATAAACTATCATTTTTTTTATTAATTTCACCTACTTTACTTTTGTATATTTTACAGTGCTGAATGAACTATAAACTTTATTTCCATCAATAGTTTTATAGGATCTAACTTTATAATAATAAGCTTTCTTTTTGGTAAGTCTACTATTTGTATATGATAATGTAGACCCCTTAGTTATGGTATTTATTTTTGAATATTTTCCAGATTTACTAGTTGATCTATAAACTTCATATCCACTTGCATTTGTTATCTTATTCCAAGATACTTTAATTTTTTTACTTCCTGCTCTTAATTTAATACTTGGAGTTGATGGTTTTGTAGTTATTTTTTTTACATCACTAAAATTGCCATAATAAGTCTTTTTACTATCTGTTGTATATGCCCTTACTTTATAAGAATAACTTGTTACAGGACTTCTTTTTGAATTTGTATATGAAGTAGTGCTGTTCTTGCTTATAGTAGATATATGGTCATAAGATTTAGTTTTAGAATTGTATCTGTAAATTCTGTATCCACTGGCTTGGGGTACTTTGTCCCAAGTAAGTTTAACTGATGAAGTTGTTGCAGAAGCTTTTACATTTTTTACTTTCCTTGGTAAAATTTTAAATGTTACTTCCTTTCCAAGTTTTTTATAATTATTTTTACCTATTACTTTTACTTTAGCTGTTCCTACTTTTTTATTATTGCTATAGGATAATGTATAATCTGTACCTGATTTTAATTTTTCACTTCCATCTTTTACTGTTACCAATGGTTTTATTTCTTTTCCTGTATATTCTTGATTTGATATTGTACTAACAGATAATATTTTAGGAATTTCAACATTATCCAAGGCTTTATTTAAAGTAGTCAAAGTATCATCTACTTTATCTTGTTTAGATTCCATATTTTGTAATACTTTGTACCCATTATCATAAGCTAATTTTACATCTTTATCTTGTAAAATATATTCCTTTTTATCTGAGCTATTTATTTTAGCAATAGCTGTAGTTAACTTGTCTTTATTTGATGCATTTACCAATGCATCTGTACCGCTATCACCAGACATAAATGTTGATCCTAAATCTGCGCCATACCCCCAAACAGTATATTGCCATCTCATTACATCTCCATCTTTTAATTTGTATTGTCCTGATCCATAATTAGGAAACCAATTATTTACAGCATACATCCAGCCTGACATAAATGTATAATCAAACTCACCTAACCAGTCTTTTTCATTTCTTCCATAGGGCTCATCACACACATCTAAAATATATTTTGGTATTTTAGCCTCTCTTTTATCTCTGTCTTTTACACTTGCTAAGTAAAATGTTTGTCCTACTACACCTGATTGGTCCCCTATGCTTCCAGTATGTTTATAGCTTCCTTTTCCCAAATTTTCATCCATTAGTCTAGTTATAATTTTTGCACCAGTATCTCCCTCATATATGGGAACTCTTACTGGTTCTACAATATAACCAAGTCCTAAAGTAAATTTTTCCATACTAACTGTAACGTATCCCTTTGGAACAGAAGCTACTTCAGCACTTTGTGGCATAGAAAAACACATAACAAAAGTTAAAATAAATGCCATTAATACTGATAACATTCTACCTATTTTAGATTCTAATCTTTTCATGAAATCACCCCTTAATAAAAGTTTTCTAACTACTCATTTGATTATAGTTATTCACACATTTCTTATCAATAAATTAACAATAAGATTACACTAAAGTTACTTTAGTAGTACTACTTACACTTGCTGTGGCTGTTTTACTCATTTTTATAGTAATTTTAGTATTTTTTTGTTTTGGTATGTTTATTGAGTAAGTACCATTTTTGCTAACTCTAACTGATTTGCCTATTTGTTTTTCATTTACATAAATTCTAATAGTTGCTCCAGGCTGACCTTTTCTACTAATTTTTGTTGATGTTGATTTAATTGAATTTGCAGTAAGTTTTTTAGAGAACACTTTTAAAACTGTTGTAGTTTTTCCTAAAGAAGCATCTTTTACTTTAGTATCAAATTCATCAGCTTTTTTAATTAATTCTAAATTTGTTATGACTTTGTTATAAAATTCTTTTGCCGAACTATTTGCATCAAAGTATTTTTTAGATTGAGAATTTAACGACTCATATCTATTTATTAACATCTTAGCTTTTTCAACAGTACTTCTATGGGATTTTAACGGTAGTTGTAAGTCTGCAAATTCCTTTGCAAGCATTGAAACATTTTCTTTATTTAAATTGTCTTTTCCTATTTCTAGTACTATCTCGTCAAGTGCATCTTTTGCCTTAATTATTATTTTTCACACTATTATCCATATTTCCATGTGCGCTTATTGCAATTACTACATTTCCCATATCTTTTTCTAATGCTAGTCTTTGAATTTTTGCAACCAAGCTTAAAAATTTACAAGATGTTATTAAAATTGCTATATTTTATTCTATATAAAATTATATAAAAAAAAGACTAAAACATAGTAGTATAATCCCCTTATAGTAGACACATAAAAAAAGGCATCGTATAATGATGCTAAATGTAACTACAATAAGGGAGGGTTCTATGTCTAAAAAATATAATAAATATAATAAAGAAGTAAAATTGAAA
>NZ_JAHZMO010000027.1 GCF_020748185.1 Terrisporobacter petrolearius | reverse complement strand
AAGGTGTACTTGACATGCAATTAAATTGGAATTACATTCAAATTAAGGCATGGATACATAATTTTCATATCCATGCCTTAATAAACTTATCATAGAAAGCTATTTACAGAAAAAACTTCACAGTCTCAAAAAAGTAGATAAGTTTGCAAAACACAAACTTATCTACTTTTTATTCCTCATCTTCTAACATACATAATAATTTTTCATTTATTATGTTCATATCTACTTGGGTAATATTTTCAATAGCTTTTCTTTTTAATCCTCTTAGACTAATTTGCACCTTTTTATGAAAGCTACTTTCTTTTTCATTATCTTTTATTATATTAAAAAAATCTGGTAAGGAATATATTTTAAATTTTTCTACTTCTCTTTCCTTTGCCATATTTTCTAATAGTGCAATAATAATATCTTGATAATTATCTTCTTTCTTTAAATTTAAGTATTTTGATAAATTAGGCAATATAAATTCAAATAGCATTCTTTTAGGAGGAATATCTTTCAGACCCATACTTATTCCTATATCTATAATCAATTCATCAGGTAATTCTAAAAGTTTGCTAAAAATTAAATCATTATCTATTGGTTCTATATAATATTCCCTTCCTTTTAACTTTCTTATAGCTTTAATGGCATCATAGTAACCCAGTTTAATATTTCTATGAGCTAAATCTTTTGTAAAAATAAAAGTTCCACCTAAATCCATAGACGGCTGAATTTCAACTACATTTGCACCTTCATCAATATGTTTTAATTTTCTACTAGAATTTAATCTTATGGCTATTATTTTGTCATAATTTTTTTTTGATAAAAGATTTACAGGGCAATTATCATAAAGCCCTCCATCTAGGTATGCTTTTCCATCTAAAGGTTCCATTTTTAGACCTGGATATCTGGCACTTGCCATTATGAAATCTTTTATTTTTCCATTTGGAATATCTTCTTTAAAGACTTCTATTGGGCTTAAAGGTCCCAATTCCACTGTAACAAGACCAAAGTCCATATTGCTATTTCTTAGTTTTTCCTCATCAATTAATTCATCTACAACTTTTCTTAAATTGTCTGTATCAATGCCTCTATTAGTGATTATTCTTTTTGCTTCACTAGAAAAATAGGTTATGGTTTTTATATTAAGATTTCGATTTATTACATTGGCCATATACCTATCCTCTATATCAAACAGTTGTTGTGGCGTAACATTACTCCACATTTCAAAACATTTTTCAAAATCCCCTTGAGCGACCATTGCTGCATTAAAGGCTCCAATAGAAGTTCCTACTATTCCATCTATCTGATACCCCTCTTCTAATAATGCCCTAATCGCTCCAACATGGAATGCACCCCTTGCACCTCCACCTTCTAATGCTACTCCTAACATACGCTCTCATCTCCCCAATTAAGAGTATTTTACTTCTTTATTTATATTATATCAACTTGTTAGATTTGTAAGTAATTTAAAATAAAAAAAGAAGCTATTAAATAGCTTCTTTTTTATTTTCTAAATCAAATAATATTAATTTATTTTCTTTTAATGTTTCTTTAACATTTATAACTCTTTGGTTTGATGATCCTCTTAGTGTAAGAGATATATTTTTTCTTTCTTCTTCAAACTTGCCATCTACTAAAACATCTGCATATTTTAAAATTTCTTTTTGAAATTCATTAAAGTTTTCAACAGTATAGCCTGTCCATAAATATATTTTCTTTTCAGGATATTTATTTTTAAATTTCTTACATACATAAATAACCCCATCAATATTTTCAGGACAAAGAGGTTCCCCTCCTAATATGGATAAATCTCTCTTTATATTATGTTTATCAATGTTATCCATAATATAACTTAGTTTCTCCTCTGTAAATTCTTCACCATCTGTAAAACTCCAAGTTTCACTATTAAAACAGCCTTTGCACTTGTGAGGGCATCCTTGAGTCCAAAGAGACATAGTAATTCCAAATCCATTTGCTATATCATTATCTTTAATTCTATTTATTCTCATATTATTATGCTCCTTTTAGTATCTGCATTTTATAAATTTAAAAGTTAACCTTATTTGTTCTTCTTTTCATAAGGCATCATACAGCACATAGACCCTTCTGGACATGGTCCAAATTGACAACTTGCGCCAAGAGTTTTTCCAAGTAAAGGACTTACTTTTTCTACTTCTGCTACCATAGTCCATGCTAATTCATTTATTTCTTCTTGTGCTCTTCTGCAACATCTATGATGACAGAAGTTTATTAAGCTTCTTAAGTTCATTGTGCAGATTATTTTTGTTTCACAAGCATTTGGGAATATATATCTAGCGTTTTCAATTGATTTCTTCTCTAAAGTTGAACATAGCTTCTTATATGATGTTCTTAATGTGTCTACAAACTTTTCACAAGATTTATTTTCGTTTTTCCATACTTCAAATTCATCTTTATCTATATTACATTTTTTTAATTGAATATCTACTAATTTACCATACTGATCTGTATTATAAACATAATCATATATTAATTTATCAACTATATCATCATATAGCCTTTGGCTATCTTCCATATGATTTTTATAGCTTTGCTCAAGTATAGGGTTGTTTTTTATATCTTGTGGGATTACATATTCAAACTGAGTTTCTTTAACATATCTTTGAGATTGTTGACTATAAGATGCGATTCTATGTCTAACTAATTGATGTGTTAAACTTCTTGAAACTCCTTCTATTGCAAAAGTAAAGCTAGTATGTTCTAACACACTACCATGACCAATAGAAGTAATCATATTTACAAATCTTTCAATACTTTCAGGTGTTTGCTTTTCCATTAAATTATCAATATTTGACGGTGAATAACAAAGTTTTCCTGCTGTAGCTACAACAAGTTCAGGATTCATTGTATGAGATATAAGTTTTACTTTTAATTTTGTTTCCATTATTTACTCTCCCCTTTTTCAGCAATTTCTATTGTTTGTTCAATTAATTCTATAACAGTCATTTGACCTACTCCATTTGGTACAGGAGTCAAATGACATTGTTTTTCATTTACTATAAGGTCGTAATCTTCTTTAGACACATCACCACACATTTTGCCTTCTTCATTAAAGTTAATTGATACATCTATTATTGTAGTATTATTAGAAAAATCTTGTGCACTTAAGAAGTTAGCTCTTCCTACTGCTGTAACAACTATATCTGACGATGCAATTTTTTCCTTTAAATTTTTAGTTTTACTGTGAGCTATAGTCACTGTGGCATTTTCTTGTAAAAACAACTGCGATAATGGCTTTCCAACTATGTTAGAACGATTTATTATAAGAACATCCTTACCTTCCATATCTATTTTAAATTCTTTTAATAAAGTCATTATACCTCTAGGAGTGCATGCCACATTCCCCTCCAAATTAAGAGATAATTTACCCATATTTCCTATTGTAAATCCATCTACATCTTTTTCACATTCTATAAGATTTGTAAGATAATCTTCATTTAAATGTTTTGATATAGGTAATTGTAATAAAACTCCTGTAACATCTTTATCTTTATTTAAATCTATAATAATCTTTTCTACTTCATCTTGACTAATATTTTCATCTAAGTGAATTATTTTTGAACTTATTCCAACGTCTTCACATTTTTTAACTTTATTTGACACATACTTTCCACTGGCGAAGTCTTCTCCTACTCTAATGATTACTAGAGAAGGTTTTTTACTTAATTTATTTACTCTCTCTTTTAATTGTGCTACTTTTTTTGTTACTAATTGTCTCGCATCTAGTAATGTCATTTTCTTTCCATCCTTTTACTATTTTTATGTATAATAGAAAAGGTGCATATGCACCTTTTCGTTTATAAATGTAAGACTCTTTCTCCGATTTCTTGCGTACGGCCTTTACCCCACATATTTGAACCTATATAACCACAGGTTCTTCTCATAACTTGCATCTCATCTTTATTTCTATTTCCACAGTTTGGACAATACCACTCTAAATTTTCATCTAATTTTATTTCTCCAGTATAATCACATACGAAGCAAACATCCGGCTTAGTATTTATTTCAGCGTATTGTATATTATGATATATATAGTTGATTATTTGTTCTACAGCTGGTAAGTTTCTACTCATATCTGGAACTTCTACATAACTTATACATCCACCTGAACTTATATCATGGAATTGACTTTCAAATTTTAATTTAGAAAATGCATCTATTTCTTCAGAAACATGAACATGATATGAATTTGTATAATACATTCTATCAGTTACGTTTTTTATTTCTCCAAATTTTTGTTTGTCTATTCTACAGAATCTTGAAGTTAAACTTTCTCCTGGAGTTCCATAAAGACCAAATCCAAGGCCTGTTTCTTTTTTCCACTCACTACATTTATCGTTTAAATAATTCATTACTTCAAGGGCAAATTTTTCGCCTTCTTCAGTTGTGTGAGATATATCAAGCATCGCTTGCGTCATTTCATATATACCAACATATCCTAAGGAAAGCGTTGAATATCCTCCTTCTAATAAAGAATCTATTTTTTCACCTTTTTCTAGTCTAGATATTCCACCATGCTGCCAGTGTATTGGTGATATATCAGATGTTGTACCCTTTAATAAATTATGTCTAATCATTAGTGCTTCTTTACAAAGATCTAATCTTTCGTCT
The DNA here is from genome assembly GCF_020748185.1 of Terrisporobacter petrolearius. Lineage (GTDB taxonomy): Bacteria > Bacillota > Clostridia > Peptostreptococcales > Peptostreptococcaceae > Terrisporobacter > Terrisporobacter petrolearius. The sequence goes on along the minus strand of NZ_JAHZMO010000027.1, from coordinate 39,033 downwards.
AATATACTCCAAAACTTTTCCATATTTTTTTCTGCCGTTAATGCAACTTGTACTAAGTTTAAAGATATAACCCCTTGGTTGAATCTTCCGTACCATTTATAATTTCCGTTTTCATCTCTCCAGTTACTTAGGTGTGATCTACAACCCATTGGAGGGAATGTTTCTCCATCATAATTTTTTCTCATCATTTTTGCACTTTGATAATCTGGTACTAATCTTTTTGTATTACATTTTGCAGCAAGCTTTGTTATATAGTCATATTTACCACCTTCTAGACAGTTATGTTCATCCAGTAAATAAACTAATTTTGGGAACTCTTCACCTATTACTTGACCTTTATAGTTTTTCATTCCCTCTAATCTTTGTACTATCATTTCTTCGCAAATTAACGCCATTTCTCTTTCATACTCATGACCTTCTTCTATCTCCAAGTATATTGTACAAAATGGTGATTGACCATTACTTGTATGAAGAGTTGATAACTGATATCTAATAGTTTGAATACCAGATTTTAATTCTTCCATCATTCTCTCTTCAGCTAATTCTTTAGCCATATCAGGAGAGTATTTTTGTTTATATTTATTTAAATATTTATTGTATGATACCCTTAAAAATGGTGCTATATGTTTTATAGTTATTGTATTTCCTCCATATTGAGCACTTGCTATTTGAGCTATAATTTGAGTAACTATAGTACATGCCGTTCCAAAAGATTTTGGAGATTCTACTAATTTGTTGTTAATAACAGTTCCATTTGTTAACATATCCTCCAAGTTGATTAACATACAGTTGTGTATTGGTTGCATGGCATAGTCCATATCATGATAGTGAAGAACACCTTCATCATGGGCATGAACTATATGAGCAGGTATTAGTTTTCTTCTAGACATATCTTTTGATACTTCTCCTGCTACTAAATCTCTTTGAGTAGATGCTAATATACCATTTTTATTTGAATTTTCATTTAAAACATCTTCATTACTTCTATCTAATAAACCTAGGATGCTATCGTCTGTTGTATTTATTGTCCTTTTAAATGATTGTACCGCTCTATATCCTTCATATGCCTTAGCTGTTAGCTTTTGTTTATAATCAATTAGCTTTGTATATACCATTTCTTCTATTTTGTATACTGTAGCATTGGCATCACGTTCCATACAAATAGTTTCTATATCTTCAGCTATTTCTTTTGCAATCTCTGGTATATAAACTCCACTACCATATTTCATCGCTTTTAATATAGCATTTTCAATCTTATCTTTATCAAATTTGACAACTTTTCCGTCTCTTTTGATTATATTTAACTCTTTTTTCATAAGCATCTCCTTTTGTACATAGTGATATCTATTTTTATCTACATAGATTAATGTTTTAATTTTTTTATGTAAACCTATTGACTTTTATAGAAGTTTTATACCCAGTGTTCCTAAGATAAAACACTATATATAGTAACCACCTTGTATATTCTATACCACATGTGGTGCTTAATCAAGTGATTTATTTTTAATTTTTCAACTTTATTTTTGTCAATACTATATAATTTTTTTATTTATATTCTCAAATGTAGCCATTCAAGCACATTGATTTTTTTTTATATTTTTTTCCATAAATTTACAAAATTTCATAAATTCGTATTGATTTAAAATCAAACAATACTAATAATATTTTTTCATAAAAAAAGAAATATAAAATGAATTTTCCCATTTTACATTTCTTTTAATTAACTTTATTTAAATAATATTTCTATTTTTTCTATACTTGCTTCTAATTTTATGCATTGTACTTTCGCTTTTTCAAACATATATTTAGAAGCTTTTGTCGAGTCTGTTTCAGCATATTTATCATCTAAATAATATACTTTCTTTATACCAGATTGAATAATATTTCTAGCACAATCATGACAAGGGAATAGATTAACATAAATGCTACATCCTTCTAAAGATTTTCCCCTGGCATTTAGTATTGCATTTTGTTCTGCATGAACTACATATGGATATTTTGTTTCAAGAAACTCTCCTTCTCTTTTCCATGGAAAATCTTCATCACTACAACCATTAACGAATCCATTATATCCAATTGATACTATTCTATTGTTTTTGTCTACTATACAAGCACCTACTTGTGTTGATGGATCTTTACTTCTCATTCCTGATAATAAGGATATTCCCATAAAATATTCATCCCATGATATATAGTCTGTTCTCTTCATTATTTCCTCCTTTATATAAAATCCGATTAATTTTGTATTATTTATTTTTATAATATAACACTTAAACCCTATTATTCAAATATTTTTTCTTATTTTAGCATAAAGTACAAAAATATTATTAATGATTTTTTGGCTTTCCAAAAAGTAATCAGTCGATTTTCTTACTTCGTTGATTTTACAATAACAATCATATACACTAAAAATAGGATGCTTTATTTTCAAACAAATAAATTATCTACATATTTAGGGGAGGGAAAATAAAATTGAAAAAATTAGTTGTTAAGGACAAATCTTTATGTCAAGCTTGTTTAGGTTGTGAACTAGCTTGTTCTGAAGCCTTTTATAAAAAAGAAGGTTTCTCTTGTATATCTATAGGGGTTAATAAAAAAAATGTATTAGATGTAAAAGCTTGTAACCAATGTGGCGTTTGTGCTAAAAAATGTCCAGAAGAAGCAATATCTAAAAATGCTAAAGGTATTTATACAATAAACAAGAAAAAATGTACAGGATGTTTAACTTGTGTAGAAGTCTGTCCAAAAGGAATTATTGTTAAATCAGAAGAAAAAACAGCTCCATCTAAATGTATGGCTTGCGGAATATGCGTTAAAGCATGTCCTCAAGAAATACTTGAAATTGTTGAGATTGCTGATTAATTTAATTTTTATTGTAAATATTAAAGATGTAACTTATACTAGTTACATCTTTTTATTTTACAATTATATTTAAACTACTGTATAAATATAATTGTATAAACTTCCATACCTTAATTCATCGTTCAATATCTGAAAAATTTGATCTCTATAATATAAACTTAGAAGCCCTTCAATTATTTGGACATAAATTTTAACTTCATTTAATTCTCTTATCATTGCATCTGATATTCCCTCTTTAAAACCTGCTGGTGAAATAAACTTTTCTTCTTCTGGCTGTATTTTTATTCCTGTAATTTGAAGGTACATATCTTTAAATATTAGATTATGACGTAATTCGTCATCTCTAATTGATTCTATTATTCCTTGTATCTTTTTTGTTTCCTTATTCGGTAATTGACTTACTGGAATATTATAGATTAGCATCGTAAAAATATAGAATCTTTCTTTTGTGATCCTATGGACTTTTCAATTAACTTTATAGAGTTTTGTAATTGATTTGGATCTGGATGTATCCATTCATAAGCATAACTCATAGCTATTTTCCCCTTAAAGTATTTTAATATATATACTTAAAAGTAGAAATTTGTTACTTTATCCATATTAATACTTTTATTTTTATTAATTTTAAATTTTTCATTACTGGCAAATAATTGGATTTATTGTTTTTTCTTCTTACCATATTATTTTGTATTTTTAGCATACTATTAGTGAGAAGTATCTTAAGGAGGTATTTTATGACTACTAAAAATGTATATAGAAATAAACCTCAATTTGAAACTAATCCAACATTAAACAAGAATTTAACTCCTAATGTTCCTGAGTTTCATTCTAATGCAATGGATAATCAAGGTTTGGTCCCATTATCCAATTGTTCTGATGGATGTTATTGTGGTCATGAAAAAGCACACAAAGAAAATTCTGATCACGAATGTTGTCATAGAAAACATGCTGAAGGTCACAAGGATAAAAAATGTAACTGTGATCATAAATAGCTAAATATTACTTCCCTTCAATACTTTGCTTCAAAAGTTAAATTTAAGAAGTCTATATTTATAATAATAAATTTAGACTTCTTTCTTCTCGTTTACTAATTTATTATATGTGATATACTCATTTATATGAGGTGATTGTATGATTAATAATAAAAAAGAAAAAATTAGGCAAGAATTAATTAAATTAGCTGACGATAAATATAGAAGTTTTCATAGCAATTTATGTCCTGGTGTGGAAAATATTTTAGGCGTTAGACTTCCACTACTTAGAAAAATAGCTAAAAATCTATCTAAGGAAGAAGATTATTATAATTATTTAAATAATAATGATACAAAATATTATGAAGAAATAATGATTGAAGGGTTAATAATCGGATATTTAAAAACCGATAATGAAAATAGATTTAATTATATAAAAAATTTCATACCTAAAATAGATAATTGGGCAATTTGTGATAGTTTTTGTAATAATTTAAAATTTACAAAGAAAAATATAAATGAAGTTTGGAATTTTATTTTACCTTATACTTCATCAGAAAATGAGTTTGATATTAGATTTGCCGTTGTTATGATTCTTAACTTTTACATAATTGAAGATTATATTGATGATGTATTAAATACTTTAAATAATATTCACCACGATGGATATTATGTTAAAATGGCAGTAGCTTGGGCTGTATCATATGCATATATTGATTTTCCAGAAAAAACCTTAGCATTTTTAAAAAATAATAACTTAGATAATTTTACATACAACAAATCTTTGCAAAAAATCATTGAATCCACACGTGTAAGTAAGGAAGATAAAGATTTAATGAGAAGCCTTAAAAAAAATAATGTTAAGTAAAAATAAAAATGCTTGAAATAAATTTTATCTCAAGCATTTTGTTATTAATCATTATATACACTTTTAAGTAATTTAATTTCTTTTGCATATCCATCTAATTCATTTGGTGTTTCAAGTAAAAATGGTAAATGTTTAAGTTTCGGGTGATTTATTATTCTAGTTATTGCTTCTAAACCTATATTTCCTTCACCTATTTTAGCATGTCTATCTTTATGACTTCCGCGAACATTTAAACTATCATTTAAGTGAATTGCTTTTAATCTATCTAAACCTAAAACTCTATCAAATTCTTCTAATACACCATCTAAATCATTGACTATGTCGTAGCCAGCATCGAATACATGACAAGTATCCATACATACACCTATTTTATCGCCTAATTCAACCTTATCTATTATTGCTTTTAATTCTTCAAAGTTTCTTCCTATTTCTGTCCCTTTTCCAGCCATCGTTTCAAGTAATACTGTAGTAGAATGCTTAGGTGTTAAAGTTTGATTTATCATATCTGCAATATATTGAACTCCAACTTCTACACCCTGTTTCACATGACTTCCTGGATGAAAGTTATATAAATTTCCTGGCACCATTTCTAATCTTCTCAAATCATCTGCAAAAGTTTGTATCGCAAATTCTCTTTTACTTTCATCTGCTGCACAAGCATTTAAAGTATATGGTGCATGAGCTAATAATTTGGCAAATTTATTTTCTTTAGCTATTTCTAAAAAAGCTTGTATATCTTTTTCATCTAAGTCTTTAGCCTTTCCTCCTCTCGGATTGCGAGTAAAAAACTGAAAAGTATTTGCATTTATACTTAGAGCTTCGTCTCCCATATTTTTAAATCCTTTTGATACTGATAAATGACATCCTATATTTAACATTTTATTCTCCTTTATTTTACGTCTAAATTTTCTATATTAAGTAATTTTTCTTTCACATTAAGTCCACCAGCATATCCAACTAATTTTCCATTAGAGCCAATCACTCTATGGCATGGAATGATTATTGGTATATGATTTTTATTATTTGCCATTCCTATTGCCCTACATGCTTTTTCATTTCCAACAGCAATAGCAATGTCTTTATAACTTTTAGTTTCTCCATAAGGTATTTTTAAAAGTTCATCCCATACTTTCTTTTGAAATTCTGTTCCTCTAGTCTCTAGTGGCAAATCAAAGTCTCTTCTATTTCCTTCAAAATACTCTTTTAATTGCTTAAAACATTCTTTTATTAAATCTGTTTCCTCTATATTATCATTAGTATCTACTTTTGAAAAAAATATATCTGTTATTGCTTTATTATTTTCTCTAATTCCTATAATACCTATCTCTGTTTCATAAAAAAATATATTATTCATTATCCTTTAATATAAGACTTTTAATAATCTTATATCTCCTCTCTATAAAACTTTGTACTACTTATATTATAGATATTATTTTTACTTTATTATCATTTAATATTAAAATTTTTCTATTATTTTTATTAGTACCCTTTTAATAAAATTTGAAACTTAATATAAAACGTTAAAAATTAAAATCCTACCCATAAAAATAGCTTCTTCTTAATTAAAACAGGCAGTTCATAACTAAGTTATAACCTGCCTGTTTATTTTAAATATTATTCTTCTATGTTAAGCTTTATAGATAATTCATCTAACTGAATATCATCTGCAACACCTGGCGCATTTGTCATTGGGCATATAGCATTTTGATTTTTAGGGAATGCTATTACTTCTCTAATATTGTCAGCTCCAGTAAGTAACATTATTAATCTATCAAATCCAAATGCTAATCCAGCATGTGGTGGTACACCGTACTTAAATGCTTCTAATAAGTATCCAAATTTATCATTAGCTTCTTCATCACTAATTCCTATAGCATCAAACATTTTCTTTTGGATATCACTGTTAGATATTCTAACACTTCCTCCGCCTATTTCATATCCATTTAACACTATATCATAAGCTTTAGCTCTTAAACTAGTTTTGTTATTACCAGTTAAACCTTCAACATCTTCATCTAATGGAGATGTGAATGGATGATGCATTGCTATCATTCTTCCAGTTTCTTCGTCTTTTTCGAATAATGGGAATTCTGTTACCCATAATAAATTGTATTTATTTTTATCCATTAAATCAAGTTTTCTAGCAACTTCTAGTCTAACTTGTCCTAATGCATCGTAAACTACAGCATTTTTGTCAGCTACAAATAGTAATAAGTCTCCAGCTTCTGCTCCCATTCTTTCTAATATAGCTTTCATTTCGTCTTCAGAGAAGAATTTAGCTATTGGAGATTCTATTCCAACTTCAGTTAATTTTATCCAAGCAAGTCCTTTAGCTTTGTAAGTTTTAGCATGCTCTTCTAATTTTTTCATTCCTTTTTTAGAGAACGCTTCTGCGCCTCCTTTTACATTTATACCTCTAACACTACCTTTTTCATCAGAAGCAGCACCTGCAAATACTCCAAATCCACAGTCTTTAACTATATCAGATATATTTACAAATTCTAATCCAAATCTAGTGTCAGGTTTGTCAGATCCAAATCTCTCCATAGCTTCTTTGTAAGTTATTCTTGGAAGTGGTAACTCTACATCAACATTTAAAGTATCTTTAAATATTTCTTGAAGCATTTTTTCCATTATTCCCATTACATCTTCTTCATCAACAAATGACATTTCACAGTCTATTTGAGTGAATTCTGGCTGTCTATCAGCTCTTAAATCTTCATCTCTGAAACATTTTACTATTTGGAAGTATCTATCCATACCACTTACCATTAATAATTGTTTAAATAATTGTGGTGATTGTGGTAAAGCATAGAATTTACCTGGGTTAACTCTACTTGGTACTAAATAATCCCTAGCTCCTTCTGGAGATGGCTTTATTAAGAAAGGAGTTTCTATTTCTATAAAGTTATTGTCTGTTAAATAGTTTCTTACTGTTCTAGCAACTTTACTTCTAAGTATTAAGTTTTGTTGCATAGAAGACTTTCTTAAATCTAAGAATCTATATTTTAATCTTAAATCTTCAGAAACATTGTCATTATCTTTTATATATATTGGTGGAGTTTCTGATTTACTTAAAACTCTAAGTTCAGTTGCTTCTATTTCTATATCTCCTGTTGGCATGTTAGGATTTTTAGATTGTCTTTCTCTAACTATACCCTTAACAGCAACAACATATTCTGAACCTAATTTTTCAGCTTTGTTAAATGCTTCTTCACTTACATTTGTATCAAATATTATTTGACCTATTCCTCTAACATCTCTTAAATCAACGAATACTAATCCACCTAAGTTTCTCTTCTTTTGTACCCATCCATTTAAAACTACTTCTTCACCCACGTTAGCAATTCTTAAATCACCACAATAATGAGTTCTTTTTAATCCTTTTAAGTTCTCCATATTTCCTCCTTCGTCATTTACGCACTAAAAGGTGAAAGAATAAAAAATTCTACCACCTTATGTTTATGTCAATTATAATTATAATCTATTTTTTAACTCATTTACTAACTCACTAAGTTTTACAGTAGTTTGCTCTGATGTTTCCATATTTTTAAGAGTAGCTGCATCATTAGCTAACTCGTCATCACCTATAACTATTGTATATTTAGCATTTATTTTGTCTGAGTATTTAAATTGAGCTTTTAAACTTTTTCCTAAGTGATCTATATCAGCACTTATGTGATTATCTCTTAATGCCTTTATTAGACTAAAACTTTTAGTCTTAGCTGCATCACCGATTGTAGCTATGTATATATCTGTAGCTTTTGGATTTTTTATTTCTATGTTATTATTTTCTAAAGTTAATAATAGTCTTTCTGCTCCAAGCCCAAATCCTATACCACTTATGCCTTTTGGCCCTCCTAGTTGCTCAACAAGGCCGTCATATCTTCCTCCACCACAAACTGTACTTTGTGAACCTATATCATTTGATATTATTTCAAAAGCAGTTTTCTTGTAGTAGTCGAGACCTCTAACTATAGTTTTATCAACTACAAATTTTATATCCATTTCTCTTAAATATTCTTGTAATTTAGCAAAGTGTTCCTTACAATCATCACAAATGTGGTCTACCATAAAAGGTATATCTTTTATGTTGTCTTTACATGTAGGATTTTTACAGTCTATAACTCTCATTGGATTTTTGTCTTTTCGATCTAAACAAGTTTCACATAATACGTCAGATTTAGCATCTAGATATGCTTTTAAAGTTTTGTTATATCCTTCTCTACAAACAGGGCATCCTACTGAGTTTATATTTACTGATAAATCTTTAAGTCCTAATTCATTAAAGAATTGCACTGCTAAAGATATTACTTCTGCATCTATTGATGGTTCATCACTTCCTAGTGCTTCTATTCCAAATTGGTGGAATTGTCTTTGTCTACCTGCTTGTGGTCTTTCGTATCTAAAGCATGGAGTTATGTAAAATAATTTTGTTGGTTGTGTATCAGCATATAATTTATTTTCAATAAATGATCTTATTGTACCAGCAGTTCCTTCAGGTTTTAAACTTATTTGTCTATCCCCCTTATCTGTAAAAGTATACATTTCTTTTTGAACTATATCTGTTGTATCTCCAACACTTCTCGTGAAAACCTCTGTATGTTCAAATATAGGAGTTCTCATTTCTTCGTATCCGTATAATGCACAAATCTCTCTAAATTTTTGCTCTACGTAATGCCATTTATAAACTTCCTTTGGTAATATATCTTTTGTTCCTCTTGGCGCTTTACTTAGCATTTTTCTCTACCTCCTCATACTTTCTTTTTATCATTTCGTCAACTCTGTCTATATATTGTTCAACATTTTTGACGTTTTCTACCCTTTCAATCCTATCTTCATCTGGATATACAAATTTAGTTATAGAACCAGCCCCTAGTGCATAATTACTTTGTTTTTCCTCCATAATTTGCATATTATAAATACATTCATAACCTTCTTTAGAATAACCTATGTTTTCTAAGTTACCTAGCATGTGTTTTTGTCTGTACATATAATAAGGATTTAATCCCATATCTCTTGCATATTCCATAGCTAAATTAATCATTTTTACCATTTCCTCGTACTGAGCAAGTTCATAGTCTTCAAGATTTTCCTTTAGCTTTGATGTTCTCTTTACTGCTAAGGTATGAACAGTTAGACTTTCTGGAGATAGTTCTTTTATTTTATCTAAAGTATTTCTAACCATATCTAAATTTTCATCTACTAGACCTAGTATTATATCCATATTTATGTTATCAAATCCTATTTCCCTAGCTAAGCTAAAACAATCTATTATTTCTTGTACGCTATGATTTCTACCTATTTTTTGTAAGGTTTCATCATTCATACTTTGTGGATTTATACTAATTCTATCAACATTATTTTTCTTTAAAACCTCTAACATTTCTCTATTTATTGTATCAGGTCTTCCTGCCTCTACTGTAAACTCTTTAATTCCACTTAAATCAAATTTTTCAAATAAACCTTTGATTAAAATGTCCATCTCCTTAGGAGTTAAAGTAGTAGGGGTTCCTCCACCAATATATAGTGTCTCAATCCTTTTATTTTGTTCTTTTAATAACCTAGCTACACCTTGGACTTCTTCAAGTAATTTAGCTACATACATAGGCTTTAAACTACCAAATTGCTTAAGAGAATTAGCTGGGAATGAACAATAATAACATCTTGTGGGGCAAAACGGAATACTCACATATAAAGATACTTTATTTTCATCAATTGGGTAAATAAATTTTCTTTCTCTTTTGGCAATATCAAGAGCTAAGTTAATTTTTTCATTACTTATAAAATAGTCTAACATTAATTTTTCTTTTATTTGATTATCACTATAATTATCATCAAGTAACGAGTGAACTATTTTAACAGGCCTTATACCTGTAAGTATTCCCCATGGTGGAGTAATGTTAAACTTTTTTTCTAAAATCTTAAACATACTCCTTTTTATAGTTTCCTTTATAACCTTCTTATTTTCCCTTTCACATAGTCCCTCTAAGTTTCTATGCTCTACATGTTCTAGAATAATTTGATAATTTTCACAATACACTGTTTTTGAAAAAACATTGTTATTATGGAAAAATACCGTATTCTCCACAACCATCATGCAATCTTTGCTGTCAATAAATCTAAATTCAGAAGTAAATAATTTAATTAATTCACTTACTTCATATTTAAAGTCATGATCTTTTAATACAACACCTATCATTTTCTAGCTCCTTCTGAAATCCTTGAAGTGTTAATTTATCTCATAAAAGGATTTGTCATTTTTTCTATTTTTAAATTAGAATTTGGTCCATGACCTGGATAAATAGTAATATCATCATCATGTTTTTCTAATTTTTTAAGTGACTTTTCCATTTTTTTATAGTCTCCACCATAAAAATCTGTTCTTCCTATACTGCCTGCAAATAAAGTATCTCCTGTAAGCATATGTTTATCAATTTTTATACACATACTTCCTGGAGTATGACCAGGTGTATGAATAAACTTTAATTTCATATCCCCAACTTTTAATGTGTCATTATCTTTAACATATATGTCAGCATCTAGTTCTACTGTATTTGATGGAAGAGAAGCACTTAAGTTTTTTTTCTTATCTTTTAATATTTCTTTTTCTTCCTCGTGGGCTACTATTTTAGCATTTGTTGCGTCTTTTAATGTTAGAACATTTGTTATATGATCTCCATGACCATGAGTTAAAACAATATATTCTATAATTAAGTTCATTTTTTTCACATAGTTCATTATGTCAATAAAGTTTGCACCAGGATCTACAACAATACACTTTTTACTGTTTTCATCTCCAACTACATAAGTATTTTCACCCATGTAGCTTTCAATAATCTTTTCTAATATCATAGTTTACCCCCTACCTAGAATTCTTTTCTTGATTCTAATAATATAGTTACAGGTCCATCATTAGTTAAATCAACCATCATATGTGCTCCGAATTTTCCTGTTCCTACACTAATTCCTTGATTTTTCACCTTCTGAACAAATTCTTCATACAGCGGATTTGCCACTTCTGGTCTTGCTGCATCCGAAAAACTCGGCCTTCTTCCTCTTCTAGCATCCCCATAAAGTGTAAATTGAGAAACAGCTAAAACTTCACCATTAACATCTTTTAAAGATAAATTCATTTTTCCTTGTGCATCTTCAAATATTCTTAAATTTGTTATTTTATCTACCATATAATCCACATCTTTTGATGTATCATCATGAGTAACTCCAAGTAAAACCATTAATCCTTGATTTATTTGTCCAACAACTTCTTCATCTACTGTTACTTTAGAAGATGAAACCTTTTGTACAACTGCTCTCATATTTTCCTCCTAATTCCTTACCCTGAAAACATCCTCCACACCAGGTATAGCTTTCAGTTTTTTCATTAAATTTGTTAGTTCAGAAATATCATTTACTTCAATTAATAAATTAATATGAGTTATTCCTTCTTTTGTTTTTCTTGCATTAATTCCATTTATATTTAACTTTTGTATAGCAATCATATGAGTAACATCACTTAGCATACTTTTTCTATCTGTAGCAACTATTTTAATTTCGCCCTCAAATTTAGATTTTTTAGGATTATTCCATTCCACATCTACTAGTCTTTTTTGGAAAAGTTCATCATCCAGTTTGCAATTTGGGCAATCAGCTCGATGTATAGCTACACCTCTTCCCTTAGTTACATATCCCACGATCTCATCTCCAGGAAGTGGATTGCAGCATTTTGCAAATCTAACTAAAATATTGTCTAATCCTCTAACTATAACTCCAGAGCTACTTTTTTTCCTTTTTTCTTTGTATTCTTTGTCAGTTATATTGTATTTTGATAAATCTTCATTTTCTTTTTGTCTATTCTCTTTTTCTTTTTTCTTTTCTTCTTTAAGATAAAAATCTCTTACTTTTGGAACAACTTGGCTAGCCATAATTCCACCATATCCTATAGTAGCAATTAAATCCTCTAAGCTTGGTTGGTTGAATTTTTTCGATATTTGTTCCATGAACTTCTCTACAGAAGAATCTTTTAAAGGAATTCCATATCTTTTAAATTCCTTTTCTAAGATTTCATATCCTCTTTCAATATTTTCTTCTCTTCTTTCCTTCTTAAAAAATTGTCTAATTCTATTTCTTGCATTTGGAGTCTTAACAATTTTTAGCCAGTCTCTACTTGGACCATTTGAATTTGTTGATGTTATAACCTCAACAATTTCTCCATTTTGCAACGTATAGTCAATAGGAACTAATCTTCCATTTATTTTTGCACCTACACATTTGTTTCCAACTTTTGAATGAACCCTGTATGCAAAATCTATTGGTGTAGATTCTGCTGGTAGCTCTATTACATCACCCTTTGGTGTAAATACATAAACTTGACTATTGAATACATCTTCTTTTAGTGAATCTAGGAATTCTTGTGGGTCTTTTACATCCTTTTCCCACTCCATCATTTGTCTTAGCCATTTTAGCTTTTCTTCCATCTTTTCATCATTACTCATTGTGCCTTCTTTATACTTCCAGTGAGCTGCTATACCATATTCTGCAATATTATGCATTTCATGAGTCCTAATTTGAATTTCTACTGGCTCACCTTCTGGTCCAATGACTGTAGTATGAAGAGATTGATACATATTTGCTTTTGGCATTGCTATGTAATCCTTAAATCTTCCTGGCATTGGTACCCACAAAGTATGGACCATACCAAGAACAGCATAACAATCTTTTATTGAATCTACAACTATTCTTACAGCAGTTAAATCAAAAATTTCCTCAAAAGTCTTATGCTTATTTTTCATTTTTCTATAAATACTATAAAAATGTTTTGGTCTTCCATAAACTTCACAATCTATATTAACTTCACTAAATTTTTCTTGTAATAAGTTTACTATTCTGCTTATATACTCTTCTCTTTGGCTTCTCTTCATGGAGACTTTGTCTACCAAATCATAATATCCATCTGGATCTATATATCTTAATGCTAAATCTTCCAATTCCCATTTGATTTTAGATATACCTAATCTATGGGCTATTCCACCATAAATTTCTAGAGTTTCTTTTGCTTTATATTTAGCTTTTTCTTCTGGCATATATTTTAGTGTTCTCATATTATGTAGCCTATCGGCTAACTTTATAAGAATTACTCTAATATCTTTTGCCATAGCTAAAAACATTTTTCTTAAATTTTCAGCTTGAGTTTCTTCCTTTGACTGATATTTTATTTGACCAAGTTTTGTTACTCCATCAACTAAATCTGCAACTTCCTTGCTAAACATTTCTTTTATATCATCATAAGTATAGTCCGTATCTTCAATTACATCATGTAAAAGTCCTGCCGATATAGTTTCTATATCAAGTTGCATTTCTACAAGAATATTTGCAACAGCTATTGGATGAATTATGTAAGGTTCACCTGATTTTCTAAGTACACCATCATGGGCAGATTTTGCCAAATAGTAAGCCTTTTCTACAAGAGTAGTATCCGTATTAGGAGCATATTCTTTTATTTTATCTAATATCTCCTGTAATTCCTTATCATGCATATAACCACCTATTCTCTAAAGTATAAATTTTATTATATATGAAAATAGTTGGTAAAAAACCAACTATTATTATTGTCTAGTATTTTATAAGAGAATTAACATTATATTTTGCTAATTTTGCTCTTCCATCTAAGTCCTCTAATTCTATTAGAAATTGCATTGAAACCACTTCTCCACCTAACTTTTCTATAAGCTTAGCCGCTGCTTCCATAGTTCCACCTGTAGCTAGCAAGTCGTCTACTATTGCAACTTTTTGCCCTGGCTTAATAGCATCCTTATGTATTTCTAATTTATTAGAACCATATTCTAAATCATACTCATAACTTTCAATTTCCCATGGTAACTTTCCTGGTTTTCTAACTGGTATAAAACCAACTCCCATACCATAAGCTACTGGTGTTCCCATTAAAAATCCTCTTGCCTCTGGTCCTACAATTAAGTCTACATCCTTGTCTTTTAAGTCTGCTATTATTTCATCAATTGCAAATTTTAGTGCCTTACCATCCTGTAATAATGTTGTTATGTCTTTAAAGCTTATTCCTTCCTTCGGAAAATCTTCAATTACTCTTACTGTTTGTTTTAAATCCATTTAAAACTCCTCCTAATAGCTTTTTACATACTCTTGTTTCAATTCTTTTAGATTATTAAGTATTACACTTTCATCCAAATTAAGCTTTTTATCAGGTTTTTCTAATAAATATATGGCTATAGTATTCTCTTCATAATTAATTTCAAAATTTAATAAGTTTAATTCTCTAAAAACTTTAAGTATTATAAATGTTTTTAAAGGTAGAAGTTTAAATACTCTTTTTAATTCAGTTAATTTTAGTTGTAATTCTTTACTTACAAGCATTTGCTTATAAATATTGATAAATTCTTCTCTATTTGGAACTATGTTATCCATAATATTTTTCAAATATATTTTATCTTCACTACTATAATACTTAATAACAACTTTACTATTTAAAATGTTCTTATTTAGATACGAATATTCTCCTTTATTATACAAAAAATCATAAAGAATAATACTATTATATCTTTTTAAGTCTATTTTATCAATATTAGGTGAAAATATAAGTTGCACTTTCTTATTTTTTTCATAAATATAATTGTAATTTATATCATAGTCTAAATCTGTCAATGAAACATCTGATAAAGCTCTATAAAATCCATTTAAAGTATTTGTTATAATCAAAGTCCCTTCTTTTATATGCTCAAATATATTTATATTTTTATCTCCATCCGTATTAATATATATATCATCTTCATCATTATAAACATGATACAAACTATCACTATCTGTAGGACTTATCTTTTCAAATAATTTAAGAGATAAATTATTTGAAATTGCTGATTTAGGATGAGACAATCTTATATCCTTTAATAAAAGTTGTACTTTTCTATCATTATTAAAATTATTTTCGTCTACTTGAAATAATACATCTATCTTATCTCCTTCTTGGAAATCGTCAGATAAATAAGCCATATTAAATCCTACACATTCATAGGATTTTTCATTTTCACATATTAACTTTAGATGTTGTTTGTTTTTACCCATTTTATAAAAGTTGGTTAATAATAAGTCTCTCATAATAAATCTTGGAGATGGATTACTTAACCCAAAAGGTTCTAGCTTATGCAGGTTGTCTACTAAGCCTAATGTTGCACTTTCTTCTTCAAGCTCATATTCAACTTTTATATTTTCAATTAAATCATCTTTGCTCAAATTGTAATCTGCTATTTCATTTACTCTTTTTCTTAATTCTTCTATATTCTCTGCATTTAATGCCAATCCTGCTGCTTGCTCATGACCACCAAATTTATTCATTAGATCTTTGCAACTTACTAAGGCATCAAATATGCTAAACCCTTTAATAGATCTAGCTGAGCCTGTTGCCTCACCATCTTCTATAGTTAGCAATATTGTAGGCTTATAATATTTCTCTGTTAGCTTAGAAGCAACTATTCCTATTATTCCATGTTGCCAGCCTTCTTTTGCTAATACAAGCACTTTGTCACCTTTATAGTTTTCACTGCTTGATATAACATCTTCTGCTTCTTTATACATCTTACTTTCTATCATTTGTCTTTCAATATTTTTTGCTTCTAAAATATTAGCTATTTCTTTTGCTTCATCTTCCAAATCAGTAGTAAATAACTGAACCCCTAAGTATGAGTGACCTAATCTTCCCGATGCATTAATTCTAGGTCCTACTGAATAACCTATATGTGATGATCCTATTTTGCTAGTTTCAATACCACATACTTTAATTAGTTCTCTTAAACCTAAATTTTTGCCCTCTTTCATTAGTTTTAAACCATTTTTTACAATTATTCTATTTTCGTCTATTAAAGGCACAATATCACATATTGTTGCTAAGGTTACTACTTCTAAATAATCAAACATTGACGTTTTAAATTCCTCTTCATCTGTCAATGCTTGAATCATTTTAAATGCTACTCCACATCCACACAGCATATCAAAGGGATAGTTACAATCTTCTTGTTTTGGATTTACAATTGCATAAGCATCTGGTATATCACTTTGACATTCATGGTGGTCTGTTATTATAACATCTATACCAAGTTCATTAGCTAATCCCACTTCATTAACTGATGTTATACCACAGTCCACAGTTATTATAAGATCACATCCATCATTATTTATCTTCCTTATTGCATCCTCGTTGATTCCATATCCTTCTTCTAATCTATTTGGAATATAATATTTAACTGGATAATCTATAGATTTGAAATAAATATATAAAATTGATGTGGATGATACTCCATCTACATCGTAATCACCATAGATATAAATTCTTTCTTTATTTTCAATTGCTTTCTTTATTCTTTCAGTTGCTTTTTTCATATCTTTCATTAAGAAAGGATCTCTTAAATATTCTAAAGATGGGTTCATAAAAATTTCTGCATCTTTTTCGTCATTTATACCTCTATTATTTAATATTTGGCTAATTTCCGGGGAAATATTTATTTTCTTGCTTAACTCTGTTTCTTTAACTTTTCCTTTATGTTTTAATGTCCATTTTTTATTATATATCAAAAGTTCTCACCTCATATTTTCTTTGTCCTACATTTAAATATTATAATATTATTAACTTATATGCTATAATCTAGTACTAAAAAAATTTTTATTGCATTAAAAAGGAGCAATTTGTAAATTGCTCCTTCTTAAATTTGTATAATTTTTATTTGAATTACAAATTACTTGTGTTTTTTTCCCATTTCTACGTAATGTAGGGCAGATTGTTTTAAACTTTCTTTTTCTTCATCAGTTAATTCTCTTGCAACCTTTGCTGGTGAACCTAATAATAAAACTCCTGGCGGGAATTTCTTGCCGGTTACTAAGCTACCTGCTCCTACCATAGTAAGTTCTCCAATTTCTGCATTATCTAAAACTGTTGACCCCATTCCAATTAGGCTATAATCACCTATTTTGCATCCATGAATAACAGCAGCATGTCCAATAGTTACATTTTTTCCTATTATAGTTGGCTCATCATACCCACAATGTACTATAGTTCCATCTTGTACGTTAGAATTTTCTCCCACTATAATTTGGCTATCATCGCCTCTTAAAACTGCTTTGTACCAAATACTTGCGTTCTTTTCAACAATAACATCACCGATAATATCTGCGGTTTCTGCCACAAAAACAGAATCATCAATAGTGGGTTTTATCCCTTCAAACCCTTTTATCATTTTTATTCTCCTTCCAGCATTAGTTTTGCTTGAATCATTATAGAACATTCTGTTCTTTTCTTTTGCATTTCGCAACCAAGCTCATATGGCTTTCTTATATCATTATTAAAGTTAATTGCGTTGGCATGACATCCACCTGAACAGTAGAATTTATTCCAACATTTTTTACAATCTTCTTTAGAGTAAACATGAGCATCTCTGAACATATTGCTTATTTCTTTAGGTATAACTATCTCTTCATCCATTATATTGGCTAATCTAAAATCATCATTTCCAACAAACTGGTGACATGGGTATATATCTCCGTTTGGTGTTACTGATAAATACTCATTTCCAGCACCACATCCAGTAATTCTTTTTATTACACATGGTCCTTGATTTAAATCTATTACAAAATGGAAGAAAGTAAAATCATCTCCATTTAATTTTCTTCTTGCATACTCTTTTGCCAGCTTTTCATATTCATCGAATACTTTTTTCATGTCTTCTTCTCTTAGTGCATAAGGGTTGCTTTCATCTCCAACAACTGGTTCAATTGATGTTAATTCAAATCCTTCATCAGCGAAATGAAGTACGTCTTCAGAGAAATCTAAGTTATCTCTAGTGAATGTTCCTCTTATATAATAGTATTTGTCCTTAGATCTTTTTTCCACTAACTTTTTAAATTTAGGCATGATAACATCGTAACTTCCTTTATCATTAAGTGTTGGTCTCATGTTATCATTTATTTCTTTTCTTCCATCTAAACTTAATACTGCATTGTGCATATGTTCATTTATATAGTCAATTTTATAATCATCTAGTAATATTCCGTTAGTAGTTATAGTAAATCTTATGTTTTTATTATTTTCTTTTTCAACTTTTCTACCATAAGTTACTAGTTGCTTAACTACTTCAAAGTTCATTAGTGGCTCTCCACCAAAGAAATCTATTTCTAAATTTTTTCTATTTCCTGAGTTAGCTATAAGATAATCGATTGCTTTTTTACCTATTTCAAAGCTCATCATTTCTTTTTCTCCACCAAAATCACCTTGTGAAGCAAAACAGTATTTACATTTTAAGTTACAGTCATGTGAAACATGTAGGCATAATGCTTTAACTACTTTTTTTCTATTTACAAAGCTTGGGTGAGTTTCATATGTATCTTCAGTGAATAAAAGCCCCTCTTCTTTTAAAGACTTTATTTCCTCATAAGCTTCTTCTATTTGCTCTTTAGTATAATCTTTATTTAAAGATTCTACTATTTCTTCCATAGATTTTTCTTCAAATAAATCTACAAGGTTATATGCAACATCATCTAGTACATGAACACTACCTCCATTCACATCTAAAACAATATTGTATCCATCCATGGAAAATTTATGTATCATACTCATAATATGTCCTCCTAATTTTTAATACTCTTATTATATACCCTAAACAAAATACGTGTAAATTTTTTGTAAAAACAATTTATATGCAAACAAAGTGAGGGTATTATTTGTAATACCCTCACTTTTAAAATAATTTTGTTTAATTATCTTTCACACTCTTGGTTTGCAACTGTACAAGAAGTTTTACAAGCAGATTGACAAGATGTTTGACATTCTCCACATCCACCTTTAGCTGCACTTTCTTTTAATGTAGCATTTGATAAAGTTTTTATATGTTTTTTAGCCATTTTTACTACCTCCTGTTTCTAATTAACTGCTACTAATTATATCATAATTCTGTATATTTTGGAACTTATTTGAAGTTTACTCCTAATACCCCGCCTATTCCTCCAGCTATTGAAACAAGTATTGCTTTATAAATAACTGTAATATCAAATATGTAATTTTCTTTAGCTAAATAAAACATTGTTATAAGTAATATTATATAAACTACACCAACTATAAAACCATATATAAGTCCCTTTTCCTGTATATGTTTACAAGCATAAAATCCACCAAAAGCTGCAGAAACTGTGGTAATAAATGATGTTACTATTGAAACTGATTCCGCCGAAACATTAGTATAAGTTAACAATAGATTGTAAACTAATAATACTATTAACGTAATTATGTAAGCATATCCTAAACCTTTTAATATATGTATTGTTTTTGCCATAAAAAAAACCTCCCCTCAAAATATATATATTCCTTAGGGAGATTTAAAATTACTATTTATTTATCTTCTTCTTTTTTCTCAATAGAAGCTATAGCCCATTTTTTAAATGGCATTTTAGTTCTATTTGGTCCTACTTCTAAAACAACAAATTCATCTTCAACTTTAGCTATTGTTGCTAACATTCCACCTATTGTAGTAACCATTTGTCCTACTTCTAAACTTGATCTTAATTGATCCAATTGTTTTTCTTTTTTTCTTTGAGGTCTTATAAATAAGAAATAGAAAATTGCAAATAACGCAACCATGTAAACAATAGACATTATCATTTGAGTATTCATATGCTTCACTCCTTCATATGTTTATTACTTCATAAAAACAAAAGTATAATAAACATTATAACTCAATTTTCTTATAATTTATACCCATATTTGGAGAAAAATTCATCTTTAAAATCTAATAATCTATCTTCCATTATTGCTTGTCTTATATCTTCCATTAATTTAAGTAAAAATCTTAAGTTATGTGTAGATATAAGTCTAGCCGCAAGTATTTCATTTGCTTTCACTAAATGTCTTATATACGCTTTTGTGTAATTCTTACAGCAATAGCAGTCACACTCTGGGTCAAGTGGAGTAAAATCTCTTGCATATTTAGCATTTCTTACTACAACTTTGCCTTGACTAGTCATTGCAGTACCATTTCTAGCTATACGAGTAGGAAGTACACAGTCAAACATATCTATTCCTCTTATTACACCTTCTAATAAATCATCTGGTGAACCAACACCCATTAGGTATCTTGGTTTATCTTTTGGCATTAGAGGTACTGTATAGTCAAGTACTTCATACATTAGTGGCTTTGGCTCTCCAACACTAAGTCCACCTACTGCATATCCCGGTAAATCTAGCTCTAATATTTCCTTAGCTGATTGTTCTCTTAAATCTTTGTACATACCACCTTGAATTATTCCGAATAGTGCTTGGTTTTCAGTATTTTTATGAGCTTCTTTGCATCTTCTTAACCATCTAGTAGTTCTTTCTAATGAGTTTTTAACATATTCTCTATCTGCAGGATATGGAGCACATTCATCAAATGCCATCATTATATCTGAACCTAAGGCATTTTGTATTTCCATGGCTTTTTCTGGAGATATAAAATGTTTAGACCCATCTATATGAGATCTAAAGTGAACTCCTTCTTCAGTTATTTTTCTAAGTGGTCCTAAAGAGAACACTTGAAATCCACCACTATCTGTTAATATTGGTTTATCCCAGTTCATAAACTTATGAAGCCCACCTGCTTCTTTTACTAAATCGTGACCCGGTCTCATATATAAGTGATATGTATTACTTAATATTATTTGAGATCCTATTTCTTTTAATTCTTCTGGTGTCATTGCCTTTACTGTTGCCTGCGTTCCAACAGGCATAAATATTGGTGTTTCTATAACTCCATGAGGAGTGTGTAATCTACCAAGTCTTGCACCACTTTGTTTACAAGTTTTTATAAGTTCATATCTTATTGCACTCATATTTATTCTCCTTAATCTGTCTGAATATAGTCTAAAATATTAAACTACTAATTATTATTTATTTCTTCTGTGTCTAAAATTTCTTTTTCTTTACTATTATTATTTTTTAAATTATATAACCTACTAAGGTTCATTGCTCTTTCTTCTGGGGACATTAAATATTTTCTAATAGCAAATATTGCACCTATGGAAAGTATTCCTAATAGCAAATCTCCCATTCCTGAACTTTTGGGAAGTAAAATAAGCTTTCTAGCTATTGCATATAATAACACTTCCAAAAGCACTCCTGGTGTATGTAAAGATAGCATTACTACCAATTCAACACCTATAACTAACAATAATGCTTCCGCCAAAAAGCTATTTAACTGGCTATATTGAACTGGAGTTGAAAAATCTACTATATAAGCTTGATATACACTTCTTACTAAATCCATCATGCCCAATAATACAAGAATTAATATTACTATTGCTAAGGCTGTTTCAAAATTTTTCGAAATATTCAACAACCTTTTGTCATGCTTTTTTATCATACACTCTCCCCTTTTTACATACATTATATTTATTTTATAAACATTGCATCTCCAAAACTAAAGAATCTATAATTATTTTCTACTGCACAGTTATATGCATTTAATACATTCTCTTTTCCAGCAAGTGCACTTACTAGCATTATTAATGTTGACTCTGGTAGATGGAAGTTTGTAATTAAGTTATCTACAACTTTGAATTTATATCCTGGATAAATAAATATTTTTGTCCATCCTGATGCTGCTTTCATTTTTCCATTTTCATCAGCTACAGACTCTATAGTTCTAGTACTAGTTGTACCCACTGTTATTACTTTATTACCATTTTCTTTTGCTCTATTAATCTTATTCGCTGCTTCCTGTGTAACCATATAGTACTCAGAATGCATGTCATGTTCTAAAACATCATCTACTTTTACTGGTCTAAATGTTCCAAGACCCACATGTAAAGTTACAAAAGCTAAATCTACACCTTTATCTTTAATTTTTTGTAGTAATTCATCAGTAAAGTGTAAACCTGCTGTAGGTGCTGCTGCTGAACCATTATGCTTAGAGTAAACAGTTTGATATCTTTCTCTTTCTTCTAATCTTTCTGTTATATATGGTGGTAATGGCATATTTCCAAGTTCATCTAAAACCTCTTCAAAAATACCTTCATACTCAAATTTTACTATTCTAGCTCCATCATCGCCCATTCCAACAACTTCCGCTATAAGTTTCCCTTCTCCAAATGAGAACCTAGTTCCTATTTTAGCTCTTTTACCTGGTTTGACTAAAGTCTCCCAAGTATCATCCTCATTTCTCTTTAAAAGTAAAAACTCTATTTTTCCACCAGTTCCTTCTTTGGAACCAATTAATCTTGCAGGAATAACTCTTGTATCATTTAATACAAGACAATCTCCTGGATTTAAATAATCTATTATGTCTTTAAAAATTTTATGACTTACTTCACCAGTTTCTTTATCTAATACCATTAATTTAGAACTAGACCTATCTAAAATAGGTACTTGAGCAATTAATTCTTCTGGTAAATCAAAATAAAAATCGCTTGTTTTCAATGTTAAACCTTCTTTCAATAATATATTACCTTAAACATACAACTACCATAATAACAAAAAATTTAATTTTTTTCTACTATGGGAATTTATACTTTTATTTGTAATAATATTATTATTCTACTTTTCAGGATAATTTATATTCAAATGTTTATAAGCATTTGGCATAGCTATTCTTCCTCTTGGACTTCTATTAATAAATCCTAGTTGAAGTAAATATGGTTCATAGACATCTTCTATTGTGTTTCTGTCTTCTCCAATGGAAGCAGCTAAAGTGTCTAAGCCTACAGGCCCACCTTTAAATTTATTTATTATTGTTAATAATAATTTTTCATCCACATAGTCTAATCCTAAGCTATCTACACCAATCATTTCTAGAGCTTGGTCTGCAACTTCTGATGTTATATTTCCATCAGCTCTAACCTGAGCATAATCTCTGACTCTTTTTAGCAGTCTATTTGCTATTCTTGGTGTTCCTCTTGATCGTCTAGCAATCTCCACTGCTCCTCTATGTTCAATTTCTGCACCTAGTATATTAGCTGACCTAATTACTATTTGAGTTAATTCATCAACAGTGTAATAATCAAGCTTACATATAACACCAAATCTATCTCTAAGTGGGTTTGTAAGCATACCTGCTCTCGTTGTTGCTCCAATAAGGGTAAATTTAGGTAAATCAAGTCGTATACTCCTAGCTGATGGTCCCTTACCTATTATTATATCTATACAATAATCCTCCATCGCAGGATACAATACCTCTTCCACACTTCTATTTATTCTGTGTATTTCGTCTATAAACAGTGCATCATTTTCATTTAAATTTGTTAATATAGCCGCCAAATCCCCAGCTCTTTCTATGGCTGGACCTGATGTTATTCTTAGGTTAACTCCCATTTCACTAGCAATTATACTAGCCAAAGTAGTTTTTCCAAGACCAGGTGGTCCATATAAAAGGACATGGTCTAATGGTTCATTTCTGCTCTTTGCCGCTTCAATAAATATGGATAATTGCTCTTTGGCTTTTTCTTGTCCTAAATAATCAGCCAATAACTTAGGTCTTAAGTTATTTTCTATATCCACATCATCATTTTGCATACTAGATGTAATTATTCTGTCTTCATCTTCAAATCCGTACAATTAACTTCCCCCTCTCTTTATTATCTTAAAGATTTACTCATTAAGTAGCTTAATGATTTTTTAATAATATCCTCTGTATTTAGTCCGTCTTTTTTACATTTTTGCACTGCATCTTTTGACTCTTGTAAAGAATATCCAAGGGCTACCAAGGCATCTACTGCTTCATCTTGAGAAATTGCTACTGGCTGATTAGTTAATAAAGTTGCTTCAAATTCCACGTTATTTTTGTCTATTTTATCCTTAAGCTCTAGGACTATTCTTTCTGCTGTTTTCTTACCCACCCCTGGAGCTTTTGATAGTTTGCCTATATCCTCGCTTAATATGTACGCTCCAATTTGTTTTGGCGAAGCAAAAGATAATATACCAAGACCAACTTTAGGACCTATTTTAGAAATAGATGTTAGCAATTCAAACATCCTCAATTCTTCTTTATCATAAAATCCACAAAGACTCATATTATCTTCTTTTACTATAAGCTTTGTATAAATTTTGCATTCTTGTCCTAATTGTACCTTCATTATAGTATTGGCCGAGGCGTTGATTTTATATCCTATACCATTATTCTCAATTACAATATGATCTAAACTAATTTCTTCTATTATTCCTTTTATATAGCTATACATGATTTTCTCCTTATTTCATACCTATGTTTTTTAATGTCTTTTCAAGCTTATTTGCATGAGCATGACATATTGCTACAGCTAAAGCATCTGCAACATCATCAGGTTTTGGTATTTCTTTTAAATTTAGCACTGATGTAACCATTTGTTGAACCTGCGATTTTCCTGCTCTTCCATATCCAACCACACCTTGCTTAACTTGCAAAGGTGTGTATTCATAAATTGGTTTGTCATTATGAGAGCACCCTAACAAGATTACTCCTCTGGCTTGTGCTACCGTAATTGCTGTTTTTACGTTTTTGTTGAAGAATAATTCCTCTACTCCAACTTCATCTATATTATAGTTTTTTATAAGAAGGTCTATACCTTTATAAATTTTCTCTAACCTTTTTGTTGTGTCCATAGTTGATGGAGTTGTTATCGCACCATAATCAATAACTCTAAATTTATTATTTTTATATTCGATTATTCCATAACCTACTATGGCTATTCCTGGATCTATTCCTAATATTATCATGAAACTAAAGACCTCCTATTAAGCTTTATACAAAACTTATGTTCTTTAATATTATACCATAGGATTGCAAAATTAGAGTAGTGTGATACATTATAAAAATCCACATTCTCCTTCAACCTATACTAAAATACCTTATAAAAGTTTCAAAAAACAAAATACCCTTATATAAAATTTTATATAAGGGTATTTGATATTATTATGAAAATGCATTAAGTATTAGCTTTCAAAATTTTCCAATCTTGTATATGCCTCGTCTTCACTATTTACTAATATTCCTGATGACAATTCATTTTGTACAGATTTTGGAAGAGAGTCTACTGAAATGTTTGTTTTTTCTAAATCAGTTTTTGTTCCATCTTTATCATATTTATATACATGTACAAATCCATCTTTTTCTTCAATAGAATATTTATTTGCTTTTGAAGGCTCTTTTGCCTGTGAGTTAGATAAAATAATTTCGTACTGATTCATACTTGCTATTTCTTTATTTGGATATTTGTCTTTAAAATAAGACACTATTTCATCTTTACTTTTATTTAATAAGTCCTTAGGTATAGTTCCAATCATTTTTGGACTCTCATAAGTTCCACTACTTGTTATTTGACCTTGTACCCAAATTTCACAATCTGAATTAAGATTAAAAACCTCTTTAGATTCTGTTTTTGACTGAAGAACTTGTCTAGTTTGATGAGTATCCTTAATTTGTACACCTATACCTATTCCACATGATAAAACAATTACTCCTAATAATACTAATGTTGGCACTTTCCAAGAAAATTCTTTTTTCTTTTCGAACATAAAATAACCTCCTTACTTACGTTATTTTCTATGATATATTTCCTTCATATTTTAGAAAAAAATAGTAACTTTTATTAAGGTATTTTTGTCTCATTTGCCTAGTTTTATACATATTATAAAGTAATATTTTATTTTAAATACATGGAGGTGATTTTATTGAGTGAAAATATTAAAAATTTAGTTGATAGATTAGACTTTATAGAGTTTAAACAAAATATAATTTTTTTTAAACCTCCCCAACATAGTACACAACTTTTCTATGAGCTTACATTGGAAGACTTTTTAAAAATCAGAGATTTTACTATAGAATATTCATTAAAAATAGAAAATGAAGAGCTTGTTTCTTTAGGCGATTTTGAAAAGAAATTAATTGATATTTGGCCACCGGCAAAGTCTTATCCTTTATCAGCTTCTTTAATTTCTCGAATATTAATGGGGAAAAATTTATATTCTAGATTAACATCTTAAATATTGTTCTTAAAGCCATCTCTTAACATAAGTCTTGGCTTTTATTTTTATAAATTAAAAAAGTATACAATGTAAATTATTCAAATTTAATTTTTTATCATCATATTTTTCGTGAATTTAGTCCATACTAATTATTGATTAATTAAAAAGGAGGTTTTTATTATGGCATTAGTAGGTTGTAATGTTAATAATTGCGCATACAATACCAACGGTAATTGTTACGCAAATAAAATATCCGTAAATGGCAAAAAAGCAAGAACTAGTAATAACACTTGCTGTAGTTCTTTTGTAAACGAATCTGGTTATAGTGATTTTAGTAATAGCGCCCTAGACAATACTCAATGTAGTTCTGTAAATTGTACTGTAAAAACATGTGTAAATAATGCAGGTGTGATTTGCGCATT
The DNA here is from genome assembly GCF_020748185.1 of Terrisporobacter petrolearius. Taxonomy (GTDB): domain Bacteria; phylum Bacillota; class Clostridia; order Peptostreptococcales; family Peptostreptococcaceae; genus Terrisporobacter; species Terrisporobacter petrolearius. The sequence continues at coordinate 11,931 of NZ_JAHZMO010000027.1, read as the reverse complement.
AAGAGATGTTGCTATAACATCTAATGCAGATAGCGCAAATGCTTTATCACAAACATATTGTGGAAGCTTTAGATGTAAGTAATTACAATAATCTTTACATAAAAAAAGATTGGAACCTACGTTCCAATCTTTTTAATCTTCTAGCAAATCTTTATACAAATCTTTATCTTCTCTATTTAAATACACATATCTAGTAACTATTTTCTCTTCATCGTCATATTTATCTAATACTTTTATAGCATGATCATCCGTTGCTACGGTAACAACCTCACTTTCATGCTCATCAAACATATTATTAATAACCTGTCTAAGTTGTCTCATACTTCCATCAAATAATTCTACAGAGTCTATACTTATATATTGTTCATTTATACCACCTTCAAATGTAGTCATTAAAAAATATACTTTTTTACAGTGGTTACAAGATGCTATTATTTTTTCTTCTCTTAGTATGTATGCTCCTGCCATACTTTTTTCTGGCTTAATTCTAAGCTCTGATTCATTAACTTCTTTAAATAAAATTTTTAACTTTTCTTCTTCATTACAACTACATATCTTTCTTTTCAAATCTGCTTTTGTTAAATACTTTGTAACAGTAACCATATTAATTATCTCCTATACTTTTTTCAGAAAAATAAAGGCATTACGCCTTTATTAATAACTTTATCTACATATACAAGGCGTTACTACTTTTCCATAAATACATACTCTAATGTTTTTAAATCTCCTTCTCTATCATCTTTAATTAGCTTTGTCAAAAAATTTTCTGATTTTATGATTGATACAACGTCATAAGAATTATAGTTTTTTGTTATATTTTCTTTTACTTGAGGATATTTTTCTTCTATAAAATTTACTTTTCCTACTTCGTAGTTATCTCCATTTATATCTGATAAATGCTTTAAATTAAATCTATATGTACTTCCACATTTAGAGCAAACAGCTATAATGTCACTGTTAATTTCTTTAGTAGACTCCTTTTTATTTTCAACCATACTGGAATGGCAATATAATATTCTATATTTTTTACATTCTGAACATTTACATATCTTCTTATCTAAATCATTATTATAAATATATTTTGGTGTGTATAACATACGTTTTACCCCTTTCTATTTCCATGATTTTGTTTTTATTCTAAACCTATGTATATGTAGCTCTTTATCGATATAAAAAATCCACTTCTCCTGAGCCACATGTCAGCAAAACACTTTATATTGCCAACGACATATCTTCACTACTACTTCAGATAAATCTGCTACTCAAAATTTAATTTTTATGTCATTTCCTCTTTATACTATTGTATCATCATATTTTATAATTTTAGGAATATTTTGTAATTTTTTTATTGTTTTTATTCACAAAAAAAGCTAGATATTTTCCATATCTAACTTTTACATTATAAATTTATTACTATTTACTTTTATCATTATCAAATTCCTCTTTTTTGATTTTATTATGACAATAAATACATTCTTCCTTTACGTCTTGCCAACATATCTTGTGATAAATATTATTACAGTTTTCACATACAGTTAGATCTTCTTCACTCATTATTTTTCCACCACAAACACAACATCGATTATTTAGAACCTCTTTCATATAATCCCACCCTTCCTAATTAAATTATAATATTATTATTAAATATATATTAATATTTCTTTTATTTTAAACATAAAAATATACCTTAGATCAAAAATTATAATCTAAGGTATATTAGCTAATAGTAATACTATAAAAATCTATCTATTTCAATTTTCGATTATCCTTAAAAATCTATATACATATCTTTTATCTAAATCACATAACTTATAATTTTTTTTAGATGCTATTTTTGTTGCTTTGCTTTTATCTAAGACTACCTTATCAAATATTTCTAACTCTAAATATGTATCATCAATACCACTTGTGGCATCTGTAAGATCTATTGTTTTTTTATTTTTTAAGCTTATTTTATAATAAAAGTCACCCTTATTACCAAATAGCAATTTTCTTTTCCCTAAAAAGCCAGTATTAATATTAGTAATATCATCATATGCATACTTCACGCCCATAGGATTATAAAAATTATAATCTATGATTTTATCTTTAGTTATAACAGTTATACCTGTGATACACATATATAATAAAACTAAATTTAATGTTACAACCTTGATAATATTTCTTTTTATAAAGTTTATTAGATTACATGCCCATTCTTTTTCATCTGAATCTATTTTTCTTATTTTGTATAAAATAGCAATTATCATAATTAGTACTTCTATTTCAAATAATAATATTCCATAATTATATGGTGGTTTAAATACATACATTAAATAATCATTTGGAACAAATATTTTAAACTGCAACCAATCAATACCTGCAAATATTAATAGAGTTAAAACTAATGCTAAAATAATACCTAATATATATCCAAGTGTTCCACTTATTTTTTTATCTTTTTGCTGTAAGTAAGATTTCCAAATTAACGTAAGTATTACAGTTACTACTATAGATAAACTACCTTTAAGTCCAATTGAGCTATAGTTTTTTTCCTCAATATCCATATAAAATCCCAGTATTGGTGCCATCAAAGTTATTGTAATTAATATTTGAAAAATTAAACTACGTTGTGCAATTGCATCTAAGTCCCATATAAGTTCTGCATATCCTCTATACATTCTACATCTTCTATATATTCATTTATATTTATGTCTTTCTTTCTACTTATATCTTTTAATAGATTCTTAATAACATCTTCCTTACCTTCTATATTAACTTTATCATTTTCCAACTCTTTTATTTTTTCTTCTAATATACATTTTAGAGATACTTTTTCATTCTTAAGTTCCTTTATTTTATAAATTGGAATATCTAATTTTAATAATAGTTTTATATATTTTAACTGTTCAATATTTTCTTCATCATATTGCCTATCTGAATTACAATTTCTTTTTACAATAATCAATCCTTCACTTTCATAAAAATGAATAGTATCCTCTGATAAGCCTGTGGCTAACTCCACATCTTTAATCTCCATATGCTCCCCCCTTAAATATTGTATTGGATATTTTTGTATAAATAACTTATCTTTATTAAAATATCAGTTATCTTTACAAATTTCAATTATAAAAATAAAAATACCTCCAATTAATCAATATAGATTTCTCTATACATCATAATTAGAGGTGTTTTTATTTTACTTAACACTCTAAACGTATTTCATTATATTTTTATACGAAATATTCGATGTTTGTCATAACAATCACGATTTTTAAAATCATTTCCCAATTTGAAATCTACGTAGTTGTTGGTATTACTTAATTCCAAAAACTACTCTGTTATTTCCCAGTTATGGAATACATTTTGTACATCATCGTCATCTTCAAGTAAGTCTATTAATTTTTCCATAGATTTAACTTGACCTTCTTCTGATAGTACAGTTGTAGTTTGAGGCACTAATTTTACATCAGCAGATACAAATTCATATCCTTTTTCTACTAAAAAATAACTTTGTATTCCGTAATTCTTTATCGACACTTAATTTTCTTATTATTAATGTAAAAACCTTAATCATTTACCTAAAGATTATACTAAATATATTCCATAGTCAAGTCATTATAATAATGTTTTTGTAGACTTTAAAAGTGTACCTGTAGACTTTACTCCCAATAATTATCGTAAAAAGTTATAAAAAGAAGCTAAAATTAGACTATTATATTTTTTTATTGAAATATAGAAGTAAAACACTTATTATATTTCGTCATATGTACTAATTCCTCTTATTATATGATTTACATATCTATTTCTATTTAGATCCTCTGTTCTATTAACTTCATTTTGACAATCCTCATATATCTTATTCTTTTGTCCAGTAAACTCCATTATTACATACTGGCTCATCCTCTGTTTAATCATTTGAATTATTGCATATTTTTGTAACCCTCTAGCTGTAAACGGATCTTTATATAATTTATCTTTATTAATTTCTAAATAATCCATTTTTATTGATTTTAAAATATCATTCATAAAGCTACTTGTTATTTTATTATTATCACCTGTAACAAACAATAACTCACAATTCAAGTTCTTAAAATCTTTTTTTCGTTCTAAATAATCATCAATCTCTTGAGCCAAACTATATGGTAATTCTATATAAATACTATTTTCCATAACCCCTTTGTAGTCAATTCTTAAAATTCTTTTCTCAGATAAATAATCTGAACTCCTTATATTCGCTAACTTATTTAGGCTAAATCCATATAGTAGAAATAATTTTATAATTATACTTACTTGATTTTGTTTAATATCTACAGATTTATCTCTTTTAGTATGTTGTATGTCTTTTAAATATTTAATAATAAACTTGTACTGTTCTAGATTAATCGCTGGATGTGTTTCTTTCTTCTTTAACTCTATTCCCTTGTTTATTAAGATATTTTGAATTTCACTATTAAGCGATGTAAAAGGCTTGTATTTCATTAGATTCGAATTAGGATATTTATTAAATAACAATTCATCAAATAATCTATTTATCGATACTAAATAGTCATCTATAGATGATAAGCTTTTTACATTTTCATTATTCGTAACATAGTATATAGTTGCATTTATAATATCACTTTTAGTAAATTCATCCCTAAATATATCTCCTATATCGATACTATTATTTTTATTTTCAATGATATATGGTACTAAATAATCCCTCAATTTAGGTATATATTGGTTATATTCTTCTTGTGTAAGTTTTTCACCAAATTCATAAATAATATTTAATAGTTTTTCTCTCATAAATCTCACCTCACTTAAATTAAATTAATAACTTTATTATACTATATTAAAAGTTTGAATAAAATTCCATTTTTATTTAGTACTCTTACCGATTTAAAGCGAATTGTAGGCTTTCTAATTTTACACTTGAGTAATTTATCCTTTGTCGTGTAGAAGTATAAGTACTTAGTTAATCTATTGCTTATAATTTCAGTAAAAAATATAAAATACCCCCTCCACATGACCGTTTAAATTCGATTCTAATGAAAATAAAAAGACTAGATTAATTCTAGCCTTCTAATAGTTCTAAATATTTGTATACTGTTGTTCTACTCATGTTACAAATTTTTGCTATATCACTTTTACTTATTTTTTTATCTCTATATAATTTGTAAGTATTCATAAACTTAGTATTTCCTTTTACTTCTTCAACTGTTGTTTTACTTCTACCTATTTGTTTTCCTTTATCTTTTGCATTATCCATTCCACTTTTAACTCGTTCACTTATCATGTTACGTTCTAACTCTGCAAATACTCCTGATATTTGAATAAATGCTTTTGTCATTGGATCAAGTTCCCCATTAGTACAATCTACTGTTAAGCTATTTTTAATTACAAGTTTAAGCTTTTTTTCCTTAACTAAATCAATAATATCTATTAGTTGCTTTGTACTTCTGCTTATTCTACTAACTTCAGTTACAACTATTGTGTCACCTTGTTGTACTGTATCTAGTAATCTATTTAGTTCAACTCTATTTATTTTAGTACCACTTTGATATTCTTTATATATTGTTTCCTTTGTTGCTCCTAGTTCTATTAGTTCTCTTATCTGTCTATTTATATCTTGTTTACTTTCATTTGTACTACATCTCGCATAACCATATATTTTGTTCATATCTATTTACCCCTTTCATGTACAATTCTTAATTATAGAATAGCATACTTTCCCCCATTTGTACACAAAAAGGTTATTTGTTTTCATGAACACTTCTGTATTGAATAAACGTTGAAATTATCCTAAAATCGAATTATATTTCAATCACTTCATAATGTACACGATAACAAGTGTTTTCATGTACATTTTTATTTAACTTTATAAACTAGTGTAATATTGTGTAATTATCTCACCATTTATATATATTCCAAAACTATTTCTTAGCGATATTAACATCTCCTAATATAATTATTTGTTTCGTAGGTTCTACAACTTTATCCTCCCCCACTGCAACTTGAGCAATTGATATACAAGTAGCCATTATCCCAATAATCCCTACAACTAAACTTGCAATTGCTATAATTTTCTCCCATTTTGTCATACTTTTCACCTCCTTTTTTAAGTCTCAACTTATGATAGATTATTTTTATTTTTTTATAACACTTTTAGTGTCCTATCTCTACATCACTACATATACCTCCCTTTTCACGCTCATTGTAATAACTTTTTTATTTCTCTCACCATTTTTTTGCATAACAAAAGCCACTAAGCAAATGCCTAATGGCTGTATTTTTAATCATTATTTTTCTAACACTTCTTAAATTCCACATAAATTAATTAACTTTATTTATACTTTTGTAAAAATTCTTTCAAAGCCATACTTATTAGATCCTTACTACTAAAATTACTTTTACTAGTAAACTTTTTCCACTCTTCCCACACAAAATAATTAACTCTTATACTCTTTGGTTTATCATTACCCTTATGCTTATCGTCAATTAGGTCTATAACTATTCCATTATTGTTTGTATTACTTTCCTTGTTACGTTTGTAATACATTAATATTTCTTTTAGTAGTTCTATATTTTCACCGATAAAATTCAAGTTTTCCTTATCTACATTATCAATAATATCTGTATTACGCTCCGTATTACAAAGTGTATTACTATTGAAATCACTTGTGTTTACAACTTCATTTGTATTATTAGTATTTATATATTGCTTCAGCTTCTGGTCAAATTTATATCCTAAGCTTTTAACTTCCTTTTGAAATTTTTTCTCTGTATATCCTATAATTTCTCTAATTTCCTTAACTGTTTTCCCTTGTTTTAGTAACTCATTTATATAATTTATATCCATATATTTAAAATCTCCTCTTATGTAGTACTTCCATAATACAAGTGTAATACTAAATCATTTCACTTTAAATACTTATTTTAAATAAAGGATTTTTTCATATAAGAAAAGAATTGTAAATTTATAAGTTAAATTTTAGAAAAGGAGTATTTATTATGAAAGTTTGTAGAAAAATATTGTATTTGTTTTTAGTATCACTTGTCAGTATCTCATTATTAGCTGGTTGTCAAAGTAATCAAAGTAATTCTAACTCAAGCGATACCAATAATACAACTGAAAAAAGTAGTAACAATGAAAGTTCAAATAATAAATTTAAAGAGTATAACGTTTTATCATTTTCAGAATTAAAACTTGATAAAAATTCTAGATATGACGGAGATGATTCTTATTATTTAAAAGTTAAGGTTACAAATAACTCTAATAAAACAGTAAGAATTATTACACCTAGTTTTTTTGTTTATGATAAAAATGGAGATATGATAGTTTCAGCAGAAGGACAAGAAATGGGATCGCTTGAAGGTAATAAATCTTTAAATATAGAAACTACAGTAAGTAAAGATAAAAATATGGACAATATAAAGATAAATAATTACTCATATTACATAGGTGGTAATCATTATACAGTTGACCTAATTAGCAAGTATGCAGAAGTATACACAGATTAAAAATAATCCCTAAGTATCTATATTTTATGACCGTCTGTAAGCGATTTATAGACGGTTTAATTTTTAAATAGTAAACCCTAATTTCTCATTTTTAAGTAATAATCCCCTAATTAGTCGCCATTAAATAAATTACTATAACATTGGAATTTCAACATTTATACACCTTTTAATATTTAATTTATCTATTAGTCGTTTTATCCTAATCGCTCATATTTTAAAAGTTCAACAGAATATTACTAAGTTATTATTTTCTCTTAGCAAATACCCCTGTAACTTTCTTACCATCATAATTATAAGTAATATTATATATAGTATCGTATCCATTATACCAAGCCCAAAATTTCATAATATTAATAGTATTCCACTTCCCACCATACATAGAATAAGTCTCTACTTTAGGCTTTACACACGTATCAAGGTTAATTGCTTTTTTATATGTAGATGGATATGTTTGAACTTGATTCATATTGATATATGCATCATCAAATTTATCTTTCAATCTTCTTAAAGAATTATCAAAACAGTTCTTACAAATTCTAGTTTTTTCCCTCATCGACTTACTTTCACTATAGATAAAGCTATCATATACTTCATCTAAATCAGTAGAAGTACACGCATTCCCCAAAATTTCACCCACTAGTTCTTTCTCATTCCAATATTCTAGCATTTCTTTAGGAATAGATTTTGTAATATCATCAATTGAAATTTCTCTACTTTTTTCTTTACCACACTTTTCACAGATCCTTTTATCTAGTGCAGCTCCTACAATCCCTATCCCAATACATAACAAATCTTCCATATTAATAAACTCCTTATATTTTTATAGTAAAATAATGATACCATATTTTTAATTGTAAAACTTTTTAGCTTCATATACTAACTTTTAAATGGTTCTTTTTCATAATATACATGTTTCCTAAATAGTCAACTTTTGTATTAATAACCAATAACTCATATACCAAAATTCACAAACAGAACCAAAGTCTTTATAAGCTGATACAAAATATATTTGTTGCTTTGGTGATGTTTTTGAATGCGGTAGCAATAACACTTTTGCATCTAAAAGTACAAACATAGTTAGTAGCTTGTGTTATTTAAGAGTTTATATATTTAATTGATGAAAAAGGTTAATCTTGTTGGAAATTAATCGACCATAGGTTTAATTGTAATAAAACTGGCTGACTAATAATAATAACTAATGAAATTAGAAAAAGTTAGCTTATCGTTGAAATATCAACACTCATTGGCATTTTAAAGTGACCGTAGAATTACGGTGGGAAATACAATTTGACCGTAGAATTACGGTAAATGTCATTTTTAAGGAAATTATAGGAAAAAAGTTACCATGAAGATAATATAAATTTGGGAAATAATTGAATTAAAATATAAAAAAGCTAATATGGTGTTAACACATATCAGCTCTAATTTTTATTTATATATTACTTTTTTAATTTTTTTCGACTTAACTTCTGTATTCTCTCTAAATGATAATCCCTCAATAGCTTTATTGAAGTCGTCAAGTTCTTTTCCCCTCCAAGTTATTCTTGGATTCATAACAAAATAATCATATGTTGTAGCTTCGCTCTCACCGTAACTTACAATATGCTTAAATATGTAATAATCTTTATTTGCTATATTTACTTTTAATTTAAGTAATTGTTTTTCTAGTTTTTTGTCATTACCTTTATTTCCATTTACTCCTAATAATTCACATACTCCTTTCAATCCTATAAATTCCATATCTGAAAAATTAGTTTCTTCTGTATTGTATGTAAGTATGTTTCTTGAATAATTTAAAAATGGTATTAATTTAAAAACGTAACCTAAATGTTTATGTTGCCTGCTCGAAGAACCTCTATATAATTCCCTCGTTGTATTTATGAAAATTCTAGTATATTCATTGTTTAGTTTAACTTCATCAACGCATTTGTTACTCATTGAACCTCGCTCAAAGTATTTATTGTTTATATAGAATTTATTATCTAATTCAAGTAATATACTTCTTTCCCTCAATTCCGTGATGAATTCATTAAATGTACTTTTACTTAAATTCATCACGTCCCTAATATCTGCTTTTGTCATTGCTATAACTTCTTTGTGTTGTCCATATTTTACTAATAAATTAGCTTTTTTGTTATTATAATTAATGTAAGTAGCTAAATATATTAATCTCGATACAGTAGAAGGATCTAAGCCAATGTCATTAAATAATAACTCATTCTTAACATAGTACATATGAATATAACCTCCTAGTAATTGAGTTTCTTTTCTTAATTCGTCATTTTGATTAATAAAATATTTTTCTTTATCTGAATAAACTCTTTTGTTAACTAATTCCTCATTTTTTCCTATAACTCTTTCATCTACGTTTCCGTTTTCATCTATAATTGCAACTCTTTTGTATGTACTCATATTTTCTCCTTTTCAGTTTATAGTTTTTGAAAAGGGATCAACTTTTTACATGGATTAATATTAGAATTGAATATATTAATCCATGTATGATATAATATAAATATAATATTGAATATAAAAGTAATAAAATTTAAGGATATAAATACTTGAATTACCGTTCAAATATTTAATAAATTACCTAAAATAACATTTTTTAGTTGATGCCTTTTATTTTTTAGAATTTAAACACTCTGGGTCGCCAAACTTTGAGTGTTTTTTACTGTTCATTTCTCTTTTATTATATCATCTTGTTGCAATTGTTTAATATATTGTTTCAAATATCCATGAATTTTTTCTAATTCTGTTGGTATATTAAGAGTTTTATTTATTGTGTTTGTTGTTGTATCAACATCAAACTTTAATTCAATAGTACTACTAAATTCATCAGGTCTATTATCTTTTCCAAGAGCTAATACTTTTGTGTTATCTTGTTCAATTTTCATATATCCGTCTTTTGTAGATAATACCTTATATTGCTTATTAAAATTTGATATTAACATATATTGTTCTATTACCTTAGATTCTAATAATTGATGTTCATATACTTTCAATTCCTCAATATAATTTAAATCTACTTCTATTGTTTCATAATGGTTAAATACTAATTGATCTATATCATTTTCACTTAGTTTCAATTCAGTTCTATAAAATATAATTAAATTATTGATGAAAATACGTGTCTTATTGTTGTTGTAGTGGTCACCATTTTCAGTTTCTAAATCTTGTTGCTTAATCATCTGGTATTTGAATTTACAGTCTCTATTTTCTAAACTTTCGCTTGTACTACCTATGTACCAATAATTCATTTTTTTTAAATCATATTTTGCTAATACCTCTAAATCATATTCTAATAAGTTCCAATTTCTCACATATACATATGCTTTTTCCATGTAATACCCCCATTTTTTTATATTTGTAATTTTTATTTTCAACTATCCCCCTTTCAAAATATGATATCTATATAAACATATAACAAATCGTTATATGGAAAATTTTTCATATTTTAAACCTGTTTATATAGTATCATATTAGAATAATAAATTCAAGTGTAACCATTGAAATAACTGGTTTGTGTGGATTAATACATAGTTAATCCACATTGATATTAAAGTAAATTTCATGTATACATTAAAGGTCTACACGTAGACTTTACTCCCTACAACTACCGTAAAAAAGTTGTATTTTAAAGCTTATTTCATTCTGTTAATTTTTTTGATGAAAATATAGAAGTAAAACACTTACTTTTCAACTGATTTAAACTGAATTGTAGACTTTAAAATTTCATTCCCTTTGTGTTATATCCTCTAAAAATAAGGAGGTTTATAGAAAAAATAGTAATGGCTGCTTAATCATTTATAACTTAGCTATATACCTATTATTTATAATCTTTCTAGTTCCAATCGGAAAGTTGAGAATGGAACTTCTAACCGATTCAAATTGTTAAGTAACTCTTATACAACACTTCTGCAACTGTTGTTGATCTGTTCTATAACTCAAATTTTATAATACTCCCTCTTAACATAAAATTATCTTTTTATTATGTCAATCATATAATTATGACCTCGTATAAGCGATTTAGAGACGTTGTAATTTCTCTCATGTATGTTTTATCATTTGCTATTTATATTTAATCTTGCCCAACTTCATAATCCCAAATATTATTGTAAATATTGATTATTACATTATATTTTGACCTCTTAGAATTGATTTAGAGACGCTGTGTAGAAATAGAAGTACTACGCTACTTTTCACTCTAGCAATTAATATTAATTTATAGAACACCCCCCCTATACATACTGTTCATGTTGATTCTAAGTAAATAAAAAAAGACTAGATATTTCTAGCCTTCCAATAATTCTAAATATTTGTATACTGTTGTTCTACTCATGTTACAAATTTTTGCTATATCACTTTTACTTATTTTTTTATCTCTATATAATTTGTAAGTATTCATAAACTTAGTATTTCCTTTTACTTCTTCAACTGTTGTTCTAC
>NZ_JAHZMO010000026.1 GCF_020748185.1 Terrisporobacter petrolearius | reverse complement strand
TTATTACAATAATTATAGATGTCAATGGAATTTAAAAAAGCTGACTCCTAATAAGTATAGAAGTCAACTTTTAATGACGGCTTAGCCAGTCGTTTTTTCTAGTGTCCTTGACAAAGGGTCCATTTTATAGCTTGGAAGTTTTTTTATTTTAATCTTCTTTTTTTTTATTTTAATCTTCTTTAATGAAAACAAATTTTCTACTAGTGGATAAATTATTAGAAAACTTATAATTATTAAATTTGAAATTTTTTAAGTCTTCAGGATTATTAATTTTATTTTCAACTATATACTTTATCATTTGTCCTCTAGCCATTTTTGCTAATGTTGCTAGAGTCTTTAATCTTCCATCCTTATGGACTTTAAAATCTATATCGATAAATGTATCCTCTTCATTTAAAAATCTTCTCACGGTCTTCGCATATTCTTCAGAAGCTAAATTAACAATAACATTATCTTCACTATATAGTTTATTATATATTTTATTATCCCAAAACTTATAAAGATTTTTATCGTGGATTTTTATGGGATATTGCATTTCTAGTCTATAGGGTAAAACTTCATCCAGAGGATTTACCACACCATAAAATGCATCTAAAATTTTTATATGATTATTAGCAAATTCAAAATCTTCTAGAGAAAAACCTTCTGCCTTTATATTTTTAAAAACTAAACCATCATAAGCTAAAAGACCGCACACACCTTCTTCTTGGAAATTAAAATCTTGAAAATAGGCATAAGACTGAAATGCTATTTTTTCATTAACTTTCATTAAAGACTGTATATCATGCGGGCTTAAAGACTTTAATACTTGGGCTATTTCTTTTGTTTCATTTGTAAAATATCTATTTTTTCCTATAGTTTTAGGAATTATATTATTAATTTTAATATTTCGCATATTTTTGGCAGGTGAAATAATTGATATCAAACTTTTTGCCTCCTAATAATTTGAGTTTTTGTTTTAATTTATTTCCAATTATATCATACAAATATAAAAAAATTAATTTATACTCCAACTATTTTTTATATTATGAAAAAAGAAACTATTTTACATCTTTAGTTAATAGTGGTAAAAATTTATATGGATGATAGAAATTTGAACAAATGAAAAACCCTTAGAAAATATTGTCTAAGGGTTTTTCGTTTTATTAATTAATGAATTTTAAAATATTTATCTTTTTATTTTGTAAATAAAATAAGAAATAAAAAGTGAAACAAGAGAAAATATCAATCCCAATGCTAGGAAAAATATTATATATATTATTATATTCATGAAAATTAGTAATAAGTAACTTAAATTCAAGTTTAAAAAAATACTAATTAAGCAAACTACAAAGAAAATCAAAAATAATGATAGTATACCAACACTGCTATTCTCAAAATCTTTCTTACTTAAGGAGATATGTGATGAAACACAAAACATTAAGTAAATAAAAATATAAAAATTAATACTACTCAAATTATTCATATTAAAAATAGAAATTAATAAATTTTTACTTAAAGATAGTAATAAAAAAATTGTATTTTCAATATTTACTGTAGATAAGTGAGTAAAATAACTACTGATATTAATACTTTCATAAATAGAAGGTAGTAATAATTTAAAAGAAAAAATTATAAATAAAGTACCGGATATCATGGGTCCTATGCCGATGAAAAAGTTTCCTGCCTTCTCATATAAACTTCTATCATTGTATCTATGAGAAACATATCCAAGTGTCTCTTCATGCTTGTATCCTTTAAAATTAAATAATTGAAAATCACTTACTTTATGATGAAATATTAAACACATAATTAAATGACCAATTTCATGAACCGTTGTACCTATTACACCAGTAAATAAAATTCCCTTACTACCAAAAGTTGAGTATATATATAAACTATTTCTTTTTTCAATAAGACTATAAACATATCCAAAAGAAAGAAAAATTCCCGTAACTGATAAAGTGATAAGAATACTATATTTTAATGATAAATAAATCATTTTGCCTCCTTAATTTAATTGATTATTATTAAATACTATCATAGCTTATAAGAATGTCAACAGATTCAATAACATAAAAGTTGTTCTAAAAGTAATATTTAACACATTTAATAAATATAAATATTATAAACAAGAGAGGAGGACAAGGTGATGAAATTATCTGATGAAATTATTAATTCATTATCTCTTAATTTAAGGAATAAAATTAAAACAATTCAGGGAGAGAATATTGAAGAAATAAGACTTAGAATCAACAAACCTTTGATAATTAACGGAAACCAGAAAGATTACTTTTACAATGAAAAATATAATAAGTTAGACTCGAATATGGACAAGGCTTATATAGTAACTAAAGAAGATGTAGACCAAACTTTTCAAATTATATGCAAATACTCTATTCACTCATTTATGGATGATATAAAAAAGGGATTTGTAACTTTAAGAGGCGGACATAGAGTAGGTATAGTTGGAAAAGCCATAGTTGAAAATGGAAAAGTCGAAAATTTAAAACATATATCCTCTTTAAATATAAGAATATCCAAGGAAGTTAAAGACTGTTCTGATAAAGTTATGGATCACATTATAAAAAGTCCTACTAAAATAAATAATACCATAATAATATCGCCACCTCAGTGTGGCAAAACCACACTTTTAAGAGACATAGTAAGGAATTTAAGTAATGGGACTGAAAAATACAACTTTAAAGGTGTGAATGTTGCTTTAATAGATGAAAGAAACGAAATAGCAGGTTCTTATTTGGGAACACCCCAAATGGATGTGGGAATTAGGACAGACATTATAGAGACATGTCCAAAGGATGTGGGCATAATGATGGTTTTAAGATCAATGTCACCAAATGTAATAATAACCGATGAAATTGGTACGGAAAAGGATATAAAAGCTCTATATACTGCCTTGAATGGAGGTGTTGGACTTATAACTACAGTACATGGTGACTCCATTGAAGATATAAGAAACAGAAAAGAACTAAATAATTTATTAGATGAAGAATTATTTAAAAAGGTTATTTTACTTTCTGCAAAAAGGGGACCAGGAACAGTAGAAAAAATATATGATTTACAAGAAAAGAGATGGTACTTTGCAAATTAAAATATTTTTAATAGGAATGCTAATAGGATCCAGTTATCTTATAGGTGATACTATACATAAAGCATTTATTAAAAGGCATAAGGAATTAAATGAAGTTATTAGGATATTAGAAATAATCAGAATGGATTTGGCTTTTGGACTATACACATTAGAAGAAGTTTTTTATAGAGCATCATTAAAACAAGATTATTGTCTTTGTGGTTTTTGCAAAGATATGCAAGAGGATTTAAAGAAAGAAGATGGAAGAACTTTAGAGGAGATGTTGAATAAAAACATTATAAAACTGAAAAAGGATACAAATTTACAAAACAAAGAAATCGATGAGTTAAAAAAATTATTTTTAACTTTGGGGCAAAGTGATATAGAATCACAGCAAAGACTAATAGATTTAACTTGCGAAAATTTAAAAAGATTTACTAGCGATAGCAAAGAAGAAATTTTTAAAAAGGGTTCACTTTATAAGAAACTGATAACATTTATAGGTATTTGTATAGGAATAATTTTAATTTAGGAGGTTAATATGGAAATAGCATTGATATTAAAAGTAGCGGGTGTTGGTATCTTAATATCAGTATTAAACATGATTTTAGAAAAAGTAGATAGAAAGGATTGGGCAACACTTACAACACTTGTAGGCGTGGTGATTGTCTTAGGATTGGTTATAACAGAAATTAGTGATTTATTTAATACAGTTAGAACAATGTTTCAACTTTACTAAAGAGGAGGAGATACTTTGGAAGTTATGCAATTAGTTGGAATTGCAATGGTTTCTACCATACTCTGTTTAGTTATAAGAAAAGATCGACCAGAAATGGCGAATTTTGTTGCCATAACAGCAGGAGTGATAATATTATTATCTGTTGTTATGAAGTTGAATTTTATAATTGAAGGAATACAGTCATTAGCTGATAAGGTAAATATTCCAGCCATGTACATAAGTTTAATAATTAAGTTGATTGGTATTTGTTATATTATAGAATTTGCCGTTTCTCTTTGCAACGATTGTGGGGAAAAAAACATTGCGACTAAGTTAGAGTTTGGTGGAAAAATAATCATTATGACAATGTCATTTCCTATACTTTTATCCATTGTAGATACCATAATAAGTTTAATTTAAAGTAGGAGAATGATTTATTATGAAAAACAAAATTTTAGGTCTTGTTTTAATTATTTTATTCTCTTTAACATCTGCATCATTTGCACAGGATAAGAACAATGATGAAGAATATGAGGATACTAAAAATAACATAGATCTATATATAGATAATCAGTTAAGTAAAATAAACATAGATGAAATAGAGAGATACGTAAAAGAAGATAACGTAATAAAAGACATAAATCTTAAAGCATATATAAAAGACTTGATAGGGGGAAAAGCAAATATATTAGACTTATTTGATAAAAACAAAATTAAATCAGCAGTTTTTTCAGAAATAAAAACTAGTATTAAAATTGCAGTTAGCATTTTAGTCTTAGCTTTATTATCATCCATAATAAAAAGTCTAGAAAATTCTTTTTCATCATCAAGTATTAGTACAGTAACAAATTATATAGTTTTTATAACTGTAGTAACATTAACTCTTGTAAGTTTTAAAGACATATTGGCGTTATGTTATGCCACTATAGAAAGTATTATAGGACTTGTTAATGTAATTATACCAATAATGATCTCGCTTTTAGTTTTAGTAGGATTTCCAATCACATCTACAGCCTTAAATCCAATTTTTATTGGAGGAATTGCAGCTATAAATATTGTATTTAAAAAATTTATATTTGTAGCCATATCTTTAGCTTTTGCCATATTAGTAATAAATAAGGTAACTAATAATATTAAATTGAATAGATTATCATCGTTTATCAAACAAATTAATGTAGTGACTTTAGGAGCTGTATTTACTTTGTACCTTGGATTAGTATCCATACAAGGTTTATATGTTACATCCTTTGATAAATTTACAGTAAAAACAGCTAAATTTGCTGTTGGAAATTTTATTCCAGTAGTTGGAGGATTTGTATCAGATTCTGTTGATATATTGCTATCATCATCTCAACTTATAAAAAATGTATTTGGTGGAGTGGGGTTAGTAATTTTAGTAGGATTGTGCTTAATACCAATAATAAAAATATTATCAGTAATACTTGTATATAAATTATGTGCCATAGTAGTAGAACCTATCGGAGAAGATAACATATCGTCTTTCTTAAATGAAGTATCAAATTTAATGATAATAATTTTGGCTACAATTATTGCTGTAACAATAATGTTTTTTGTAACCATAGCTATATTAACTTCCATAAGTGCAGTAGCAACTTAAGGCAAAAGGAGGGATATATTATTGCTAGTATAAAGGAATGGATAATATCGATTATAGTAGGGGCATTTATTATTAATATGGTAGATATGATTTTACCAAACACTAAAGTAAAGCCATATATAAATTTGGTATGTAATTTTATATTCGTATTTATGATAATAAGTCCTGTAGTAGGTTTTTTTTCTAGTAACATATCATTGGAAGATACAATATTAAAAAAAATGGGTGATTACTCAAAAATGTATGTGGATAGTTATAATGATTTAGCAGGAAAAACAAACAATGAAAACTTAAGCAAAGGATATAAAGATGGTCTTAAAAGTGTGTTACAACTCAAATTAGACGAGTACGGGTATGAATTAGAAGACTTAAAAATCAATGGATCAGATATTGAAACTATAAAAATAAAAGAAAAAAACAGTAATAATGACAATAATAAGGACATACAATCTAATGACACAAAAGAAGAAGAAGTGTTTAGAAGTAAAAATGAGCTGAACTTAAAAGAAAGTAAACTAAAAGAAGACTTAATAAAGGTACTAGATGTATCCATTGAGGATATAGAAATTGATTAAGAGGAGTTGTGGTAAGTTGAAAAAAATTAACGAATTATTCAATGATATGGAAAAAAAGAAATTGAAACCATTAATTTTTTTGGCGGGAATTTGTATATTAGCTCTTATAGTCATATCAGTAATGCCAGATGGAAAAAAAGAAGAATCAAATGTTAGTACGGAGCCAGAACCTAAAACGTCTGCTGCTGAAGCTGAAAAAGAAGATTTAGAAAGTAAATTGACTCAAATACTAAGTAAAATTAATGGAGCTGGAGATGTGGATGTTATGATCACTTTCCAATCTAGCGAAGAAATTGTTCCAGCATACAATTCTAATACAACAACAGAAACCACTAAAGAACAAGATTCTTCCGGAGGAGAAAGGACAACTACTAGTTCAACAGAAAATAAAACGATGATTACATCAAATTCAAATGACCCAGTAGTACTAAAAACATCTGAAGCTAAAATAAAAGGTGTGATAGTAGTATCAAGTGGAGCAAATGATCAAGCTGTAAAAGAATTGTTGTATGATGCAGTTAAAACATCTCTACAAATATCAGGTCATCAAGTAGAGATATACGCTAAATAATAAGGGGTGGAGGATAAATATGAAATTTAATTTTAAAAATAGAGGTTTTGTTGTATTAGCATTATCTACAATGCTAATAGCTGTTGGGGTTATAAATTATCAGTTAAGTAGACAATCAGCACTTACTGTGTCTAAAGAATTTGAGGCTTATGAACAAGCTCAGCAAGATAAAAATACGGATAAAACAAAAACAGCAAATAATGATAAGGATGATAAGAATAGTAAGGAGACAGCAAAAATAACTGTTGTTGATAGTAAAGATAGTGGAAGTGATGAAGTTAAAGGTAAAGCAGTGGAAACAAGTAAAGAAATAGAAAAACAATTGACTTCAAAGGAAAACATGAACAAGTCTACATATATTCTTGATATGAAAATGACAAGAGAAAAACAAAGAAATGATTTGTCAGAAGAATTAAATGAAATAATAAATAATCCTTCTACTACAGATAAATCAAGAGAAGAAGCATCTAATATGAAACTTCAACTTGTTAAATATCAAGAAACTGAATTAAAAATAGAAAATTTATTAAGCGCTAAGGGATTTGAAAATGCTTTAGTATACATAGGTGAAGGTAATGTGAATGTTGTAGTAAACAAACAAGATTTATCAAAGAGTGAAGCAACAAGAATATTTGATTTAGTAGCACAACAAGCTGGAGTATCTTACGATAAAATTAAATTAATGAATAGTTATAGCCAAAAGTAATAAATTGATTTTAAATTACTATTTTTAGGTTATAATAATATATAATCACTAAAACCTCAGAAAATGCTGAGGTATTTTCTTGCAAAACTGACTATAATTTGCTATGATAATATATAATTATAAAAACCTTAATACAGGGGGTAACAATCTCATGGAAAATAACAATAATTTAGGGCAAGTTAAAATTTCGAATGATGTTATAGTTACAATAGCTGGATTAGCTGCTTTAGAAGTAGAAGGTGTAGATACAATAACTTCATTAACAGATAAATTACTTAAAAACAACGGTGTAAAAATCCAAATGGAAGACGGTAAAGTTACTTTAGATGTAGTTATAACTATTGAATACGGTATGTCAATACCAGATGTATCATTTAAAGTACAAGAAAATGTTAAAAATACAGTTGAAACAATGACTGGATTAGAAGTTTCTCAAGTGAATATACAAGTTCAAGAAATTAGCTTCAAGAAAGAAAAAGAAGAAAAAGAACTAGCAAAGCAAGCTAAAAAAGAAGAAGCTAAATTAGCAAAACAAGCTAAGAAAGAAGAATCTAAGCAAATCACTAAATAAATTAAATAAAGCCCTCTGAAAATCAGAGGGTTTTTTATTGCTTAAGTGGTAAATAATAAGACTGAAGGAGGTTCATTAAGAATGAAAAACGACAATGTAAGCAAAATAAGTTATATTGAAAAAGCCAGAAAAATAACAAGTAGAGAATATTTAATGAAATTAATTTATCAAATAGATATATTAGAAGGTGATTTACAAGATATAAATAATTATTTTGAAGATTTTTTAAATAATAACGAAGAATACATAATAAATAGATATGAAGAATTATTATTACAATTCTCAAATGAAAGTTGTGTTGATTTAGAGCGTGTAAATATGAACAACGCAATAGATATGAAATATATGAAAACCGTTTGTAGTGAACTAAGTGAACATTGCTATGATATAGAAGAGCTGATAACAAAACATGCCCTAAATTGGTCTCTAAATAGAATAGCAAAAGTAGATTTAGCAATATTAAAACTTTCAATTTGTGAAATTGTATACATGAGTAAAGAAGTACCTGTTAGGGTTTCAATAAACGAAGCTATCGATTTAGCAAAACTATATTGTGATGATAAATCTCCTAAATTTATAAACGGAATATTAGGAAGTGTTGTTAATGACACGAAAGAACAATAATATTATATTAGGATTTGATACTAGCTGCTATACAACATCTATAGCAGCTATCTCTTTAAATAAAGAGATAGTATTAAATGAAAAAATAATATTAAAAGTAAAAAAAGACAATAAAGGTCTTAGACAAAGTGAAGCAGTTTTTCAACATGTAAATAATATGGGAGAATTATCACAAGTAATAAATAACAAATTAAAAAATTATAATATTTTAGGTGTATGTGTATCAACAAAACCAAGGCCAGTTGATAGTTCTTATATGCCTGTTTTTTCTGTGGGATATAATTTTGCAAAATTACTAAGTAGCATTAATAACTGTCCTTTTTATGAAACCACTCATCAAGAAAATCATATAGAAGCAAGCCTATTTAATAATAACTTGGAAAATGAAGACAAGTTTTTAGCAGTTCATATGTCTGGTGGAACTACAGAAATACTTTTAGTAGAAAGAAAAGATAATGACTACAAGATAAAAATTGTAGGTGGAAGTTTAGATGTTAGTTTTGGTCAGTTAATAGATAGATTAGGTGTTAGACTGAATTATAATTTCCCTTGTGGAAAATATATAGATGAGAATGCTTTAAAATGTAATGAAAAAATTAAAAATGGATTGAAAACAAGCGTTAAAGAAGGATATATGAATTTATCTGGAATAGAAAATCAAATTAATAAAATAATTTACGATTACAATGAAGAATATCTTAGTAAAATTCTTTTAGATACATTGATTAGATCCATGTATAAATCATTAACTTACATATGTGTAAAACATGAGCTAAAAGAAGTTCTATTTGGAGGCGGAGTGTCTGCAAGTGAATATATTCAAAAAGAATTAAGTAAAAAATTAAAGAAGGAAAATATAAAAGCTTACTTCACTGATAAAGAATATGCAACAGATAATGGTGTAGGATGTGCTATAATAGGATTAAATAAAATCAAGAATTATTAGGAGTGGATGTATGAAACTTAGAGCTTTAGATATAAGCGAAGCAAATTCATATATAAAAAGAATATTAATAAATGACCCTATTCTTTATAACCTTAGAGTAAAAGGAGAAATTTCTAATTTTAAGGTTCATAGTAGTGGTAATGTTTATTTATCCCTAAAAGATGAAAAGTCAAAATTAAATTGTATTATTTTTAAAAGTAATTATGATAAAAGTTTAAAATTAGATAGTGGTGTTAAAATAATTGCATCAGGATATATTTCTGTATATGAGAGAGACGGTGCCTATCAACTTTATATAAATGAAGTTGAAATTGAAGGTATAGGTAATTTATATATGGAATTTAATAAATTAAAAGAAAAACTAAAAAAAGAAGGATTATTTGATACTAAATATAAAAAAGAAATACCTAAAACGCCAAAATCTATAGGCATAGTAACATCACCTACTGGTGCTGTTATAAGAGATATTATAAATGTTACTAAAAGAAGATTTCCAAAGGTGGATATAAAACTATATCCAGTAAATGTTCAAGGAGAAAAATCTGCTAAAGATGTTTGTGAAGGAATTGAATTTTTTAATAAAATGGAAAATGTGGATACCATAATAGTAGGTAGAGGAGGCGGTTCTTTAGAAGAACTCTGGTCCTTTAATGAAGAAATAGTAGCAAGAGAAGTATTTAAATCAAAAATACCTATAATATCTGCAGTAGGTCATGAAACAGATTTTACAATTTGTGATTTTGTATCAGATATGAGAGCGCCCACGCCATCTGCAGCAG
Organism: Terrisporobacter petrolearius; assembly: GCF_020748185.1. Lineage (GTDB taxonomy): Bacteria > Bacillota > Clostridia > Peptostreptococcales > Peptostreptococcaceae > Terrisporobacter > Terrisporobacter petrolearius. Next base: position 33,732 of record NZ_JAHZMO010000026.1, on the reverse strand, counting down.
CAGAAATTGCAACACCAGATTTATCACAAATTTACTATAAACTTGACAATATAAGAAATAGAATGAATAGGTCTTTAAATAATCAAGTAACATTAGAGAATGAAAAGCTTGTGAATACCTTTGAAAAAATTAATAATTATATGAAAAACTATGTAATAAGGGACAAAGTTATACAGTTAGACCAAATTTATGATAAAATAAATTTTAGATTAGAACAAAACTTAGAGACTTCTAAAGAAAAGCTTTCAAAAAAAGCAGCCCTGTTACATAACCTAAGTCCTCTTGCTACAATAAGTAGAGGATATTCTATTGTTGAAAAAGATAATAAAGTTATTAATTCTATTAAAGAAGTAGATGTGAATGAAGATATAAATATAACTTTAAAAGACGGTAGTTTAGAGTGTAATGTAAATAAAATTAATAGTAAAGAGGTATAATCATGAAACTTACTTACGAAGAAGCTTATGAAAAATTAGAAGATATTTTGATGAAATTAGAATCAAAAAATACTAGTTTAGATGATTCATTAAGTTTATATGAAGATGGAATAAAATTATTTAAACACTGTAATAAATTATTAGAAGATGCACAATTTAAAATAAGTAAATTTAATAAAATAGGTATTGAAGAAGATTTTAATATGGGGGAAGAGTAAATGGAATTTAAAGATGTTTTAAAGGGAAAAATTAATTATATAGAAACACTTTTAAATGAATATATGCCAAAAGAAGAAGGGTATCAACAAGCTGTAATACAGGCTATGAACTACAGTTTAAAAGCTGGAGGTAAAAGACTTAGACCTATATTAACTTTAGAAAGTTGTAAGATAGTCGGTGGAAAAGAAGAAGATGCTATTCCTTTTGCAGTGGCTATAGAAATGATACATACTTATTCTTTGATTCATGATGATCTACCAGCATTAGATAATGATGATTTAAGAAGAGGTAAGCCTACAAATCATAAGGTATTTGGAGAAGCAATGGCAACTTTAGCTGGAGATGCTCTATTAAATTATGCTTTTGAGGTAATGTTGTCTTCATCTATAGATAAAAAAGATTCAAATAAATATTTGAAAGCCATAAATGAAATTGCAAAACATGCAGGTATTTATGGTATGATAGGAGGACAAGTTGTAGATGTTGAAAGTGAAAATAAAATCATAGATAAAGATAAATTGGATTTTATTCACTTAAATAAAACTGCAGCTATGATTATAGGATGTATGAGAGCTGGTGCCATAATTGGTGGAGCTAGTGAAGAAGAATTAGAAAAAGTAACTAAATATGGGAAAAATATTGGATTATCTTTTCAAATAGTAGATGACATATTAGATATAACTGGAGATGAAGCTAAATTAGGAAAACCTATTGGAAGTGATATAGAAAACCACAAATCAACATATCCTTCACTACTAGGACTTGAAAAATCAAGGAAAATAGCTAGACAGTTAATAGAAGAGGGAAAATCTAGTATAGATGGATTATCATCAGAAATAGATTTTTTAAATCAGCTAGGAGATTATATAATTAGTAGGGATTGTTAAGGAGGCCACATGGATTTTTTTACACAAGTATTTGACAACCATATATTATGGATAAGTATATTTGCTTGTTTTTTAGCACAGTTTATAAAAATATTCACAGGAAAAGGAAGAGTAGTGGAATTTTCAAGAATATTTATGTCAGGTGGAATGCCAAGTTCGCATAGTTCATTTGTCACGAGTTTATCAACTGTAATTGGTATACAAAAGGGATTTGATTCAGTTGAATTTGTCATATGTGTAGTTTTTGCATTAATAGTAATGTATGATGCTTCCGGTGTAAGAAGAGCAGTAGGAAAGCAGGCAGCTATTTTAAATAAAATAGTTGAAGATTTACAAAATAAAAAACATATTGAACATGAAACTTTAAAAGAGTTAATAGGTCATACTCCAAAGGAAGTAATATTAGGAGCAATACTAGGTATAGTGGTTGGAGCCATTATGGCTTAAAATTGAAAAAAAATGTATTATATGATATAATTTTTTTGCTTTATAGGAAATTATAATAAATACATGGAAACTATAAAAATCAAAGTCTTCTGTGGAAGGCTTTTTTAGTATGAGTTATTTTTAAATACAAAATGAAAATAAATTAGACCATTATAAAGGTGAGGAAAATTATGTGTAATTATTTAAATGAAGTAAATTCTCCAGAAGATATAAAAAAATTAAATACAGATGAAATGGAAAAATTGGCAGAAGAAATAAGACAGTTTTTAATAAACTCTATTTCGAAAACTGGAGGTCATTTAGCTTCAAATTTAGGAGTTGTTGAGCTGACTTTGGCATTGCACAAAGTTTTCGATAGTCCAAAAGACAAATTAATATGGGATGTAGGTCATCAATCCTATGTACATAAGATCATTACTGGGCGTAAAGACGAATTTGCAACACTTAGACAGCTTAATGGTTTAAGTGGATTTCCTAAGGAAAATGAAAGTGAACATGATATATTTGACACAGGACATAGTTCTACATCTATATCAGTAGGTCTTGGAATTGCATGTGCAAGAGATATAAAGAGAGAAGATTTTAACGTGGTGTCTGTTATAGGAGATGGGTCTATAACAGGAGGCATGGCACTGGAGGCTATAAATCACTTAGGTTATTTAAATAAGAAAATGATAATAATTTTAAATGATAATGAAATGTCTATAGACAAAAATGTAGGTGGAATGTCAAGATATTTATCCAGTATTATTAGAAATGCTAAAGCCAATCAAGTTAAAGATCAAATAGAGAAAATATTATCTATGACAAAAACAGGTAACTTTATATATAAAACAGCAGATAAGTTTAAAGACGGAATTATAAGCAAATTTACACCACAAGATTGTGATTTATTTGAGTCTTTTGGAATTAAATATTATGGACCTATAGATGGTCACAATATTAAAGAATTAATAGATATTTTAAATAAAGCTAAAAATAAAAAAGGACCTGTTTTATTACATGTTATAACTGAAAAAGGTAAAGGCTATGAGTTTGCTGAGCATGCACCTGATAAATACCACGGGGTATCTAAGTTTAACATAGAACAAGGGCTTAAAGCATCTACAAAAGAAAGCATATCTTCTCATGTAGGTAAAAAACTAGTTAGTATGGCAGACGAAGATGATACAATTGTAGCTATTACAGCAGCCATGCCTTCAGGTACAGGGTTAAACAATTTCGCCATATCTTATCCATATAGATATTATGATGTGGGAATAGCTGAACAACATGCCACGACATTTGCAGCAGGCCTTGCGAAGGAAGGGATGAAGCCGTATTTTGCAGTATACTCATCTTTCTTACAAAGAGGTTACGACCAAGTTATACATGATGTATCTATAACGAAAAAGAATGTTACTTTCTTAATTGACAGAGCGGGTCTTGTTGGTAATGATGGAGAAACACATCATGGAGTATTTGACCTAAGTTATTTAAATGTGGTGCCAAACTTAATTGTAATGGCTCCAAAAGATATAAAAGAGTTAGATTTAATGATGGAATTATCCACTGAGATAGATGGGCCTGTAGCTATAAGATATCCTAGAGGGAATTCATATTATATTGATAAGGGGTCTTACGATAAAATAAAAGTAGGAACGTATGAAGTATTAGAACAAGGTAAAGATGTGTTAGTATTAGCTATTGGTAACATGGTTGAAAAAGCATTAAATGCAAGAAAAATACTTATTAAAGATAATATAAACCCTACAATAGTAAATGCAAGGTTTTTAAAGCCCATGGATGAAGATTTATTGCATGAATTATTGAAGAAACATTCGAAGGTGGTAACTATAGAAGATAATGTTATAAGTGGCGGATTTGGAAGTAGAATAAATAAATTTGTAATAGATAATAATTATAATGTAAAAGTTGAAAATATAGGTATTCCTGATAAGTATGTTGAACATGGTAATGTGGAACAATTATTTGAAACAATAGGAATGTCAGATGAACAAATAGCAAACAGAATAAAAAATTTATTATTAGAAGGATAGTATAATGAAAAAAAGAATAGATATTTTACTTGTAGATAAAGGGCATTTTGAGAGCAGGGAAAGAGCGAAAAAAGCTATAATGGCAGGTCTTGTTTTTGTAGACAATCAAAGATGTGACAAACCGGGAACAGAAGTTAAAGAAGAGGCTAATATTTTAGTAAAAGGTAATCCAATTCCTTATGTAAGTAGAGGTGGATTAAAACTTGAAAAAGCAATGAAATATTTTGGTGTAACTCTTAAGGATAAAGTTTGTATGGATATAGGAGCATCAACAGGAGGATTTACTGACTGTATGCTTCAAAATGGCGCAGTAAAAGTGTTTTCGATAGATGTAGGTTATGGACAATTAGCTTGGAAGTTAAGACAAGATGAGAGGGTTGTCTGTATGGAAAGAACTAATATAAGATATGTAACAATTGAAGATACAAAGGAATTTGCAGATTTTGCATCTATAGATGTATCTTTTATATCACTTAAACTTGTTTTACCTAAAGCAAAAGAATTACTTAATAGAGATGGAGAGGTAGTAGCATTAATTAAACCTCAGTTTGAAGCAGGAAAAGAAAAAGTTGGTAAAAAGGGTGTGGTAAGAGATAAAAAAGTTCATATTGAAGTTATAGAGACAATATCAACATATGTTATTGAGAATGGATTTGCAATTTTAAATCTTGATTATTCTCCAATAAAAGGACCAGAAGGTAATATAGAATACTTAATTCATTTAAGAAATAATAAGGATGACTTTACTTTTGACAAGGAATCTTTTGATAAAAAAATAGCTGAAGTTGTAGAAGAATCTCATAACTTAAATAAATAACAAGTAATGATAAAGGGGGCATAAAATGATCCTTGAATTGTATATGAAAAATTGTGCCTTAGTTGAAGAATGCAGAATAAACTTAGGCCAAAATCTAAACATATTAACGGGGGAAACTGGTTCAGGAAAATCTATTATAATAGAGGCTCTTGGCTTATGTTTAGGAAATAAATACGACAAGTCTTTTTTAAGAAAAGGCACTGAAAAAGGTATTGCAGAAATTATAGTATCATCGCCAAGTACTAATTTACAGAAAATACTAGATGAATATGACATAGATTTAGAAGATGACGAACTAATTATAACTAGGATTATTTATGCAGATGGAAAAAGTGTGGCTAGGATAAATGGAAGAACTATAAAAATGTCAATATTAAAGGAAATTGCTCTTACATTTATAGATTTACATGGACAGCATCAAAATCAAGCATTATTTAATAAAGATACACACTTAAAATTTTTAGATTTATTTGGAGGTAAAATATTAGATTTACCAAGAAATGAATATAAAAATACTTATACAGAGTACAATAAAGTAAAAAAGGCATTAAATACACTGAATGAAAATAAAGATGAAAAAGAAATTCAAAGAGAAATAGACTTATTAAAATTTCAAATTAATGAAATTGAAGCAGCTGCACTAAGTAAAGATGAGTATGAAGATTTATTAAGACAAAGAGAAATCTATAGAAATAGTGAAAAGATATATAATAATCTTAATTTAAGCTATGAAAAGTTACACGATGGAAGTGTGAATGCAGTTGATTTAATTGGTATGGCCTCAAAAGAATTAAGTGAAATAAGTAAGTATGATGAAACTTTAAGTGAATACAGTGAAATTGTAGAGCGCATTATGTACGAACTTCAAGACACTTGTAGGGATCTTAGAAACTATAAAGAAAATATTGATTTTGAACCTTACGAACTTGAACAAATAGAAGTAAGGGTAGATGAGATAAATAATTTAAGAAGAAAATATGGAGATACTATAGAAGATATTTTAAAATATAAGGATGAAATATCATCTAGGTTAGAGGACATAGTAAATAGAGATGAAATGTCAGAAAGCCTAAAAAATAAATTGGTGGAGTTAGAAGAGGAACTAAGCCAAAAAGCTTCTTCTCTTACAAAAGTGAGACAAGAAGTTGCCATAAATTTAGAACAAGCCATATTAAGTGAGCTAAAATCTCTAGATATGAAGGGTGTTAGCTTTAAAGTGAATTTTGCTCAATCTACATATTCTCAAAGTGGAAACAGTGAAGTCGAATTTATGATATCATTTAACTTAGGAGAGGATTTAAAACCAATTTATAAAGTTGCATCAGGTGGAGAAATGTCTAGATTTATGCTAGCATTTAAAACAATACTTGCAGATATAGATGAAATAGATACTATAGTGTTTGACGAGATAGATGCAGGTATAAGTGGAATTGCTGCTCAAGTTGTAGGTGAGAAGTTACATAATATTGCAAAGAAAAAACAAATACTTTGTATAACCCATTTACCACAAATAGCAGCTAATGCAGATACACATTTTTGTATATCAAAAAATAGTGATCAAAATAGAACTTATACAATTATTAAAAAATTAAAAGATGAAGAAAGTATAAATGAAATAGCTAGACTTATAGCTGGTAGCAATATAACTGACACAACTATTGAACACGCTAGAGAGATTGTTAATTTGACAAAAGAAAAACATTAATTTAATAATTAAATACTGTTAATAAAAGGAATAGAATTATTTTCTATTCTTTTTTTGTATAATTTAACTATTTAATGGAATTATAATATAGAAATTATTATTTAGAAGGAAATGAGATTAAGTATGAAAAAAAACAATAGATTTATAATAAGCATATTTTTTATTTTTGCCTTGTTAATTTTTTGTGATATATTACTTAAACAAAAAGATAATAACGTCTTAGAAACTTTCCAAAATCAAAACATATCAAATAAGCAATATGTGTACCCCCTGGGCAATATTGTTGGGATTAAAGCTGATACAGATGGAGCCTTAGTTATAGGATTTGAAGAAGATGATATAGAATATATTGGAGGTCTAAAAATAGGAGATAATATCATATCTATAGAAGGGGAAAAAATTAATAATTACAAAGATATTTCAAATGTTTTAAATAAACTTTGTTTAGATGAAGTAGAGATCATATTTGAGAGAAATAACAAATTTAAAAAATGTAAAATAAAAACTAAAAATGAAAATGATAGATACAAATTAGGTCTTTGGGTAAGAGACAAAATATCTGGAATAGGAACATTAACTTGTTATAACCCTGTTACCAATGAATTTTATGCTATAGGTCATGGTATTTGCGATATGGATACAGAAAAGCTACTAAACATTAAAGAAGGAAATATTTACAACGCTTCCAGTATATCTATTCATAAAAATAATGAAAAGAATATTGGCCAGATTAATGCTATAATAGATTATAATAATTCTATTGGAAAGTTTTTTATAAATTCAAACAATGGAATAAAAGGAAAATTTTACAACTACAACTATGAGTCTAATCTTCCACTTATTGAAATTGGTAAAAAAAATAATGTTAAAACTGGGAGTGCATATGTACTTTTTCAATCAAAAGAAGGAAATGTTGAATCCTATGAAATAAAAATAGAAAAAATAATAAAAGAAGACAATAATATGTTAATAAAAGTTGTTGATGATAAATTAATTGACTATACTGGTGGAATTGTAAAAGGGATGAGTGGTGCCCCTATTATACAAAATAACAAACTTATTGGCAGTTTAACCTATGTATTCAAGCATAATCCTAAAAAAGGATATGGCATTTTCATCGATGAAATGTTAAAATTGTAAATTGATAATAAAATATTTAAACACTTAGAAGGAATATAATTTTACAGTGTCGAATAAACCTAAAAGAGTAATGATATAAAAAAATTAAAATAAGAAAAACTTATTATTGGGGGGAATTTTAGTGAACGAAAAGATTAAAATAGTATTAGCAGACGATAATAAAGATTTTTGTCAGCTATTAAAGGAATATTTATCTAATGAAGAAGATATTGAAATATTAGGAATAGCAAAAGATGGTATTGAAGCTCTTGAATTAGTACAAAAAACACAACCAGACTTATTAGTATTAGACGTAATAATGCCACACCTAGATGGTTTAGGGGTAATAGAAAAATTAAATTCAATGGATCTTCCTAAACAACCAAAAATAATAGTATTATCTGCTGTTGGGCAAGATAAAATAACTCAAACAGCTATAAATTTAGGAGCGGATTACTATATTGTTAAACCTTTTGATTTTGTAATATTCATAAACAGAATTAGGGAGTTAGTAACTAATAAAGTTGTTGGTGGAGAACCAAAGATAAGACAAAATCAAGAAGTTCAAATGACAAGAAGTGATTATGTTAAAAACACAGGAAATATAGAAACAGAAATAACAAATATAATCCATGAAATAGGTGTTCCAGCTCATATAAAAGGATACTTATACTTAAGAGAAGCTATAAAAATGGTTATTGATAATGTAGAACTTTTAGGAGCAGTAACGAAAGAATTATATCCAAGCATTGCAAAAAAATATAACACTACTCCAAGTAGAGTTGAAAGAGCAATAAGACATGCAATAGAAGTTGCATGGAGTAGAGGAAAGGTTGATACGATAAATCAATTATTTGGTTATACAGTACACAATACTAAAGGTAAACCAACAAACTCTGAATTTATAGCAATGATTGCAGATAAATTAAGATTAGAACACAGCATGGTTAAATAATTTTAAATTGATTACAGTAAGCCTTCTAACTATTTAGAAGGCTTTATTTTTTGAGTGGAGTAAATTTTAAACAGATATAGATAAATAAAACTATCAACATATTAAGGAGATACAAATATGAAAATAAGCTTACCTCCAAAAGTTAAATACATAATAGATAAAATACATGAAAATAATTTTGAAGCATATATAGTAGGAGGGTGCGTCAGGGATGCTATATTAGGTATTAAACCTAATGACTATGACATAACGACTAATGCTACTCCCAAAACAATTAAAAATATATTTAGGGACTTTAAATGCATAGAAACAGGAATAGAGCATGGGACTATAAGTGTAGTAATAGATGAGGAAATATACGAAATAACAACATATAGAATAGAAGGTGAATATAAAGATCATAGAAGACCAGAAAATGTTGATTTTACAAATAAATTAGAAGAAGATTTAAAAAGACGTGATTTTACTATAAATGCCATGGCATACAATGAAAATGAAGGATTAGTAGATTTATTTGGAGGAAAGAGGGATATTGAAAACAAAATTATTAAAACAGTGGGAAATCCCTATGATAGATTTAATGAAGATGGCTTAAGGATGATCAGAGCCATTAGATTCTCTAGTAAATTAGATTTTCAAATAGAAACGGATACTCTTTTGGCTATTTATAATAATGCAACAATAATAAAAAATATTAGCTTAGAGAGAATAACTGATGAGTTTAATAAAGTCATACTTAGCAATAAACCGGAAAATATTATATATCTTTTTAAAACAAAATTATTAAACAATTTACACATAAGTAGTGAAGAAGATGAAAATAGAATTGAAAAGTTATATAAAAAAATTAGTATATTAAAAAAAATTGATAAAGTTTTGGTAAAAAGATTGGTAGTATTAGATTACATAATTGAAAAGTTAAACATAGATTGTAAGATGTTTTGTAAGCAATTAGTATATTCAAAGAAAACAAATAAGGATCATGATATTATTTTAGATTTAATTAAAGAAACTGACATTAATAATTTAGATAAGATTAAAATAAAAAAAATATTAAATAAAATCGATAGAAAATTGTTTGAAGATTATTTAGATATAAATAGAGTGATTTGTGAAGATGAAGAAAATTATGAAAAAATTATAGATATATTAAAAGAAATTGAAGAAAATAAAGAATGTTATACAATTAAAAATCTAAAAATAAATGGAAAAGATATTATGGCTCAAGGCTATGAAAATAAAGCTGTGGGACAAGTTCTCAATTATCTTTTAAACCAAGTTATAATCAACCCTAATTTAAATAAAAAAAATTTACTTATTAAAAAAATAAAAGAAATATAACTAATTGTTTTTAATAAATTAAAAAACATATAATAATTTATGAAACTATAAAATATTTCCTTTGTTCTTAAATAATGTTATAATGTTATATGATTTTAATAAAATGTCGGAGGTTTTAATTATGAGAGTGGAAGCCCCTATTAAAGTAGATAGAAAAACAAAAAGGCTTGCGAAGAGACTTACAGGGGGAGAGATAGCAGTTATTAATCATATGGATATAGATGAAGTAGCAGCTAATTCTCTAGTAGAAGGTAAAGTCAAATTAGTAATTAACGCAGCCCAGTCTATAAGTGGGAAATATCCAAATAAAGGACCAGGAATATTAACAGATAAAAATATTTTAATTATAGATAATATTGGACAAGAATTATTTGATGAATTAAAAGAAGGACAAATAATAGAAGTAAACAATGGGCAAATCTATAGAGATGGACAACTTTTGGGAGAAGGTAGTGTATTAGACAAAGGAAAGGTATCTATAAAAATAAAAGAAGCTTATGATAATATGTCTGTAGAATTAGATAGATTCATAGATAATACTATAGAATATGCAAAAAAGGAAAAAGGCTTCATCTTAGGAGAAGTAGAAATTCCTAAAGTGAAAACAAAGTATAAGGACAGACATGTATTAGTAGTTGTTAGAGGTCAAGATTATAAAGAAGACTTAAGTACAATAATTTCCTACATAGAAGAAGTAAAACCAGTTCTTGTAGGAGTAGATGGTGGAGCAGATGCTTTAGTAGAATTTGGATATACTCCAGATGTTATAGTTGGAGACATGGATAGTGTTAGTGATGAAACATTAAAAAAAGCTGGTGAAATAGTAGTACATGCTTATGTGGATGGAAGAGCGCCGGGTCTTAAAAGAGTACAAGATTTAGGTCTTGATGCTATAGTATTTCCAGCGCCAGGAACAAGTGAAGACATAGCAATGCTTACAGCCTATGAATATGGGGCAGAGTTAATTGTTGCAGTTGGAACACATTCTAATATGATTGATTTCTTGGAAAAAGGCAGAAAAGGTATGGCTAGTACATTCCTTGTAAGACTAAAAATAGGGTCTAAGTTAATAGATGCTAAAGGTGTTAATTTACTGTATAAAAGTAAATTAAAAATAAAATATATTTGGGCTATGATAATAGCAGCATTATTCCCAGTATTAATACTTGCTTATTTATCACCAACAACGCAGCAATTTATCAGAATAATACAATTAAAATTGAAATTACTATTAAATTTGTAATATATAAATTAGGAGGATTAATATGAATATAAATATGAAGTACTATATAGTTACAATTGGTGCTATATTTATTGCTTTAGGAGTAGGGATACTGGTTGGTTTTAATTTGAACTACGACCAAGCTTTAAGTAAACAACAAAGTGAAGTACTTGAAAGTTTTAATACGGAGTTTGATGACTTAAAAGAAAAAAATAAAAATTTACAGTCTGAGATTGAATCTTTAAATGAAAATATACAAATAACAACACAATACATTGATAAAAATATTGATGCATTAACTAAGGATGTATTAACAGATAAAAATACTGGAATAATACTAACAAATGAAAATAATGACTACAGTGAAGATGTAGAAAAATTAATAACAGATGCAAATGGAATAGCGTCTTTTAATATAGTTGTAAAAGATAACATAAGTGATGAAGAAAAATTAGCTGCTTTGTCAAAAGACTTAAGTAAAACATTTAAATCATCACAAGATGTAATAAACTACATAATAAGTTCTTTAGGCAGCACAAAAGGATATGACCAATTATACGCTTTAGAAGATTTAGGTGTAATAAAAATTAATAATATAGACGAAAAGAAATATCAAGATTATGATTCAGTAGTATTACTTGGAGAATTAGCAGGAAAAGATGCAAAAGAAAAATTTAATGCAAAAGAAAAATTAATTTTAGATGGATTAAAAGAAGAAAATAAATACTCAGTTGCTGTTTCTCAAAATGATAGCAATCATGAAATTTTAAAATTATATTCAGAAAACAATATATCAACAATAGATAATATAAATGAAGGTATGGGAAAAATTTCTTTAACTACATTATTAAAAAATCAAAATACAGTTGGTCATTATGGAAACTCTGATTTAGCAAAAGAATTAATTGCTTACGAAAAATAACTAATAATTAAAGGAGAATAAGAAAATGAATCCTTATTTAAGTATAATAATACCAGCATACAATGAAGAAAATAAAATTAAGGATACACTAGAAAATATAAAAGATATAAAAGAAATAAGTGAGATAATAGTTGTAGATGATGGTTCTAGTGATAATACATCAAAGGTTGCAAAAGAAGTAAAAAGTGATAAAATAACTGTTATAACTCAAGACAAAAATAGAGGTAAGGGTTATGCCTTAAATAATGGTTTAAAAGTTGCTATGACAAAAGCAAATATAATAGGATTTTTAGATGCAGACCTTGGCAGTTCATCAAAAGAAGTTGCAAAATTAATAACACCTATATTAAATAATGAGGCTGATGTTATAATAGCAAAATTCCCTCCGGCAAAGAAAAAAGGAGGACTTGGATTTGTTAAGGGGCTAGCAAAGGAATCAGTTCGTGAAATGACAGGTGTAGAATTAGATGCAACTTTATCAGGTCAGAGACTGTTTAAAAAAGAAGTATTAAAAAAATTTGATGAAATTCCATTTGGATATGGTGTGGAAGTTGGAATGACCATAGACATATTAAAACACGGATATAGAATTAAAGAAGTACTAGTTAATATGACTCACAGTGAAACAGGAAGAGATTTAAAAGGCTTTATTCATAGAGGTAAACAATATTATCACATTAAGAAAGTACTAAGACAAAAGAAAAAAGAATGGAGGTAATCTATTGTATTCATATGTATTTAGAGGGATAGTATTTTTATTAGGCCTAATTGGAACATACCTAATGATACCTTTATTCAAAAACTTACTTATTGATAGTAATTGTATAAGACCAAATTATAAAGGAGAAATGATACCTGTAAGTATGGGAATAGTATTTCTTCCCATGATAATTATAAATGGAATAATAGTGGCATTCTTTACCATAGATGCCATAAGTATGTTATGTCTATTTTTATTTATATTTGGAATGATGGCTATGTTTTTTGCAGGTATAATAGACGATACCATAGGTAATAGAGATGTAAGTGGATTAAAAGGACACTTTAAAAGCCTTTTCAAAGGAAAACTTACAACAGGGGGATTTAAAGCTCTATTTGGTGGCTTTGTTGGACTTATAATATCAGTATCCATATCTAAAAATATTATTGATATTATAATAAATACTTTAATAATTGCTTTATCTACAAATCTAATGAATTTATTTGATTTAAGACCAGGTAGAGCTATAAAAGTATATTTAGTTATTATGATCACCATATTTATAACTTTAACTGGGTATATAAAAATACTCCCGTTAATTATACTTCCAAATGTATTAGCATATTTTAATTTTGATTTGAAAGCAAAGGCTATGATGGGAGATACAGGTTCAAATGTGCTTGGAATATCAATAGGTATTCTTATGGCTTTTGGATATACTTTAAATGTAAGAATAGGATGGTTAGTATTTTTAGTGTTAATTCATGTATTAACTGAAAAGTTCTCTTTAACAAAGATTATAGAAAAGAACAAAGTATTAAATTTTATTGATAGATTAGGAAGGTAATCTCATGATTAGTAAAAAAGTAGGAATAGTAGAAGAAATAGCTGATAGTAGTGAAGTATTAGATGATATAAGGGTTAATGTTAATGGACAAATACAAAGAGCTTATAACTATCCTAAAATAACTGGAAAGATAAATATAGGTGATGAAGTAATACTTAATACTACAGCAGTTGAGCTAAGCCTAGGTACTGGTGGATATCACTTTGTTATATCCAATTTAAATAACAAAGAATCTCATTTATCACCAAATGGACATATTATGAAGCTTAGATATACTCCTTATCAAGTGAAAGTAGATGCTGTAGAAGATCATGAAAACAGATATCATGATATAATTAATAACTTTAAAACTTTAGATGATATGCCAGTTGTTGTGGGAACTCTTCATAGTATGTTAACTCCTTTTGTAGCATCATATAAAAGACATAATCCAAGTAAGAAGCTAGTATATATAATGACCGATGGAGCTGCTCTTCCAATTTATTTAAGTAAAAATGTACAAAACTTGAAAGATAAAAAATTAATTGATAGTACAATTACTATTGGAAATGCTTTTGGTGGTGATTATGAATGTATAAACATATATACAGCTTTAATCACAGCAAAAGAAGTAATAAAGGCTGATGCAGTATTTGTATCAATGGGACCGGGAATCGCAGGTACAGGGACAAAATACGGGTTTACAGGGATAGAACAAGGGCCTATATTAGATGCTATTAAAAAACTAGGAGGAAATCCTATAGCAATTCCTAGAATAAGTTTTGCTGATTTAAGAGAAAGACACAGAGGAATATCACATCATTCAATAACTATATTTAATGAAATTGTAAATGTAAACGTAAATATTCCAATAAATATTTATGATAAAGAAAAATTTGATTACATAAAAAAACAAGTTAAAGACTATAAATTATTTGATAAGCACAATATAATTTATCTAGATAATAATAAATGTAGGGAAGACTTGGATTATTTTAACCTTAAAGTAAGAAGTATGGGCAGAAGTTACGAACAAGATAAGGAATTTTTTGAAGCAGCAAGCACTGCTGCATATTACTTAATGGAGGTTTGTGATGATAACAAAGGAGACTACAGTAAGTAGTGATTTAATTTACACTGGTAAAACTATAAAACTTAGAGTTGACACAGTGGAGGTGCCTAATAAAGGATATCAAAAAAGGGAAATAATTGAACATAAAGGTGCAGTGGCCATAGTTGCCATGACAGATGATAATAAAATTGTATTAGTTAAGCAATATAGAAAAGCAGTAGAAAAAGAATTATATGAATTACCTGCTGGGAAAATTGAAATTGGAGAAGATCCTTTAGATTGTGCTATTAGGGAATTAAAAGAAGAAACGGGCTATAGTGTAGATAGTTTAAAATTAATTCATAAGTACTATGCTACACCAGGGTTTTCTAATCAATTAGTCTTTATTTACCTAGCTAAAAATTTAATTCCAGGAGAAAGTCACTTGGAAGAAGATGAATTTTTAGAAGTTCATGAACTTGATAAAGAAGAAGTTTACAATATGGTTATCAGTAATGAAATTTGTGACTCGAAAACTGTTATTGGAATATTATTAACTAAAGAATTAATATAAAGCATAACCTCCTCTTTTCCAACATAAATATATGTTAGGATAAGAGGAGGTTATAAATTTGAGAAAAACATTAAGAAAAAGAGATACTTTTAGAATAAGTAAAGAAATAATTTATTTAAGTATTGTCTTTATTATATTTGTGGCCATAGGAACTTATTTAAATAAGATTTTTTCTAATGGACAAAACATAGTATTAGATAGTATAAATAATTTGAATGACTACTATAGCCATGGAAGTGATATAAACATAAGTGCTGTAGTTTTTTCTAATTTAAGAGAAAATATCATTTTTTTAGGGAGTATAGTATTATTTTCATTATTTGTATTTACTTTTCCCTTAGCAATAATAAGTTTTTTATTAAAAGGAATATCCATAGGCTATACTATTAATAGCTTAATTTTATTAATTAAACTTAAAAGTATAAAAATGATATTGATTATGGTAATAAAAAATTTTATTATAATACCAGGGGCAATATTAATTATTGCTGTAAGTTTTTACTATATTAAAAATATTTACGAAGAATATAAACGAGGAAGAAAAGAAGGGGTCTTATTTTTAGGTAGAAGATACTTGTTAAATGGTATTATTATAATAGTAATATGTGCATCAGCCCAATTATTATTAAATGCAATTAGCGTTGGTATTTTACAATTCCTAGTAAGATAAAAGGAGTTATTTATGGAAGTTTTACAACAGTATATTGACTATATAAAATCCAAAAAAAAGTTATCGGAAAATACCATATGTTCATATTATGCGGATATTAAAAAGTATATAGATTATTTAAAGTCTGAGAATATAAAAATTGAAGATGTAGCAGAGTATGACATTATTAATTTTCTTGTAAACTTAGAAAAACAAAATATTTCTGTTTCTACAGTGTCAAGAGTAACTTCTTCTGTTAAGTCTTTTCATGAATATTTATTTTTAAATCGTATTAGTGAAACTAATCCAGCTAATACTATAAAAAAACCAAAAATAAAAAGAGAAAATATTGAAATTCTAACAGAAGAAGAAGTTGAAGCTCTTTTGAAGTTTCCTGATTTAAGCTGTCCCAAAAAAATAAGAGACAAGGCTATTTTTGAAGTGTTATACGGGACAGGAATGAGGGTTTCAGAACTTGTGGAATTAAATTTACAAGATGTAGACTTAGAAATTGATTATTTATACTGCAATACGGGTAAAAATCATAGAGTAATACCACTTTGTGAAATAACTAAAGTATATTTAGAGAAGTATATAAAAGAAGGCAGACCTAGCTTAGCAAAAACAGAAGAAGAAGCACTATTTGTTAACGCTCAAGGACAAAGGTTTACAAGGCAAGGACTTTGGAAGGTTATTAAAAAATATGCTAATATGGCTAATATAAGTAAAAATATTAATCCTAGCATACTTAGACATTCTTTTGCCATACATTTATTAAAAGGAGGAGCGAATTTAGCTGTTGTAAGTAAAATATTAGGCAATTCTAATTTGGCTAGTTTACAGTTATATTTGAACCAAATGGACAATAATGTTAGGAAAGAAATTAAGGACAAGCATCCAAGGAAAAAAGAAGACATATAAAGGAGGAAATTTGTATGAGTAGAGTAATATGGATGGTTATTGATAGTGTTGGAGTAGGTGCACTTAAAGATTCAGAAAAATTTGGAGATATAGGGGTAAACACTTTAGGTAATATAGTCAAAAATCATAAAGATATAAAAATACCTAATATGATTAAATTAGGACTTGGAAATATAGATGGAATAGACTATTTACCAAAAGAAGAGAAGCCTATGGGTTCTTTTGGTAAATGCGATGAGTTATCATGTGGAAAAGATACAACAACAGGTCACTGGGAAATGACAGGCGTTTTGGTAGAACAGCCTTTTAAAACTTTTCCAGATGGATTTACAAAAGAAATAATTGATGAGTTTGAAAAAAGAACGGGAAGAAAAGTTGTTGGAAATAAGCCGGCTTCTGGAACAGCTATACTTGATGAGTATGGTGAACACCAAATGAAAACAGGAGATGTAATAGTTTATACTTCAGCAGATAGTGTATTCCAAATAGCAGCTCATGAAGATATAATACCTCTTGAAGAATTATATAAAATGTGTGGAATTGCAAGAGAAATAATGATGGGTGACAATGCTGTAGCTAGAATAATAGCAAGACCTTATATAGGAGAGAACGCAGGACACTTTGAAAGAACTTCTAACAGAAGAGATTACTCACTAAACCCATTTGAACCTACAGTACTAGATACAATAAAAGAATCTAATTTAGATGTTATAGGTGTGGGAAAAATAGAAGATATATTTAATGGACAAGGTATAAGTGAAGCCATACATACTAAAGACAATATGGATGGCGTAGATCAAACTATAAATTATATTAAAAAAGAAAATAATGGAGTAATCTTCGCAAACTTAGTTGACTTTGATTCAAAATATGGACACAGAAGAAACTCTTTAGGATATAAAGAAGCTTTGGAAGAATTTGACGCTAGAATACCTGAAATTATATCATCAATGAAAGAAGATGATATATTAATAATTAATGCAGACCATGGTAATGATCCTACTTACAAAGGAACTGATCATACTAGAGAATATATACCGGTACTTGTATATGGTAAAAATATTAAAAGTGGAGTGAACTTAGGTATAAGAAAAAGTTTTGCAGATATAGGTGCCACTGTAGCAGATATATTAAATGTTGAATTACCTGTTAATGGTGAAAGCTTTAAGAATGAGATAATGTAGTAAAACTTCCAACATCTTGATGTAGCAACAGTTCTGTTTTTAAGGATAGTTAGGAACAGGAACAAAGCAAATTTTTAGGAGGCAATCATGAGAATATACGATATAATAAGAAAAAAAAGAGATAAAGAAGAGTTGACAAAGGAAGAAATATATTTTTTCGTAGATAGATATTCAAAGGGAGAAATTCCAGATTATCAAGTATCAGCTCTTTTAATGGCTATATACTTAAATAAAATGAATAAGCAAGAAACTGCTTGTTTAACAGAGGCCATGATGAATTCTGGAGAAGTAATGGACTTATCAGCAATAAACGGAGTGAAAGTTGATAAACACTCTACAGGAGGAGTAGGAGATAAGACTACGATCGCCCTAGCTCCTTTAATGGCAGCTTGTGGTGTTCCAGTGGCCAAGATGTCAGGAAGAGGTCTTGGACATACAGGGGGGACTCTGGACAAGCTAGAAGCTATACCTGGATTTTCAATAGAAATGACTCCTAAGAAATTTATAGACTCAGTAAATGATATAAAAATAGCTGTTTGCGGACAAACAGCATCAATAGCAGTTGCTGATAAAAAAATGTATGCTCTTAGAGATGTTACAGCAACAGTTGATAATATATCTTTAATAGCTGCATCAATTATGTGTAAAAAACTAGCTTCTGGAGCTGATGCTATAGTTTTAGATGTTAAAACTGGAGATGGAGCTTTTATGAAAACCTTAGATGATTCTTTTGCATTAGCTAAAGAAATGGTAGAAATAGGAACAGCTATGAATAGAGAAACTATTGCCATAATAAGTGATATGGATGAACCTTTAGGAAGTGCTGTTGGTAATTCTTTAGAAGTTATAGAAGCTATAGAAGCATTAAAAGGAAGAGGACCAAAAGACTTCATGACACTTTGTGAAACACTAGGTGCATATATGCTAGTATCATCTAAGGTAGCTTCTGACTATGAGGATGGGGCAAAAAGAATAAAACAAGCGCTAGAATCTGGAACAGCTATAGAAAAATTCAAAGAGTTTGTTGCTAATCAAGGTGGGAATCCTGAAATAGTTGATGATTACTCTTTATTACCTAAAGCAAATCATATAGTTGAAATAAAATCTGATAAAACTGGTTTTATAGATAAAATAGAAGCAGAAGCTGTTGGAGTAAGTGCAATGATACTTGGCGCAGGAAGAGAAACTAAAGAAGATGAGTTAGACTTAAGTGCGGGCATAGTTTTAAAGAAAAAAGTTGGAGACTTTGTAAATGAAGGAGATACTTTAGCTTTAATGCACTTTAATAGAGAAAATAAATTTGAGGATGCTAAGAAAAGGTTTAAAAATGCTTATATAATAAGTGAAGAAAAATTAGAACCTAAAAAATTAATATATGGTGTTGTGACAAAAGATGGAATAAGTAAATTCTAGTTAAATGTTTAAAAAAGCTTAACTTGTAAAAAATAAAGTTAAGCTTTTTTTATTTTCAATAGATTGAATTAAGCCAAGTGAATTTTTTAATTTACGACATTTTTATTGAAATATTTTAACCTTAGACTTATAATAAAAAGGATATAAAAGAGATAAGGAGTTAGCAACTTATGAATCTGAACAATGACAAAAATAAAAAAATTGTAGTTTTTATAATTGCAGTTTTAATTTTAATTATTGTGGCGACTTTTGTAGTTATTCAACAAACAGGGCCATATAATAAAAATAATAAAGAAGACATTGTAATCGATATTCCCACAGGATCTACTTTAAGCCAAGTTACAGATATATTAAAAGAAAACAATTTAATTAAAAATAAAACTTTATTTAAATTATATGTAAGAGTTAGTGATAACTCTGCAAAACTCAAATCTGGAAAGTACTTATTTAATCAAACTTATTCAAATAAGGAAATAGTTAAGGATTTATCTGAAGGCAAAATTTATAACGACGGTATAAAAATAACAGTTCCAGAAGGATCTACTTCTTTTGAAATTATGGATATTCTTGCTAAAAATAAATTGGGAGGAGTAAGCTCTTATGAAAAGCTTATAAGCAACCCAAAAGAATTTAAGGAGAAATTTAAATTTTTGGACGATGAAAAAATTAAGTCTTTAGAGGGTTTTTTATATCCAAGTACTTACTATTTTAGTGAAAAACAAAGTGAAAAAGAAGTTTTAGAACATATGCTTGAAACTTTTGATTCAAAGTATACTGAAAAATTACAAAAAAAACAAAAGGAACTTAATAAATCTTTATATGAAGTGGTTAATTTAGCATCTATAGTAGAGAAAGAAGCTGTGCTTGATGAAGATAGACCCATAATAGCTAGTGTATTTTATAATAGAATAAAAATAGACATGCCATTACAATCTGATGCAACAATTCAATACATTTTTAAAGAAAGAAAGAAAAGTATAACTTATAATGATTTAAAAATTGATTCTCCATATAATACCTATAAGGTTGCTGGATTGCCGCCTACACCTATAGCCAATCCTGGAATAAAATCTATAGAAGCAGTTTTATATCCAGATAATACAGATTATTTATATTTTGTAGCAACTATAGAAGGTGGAAATACTTATAGCAAAACTTATGAAGAACATGTAAAAAACGTGGAAAAATACAGAAAAGATAGAGAAGAAAGAAATAATAGTTATTCTACAGATAAATAGGGTAAGTATATTATTGATAGTTTGTATGGATTATGTTTTGAGAATTTGAGACATAATCCTATTAATTTGAAGAGAGCAAGTCAAGTAATAAATTAAGGAGTGAAAGAATTGAGTAATATTGTAAATAATGAAGTTGAAAGATATATAAGAGAAACACTAAAAGACAAAGATGGATTATTAAAAGAATTAGAAGAATATGCAGCTGAGTATAATGTGCCAATTGTACATAAAGAAGTATCAGACTTATTAAAAGTTTTATTAAAAGTTCAAAAGCCAAAGAATATACTGGAAGTAGGTTGTGCTATAGGGTATTCATCTATTTTATTTTCAACTTCTACAAATGGAGAAGCTAAGATAATAACAGTAGAGAGAAACGAAAAAATGATTGAACAAGCAAAGAAAAACTTTGAAAAATCAGGATTTGATAATAATATTACCTTATTAGAAGGAGACGCGGAAGAATTATTAAAAAATGTTGAAGGCGAATTTGATATGATTTTCTTAGATGCAGCTAAAGGTCAATATAAATTATTCTATGATTTAGTAATAGATAAACTTAAAGTTGATGGTCTTTTAATTTCGGATAATATCCTTTATAAAGGTATGATTGCTGACGATGCTCTTGTAATGAGAAGAAAAAAAACTATTGTAAAAAGAATGAGAAATTATTTAGATTATATATGTAATTGTGACTACTTAAATACATCATTAATACCAATTGGAGATGGAGTAGCTCTAAGTTACAAGGAAGCGGAAAGGGTTGAAGAATAATGTTAAACTTAGAATTATCATCCTTTGCAAAAGATTTGGCAGGATTGAAAGTTGCTCTTGAAAGTGGAGCAGATAGTGTATATATAGGTGGGCAAACTTTCGGAATGGATACTATTTCAAATAAATTTTCTATGGAAGAATTAGAAGAAGGTATAAAATTTGCTCATGAAAGAAATAAAAAGGTTTATGTAACTATATCTTTATTACCACACAACAATGACTTTGTTAAGTTAGAAGAATATTTATTAAAGTTAAATGATATAAAAGTAGATGGATTAATTTTGTGTGAGCCAGGTACTTTAGAAATAGTTAGAAAAGTGACACCTAATATGAAAGTTCATATGGGAATACAAGCTAATATTTATAACTATGAAACAGCAAGATTTTATTATGACTTAGGTGTTAAAAGGGTTGTAATTGCTAAAGAGCTTGCACTTAAGGACATAATTGAAATAAGAAAAAATGCGCCATTAGATTTAGAAATAGAAGCTTTTGTTCATGGTTCAATGGTAATGTCATACTCAGGAAGAAGGCTATTATCCAACTATATGACGAGTAAAGAGGCTGGAAAATATGATGAGGAAAAACATTATAATTTAGTGGAAGAAAAAAGGCCAGGTCAATACTGTCCAATATACGAAGATGAAGGTGGTACTATCTTCTATGGAGCAAAAGACTTGTGCATGATTGAATTTATACCAGAACTTATTAAATCTGGTGTTACAACTTTAACTATAGAAGGGCACCTTAAATCTAATGAGTATACTGAAAAAGTAATAAAAGTATATAGAAAAGCTATTGATGAATTTATAAATAATCCAGATAACTGGCAATTTGATAAAAATTGGTTAGAAGAACTAAAAAATATAGATCATAGGGATTTAACAACTGGATTTTATTTAGAAGAAAATATAGACTATACTAAGTAATGATATTAAAGTGCACAATTATGAAAATAAATGTGCATTTTTTAATATTGTAATTATTAGACAATATTTATGGGTATTATAAGTAAAGAGTATGAGGTAACAATAAAATATCAA
The DNA here is from genome assembly GCF_020748185.1 of Terrisporobacter petrolearius. Classification (GTDB taxonomy): domain Bacteria; phylum Bacillota; class Clostridia; order Peptostreptococcales; family Peptostreptococcaceae; genus Terrisporobacter; species Terrisporobacter petrolearius. The sequence goes on along the minus strand of NZ_JAHZMO010000026.1, from coordinate 11,252 downwards.
TGTATTATTATAAAAATTAAATATGAATGGTAGTAATTGAATTAAACCTAAAAATTTATTATAATACATTTATAATATAAAGGACGGAGAGTATAAATTATGGAAAATAAAAAAGAGGAAATTTTAAATAAATTGTTAGTACAATTGTTCAATGACATTTTACATATTGAAGAAAAAGCTATGAAAAATACTGAATTTGCTAATTTGTCTATTACAGAAATACACACTATAGAAGCCATAGGTAAAGAAGGAAATAGAACAATGGGAGAAATTGCTCATAATTTGAGAATAACCGTTGGAACATTGACTACAGCAATAAATAGACTTATTAAAAAAGGTTACGTAGAAAGAAAAAGGATTGAAGAAGATAGAAGGGTAGTGCTTGTTAATTTGACAGAAAAAGGAGAAGAAGTATTTAACGTGCATAGTATTTTCCATAAAGAAATGATAGACGCAATATTAGAAGAGTTTAAAGGCGAAGATTTAGAAATATATACAAAATTTCTAGGAAAAGCAATTAGGTTCTTTGAAAGAAAATATGAAAGCTTGCAATAGTAAGCTTTTTTTGTGCTAAAAAATAATTACATTATTTAAGTACAAAAATTTACCATTACAGTATTTTTTTTCTTTTAGTTGTCAAAAATAATTACAAATGATAAGAGGTGATTGAATGACAAGGAAGAAAAAAAATACATCGAATAAATTAATAAGAAGAAGAATAAATTGTTTTTTTATTGTTTTTTTATTATTGTGTGCTTATCTAACTTATGAAATTTCAAATTTGGCAATATTTAAAAATAAAGAATATGAAAGTAAGGTAGAGAGACAAAGTTTAGAAACGATAAATTTAAATAGTGGAAGGGGGATAATTTATGATAGAAATAATTTACCCCTTACAGATAAGAAAGAAACTAAAGTATTACTTGTACCAAAAGATATAATAAGCGGTAATTATCAAAATGTGTCTCTTATAAAAAAAGCAACAAAATTAACTGAAGAAGATATTTATAAGGAAGTACAAGAACAGTTATCAAATGAAATTATAGAAATAGACATTGATTATATTGATGAAAGTAAAATAGACGAATTAAAAGAAAAAAACATTTCAGTAAAAGAAAAAACTATTAGATATTCAGATAATAGTCTACTAACTCATTTAATAGGGTACGTAAAAAAATCAGAAAATAATGGAGTTAGTGGTATAGAAAAATATATGAATGAAGAACTAAAAGATAGCAATAGGAATTATGTATCTGTATTTAAAGCAGGTGTGAATAACAAAGGTCTTAATTATTTAAAAGGTAGTATTGAAGAAAGCTCAAGTGGAGAAAATTCTTCACATCTTAAAATAAGCATAGATTCTAGAATACAAGAAAAAGTAGAAAAAATTATGGATAAAGAAGAAAACCCCAGCTCAGTAATAATATCAGATATTAAAACTGGTGAAATTTTAGCAATGTGTTCTAGACCAAACTTTAATCAAAATGAAATATCTGATTATAGTGATAGTACAAAAGGTGAGCTACAAAATAGAGCTCTAGCTGTTACATATCCTCCAGGATCTGTATTTAAACTAGTAGTATTATATGCAGCACTTGAAAATAATGCAATAGATGAAAATTACAGATATAACTGTAATGGAAGTGCGCAGATTGGGACTTCCGGTAAAGTTTTAAATTGCAATAATAATGTGGCCCATGGTTTAGAAGATGTTAGCGACGCATTAGCTAATTCTTGTAACTGTGCATTTTATGATATAGCAAAACGAGTAGGTAGTGAAAAAATATTTGAAGCTATAAAAACACTTCATTTAGATGAAAAAGTGGATATAGGAATAGATGAAGAGAAAGATTCTAAAATACCTGAAAAAATAGCTCTTAGTAATTTGGCAATTGGTCAGGCTAATATAGAGTTTACTCCACTTCAAATTAATCAACTTACCCAAGCAATAGCTAATAATGGAACATATATTCCACTATATATGTATGATAGCATTATAAATAATAAGAAAGTCACTATAAAAGAGTACAAACCTAATAAAAAATCAGAGATAATATCTCCATACACTATGACTAGAATTAAAAACATGATGATGAAAGTATCAAAGGATGGTACAGCAAAAGCATTATCTAATTTACAAGGTGGATGTGGTGTAAAAACAGGTACTGCTCAAAGTAGTTTAAACGGGAAGGATATATCTCATGGATGGATTACAGGTTTTTATCCAGAAATAAATCCTAAATATGCAATAACAATCATAATTGAAGGAACAGAAAAGGAAAGTAAATCAGCAACTCAAACTTTTAAAGAAATCTGTGAAAATTTAAAATAAATTTAATAAAGAATAGTCAACTTTACCAGGTCACTTTCATATAATTTAGAGTGACACCTAAAAAAGGGGGTGGCCTGTTGACTATTCTAAAATCATTCGAAAAACCATTAACCCCTGAAGAAGAGATACATTATTTATCTTTATTAAAAAACGAGAACAATAGAGAAGCGAAGGAAGTTTTAATAGAGAGAAACATGAGATTAGTTGCTCATATAGCAAAAAAATATAATAACTCTAATGAGGACCAAGATGATCTTATATCAATAGGGACCATTGGTTTAATTAAGGCCATAGAGACATTTAAAGTAGACAAGGGAACAAGACTAGCAACTTATGCATCTAAGTGTATAGAAAATGAAATTCTAATGAATATCAGAACTAATAAGAAGAATAAGGTGCAAGTTTCTCTTCAAGACCCTATTGGTGTAGATAAGGAAGGGAATTCCATTAGCTTAATAGATATATTAGGTACTGAACCTGATTATGTAATAGACCAGGTTGAATTAAAAGTACAAATAAGTAAGCTTTATGAAAAGTTGGATAAAATTCTCACAGATCGAGAAAAAGAAATTATTCAATTAAGATATGGACTTACACCTTTGGGATATAAAACCCAACGAGAAATATCTCAAAAACTTAACATATCACGTTCTTATGTATCAAGAATTGAAAAAAAAGCTCTTAAAAAGTTGAGAAAAGAACTAAAATCAGAAAAAAGCCTTAAATAAGGCTTTTTTTGTCGTACATAACTTTTTTACTTATATCCATAAATTGACAAAATATTTAATATAATTATGATAATATAACTTATATGATAAAAAAAGAGAAAAAAATATGAAGTTTATACTCAAGAATCGTGTTTTTTAGTAATGGATAAAGGTGTATGTAATTTACAAATAAATAAGTTATTACTGCTGTCATACTATAAAGGGGGGAGCTTTATGATTCTGAATGAATATAGTGAATTACTGTATTTGTCAAAAATTATTACTAATATTGCTATACCAGTTTCGTTAATGTTTATATATAAAATATCAAAAGACAAAAGTATGTTTATAATAATGCCATTATTTATCTTAGAGCTACTAATAATTCAATTAAAACAATATAATATTAGATCAATAATGAATTATACTGCTGAAATATCATTTGTAATAATTTTTTTAAAACTTCTTATATTATTTAAAATAAAAATAAAAAATAAAAGTAATTTGAAAAAATACATCATTCCTATAGTGTTTACTATTGGGCTAGCATATACGTCACTTTATGGTTCGATGACCATGGATGGAATATATGAAATATTAATTAACTTATGTATTTTAAGCATTATATGTATTAATGTTATATACATAAAACATAAAGAAAATGAATTGAACAAAAACAAATTTCGTATGAATAAGCAATATATATCAAGAACAATAAAAGAAATAGAAGATGAAATTTATGTTCAAAGTTATATAAGGGAAGAAATTAAAACTGTTAATGATAAGCTGTCTAGTATTGTTGAAGTAATTAATATACCAATAATAATTTTGAACGCATCTAATTATAAATGTATTTTTAAAAATAAGTACTTTGATGAATTCATAATAGAAAATAATTATAATGTTAAAAATTTTGACTTTAGTGACTTTATAAGTAATGAGCTAAATAAGGATCCTAAAAAAATATTTAACCAAATAAGTAAGATGGATTTTGGCAAAGAAAATTTTTTACAAATAGAATTTGTTAATAAGAAGTATAAGTTAGTTTTAGTAAAAGATTATTTTGAAGGTGGAGAAAGAATAATATGTGAATTAAAAGATATTACTGAAATATCCCTTGAAGAAGATAAATTGAAAAAAAGTGAATTAAGATACAAAACTTTAATGGATATATTAAGTGATGGTGTACTTATTCATGATGGAGAAAATATTAGTTATATTAATAAAATAGGACTAGATATTTTTGATTTAGATTCATCTATAAAAAATGTGTGGACTATGGATAAGTTAGAAAAAAGAATAAGTAAAGATAGTAAGGATGAATTTTTACATAATATATTTACTTTGAAAAATGGTGTTAAAGATCAAGAAAAGAGCCAACTTGAATTGGAAAATGGAAAAATTATAGATTTTATCTCATCAACCTTCCGACTAAATGGTAAAAAAATGATATTAAGTATTGTGAGTGATTGCACGGAACATGAAGTTGCATTGAATAAACTTGATGAAAATAAAGAGACCTATTATGGGTTAATTCAAACTTTGCCAGAAGGAATTATATTAGTTAATAAGTATACAAAAAAACAAGTATATACTAATAAATACATGATGAGAATACTAAAAGATATGGGAGTGGATAATTTTAATAAAATAATAGATACATATTTAGACAATAATGAAGAGATTAATTTCAAAACTTTTTATATGAATCAAGAAAAAAATAAAAAAATATCAATAGCAATTGAACAAGTACCAAAACAAGATAATCTACTTGTTATAGTAAGGGATTTAGAAATTGAGCAACAATTAGAAAGTGTATATAATAAACTGCAAATGATAAAAGAAAGAAATAAGTTTAAAACTGAATTTTTAACAAGGGCTTCTTCTATTATAAAGAAACCTATAAACACTATATTTGAAATTAATAAATTTTTAGATAACAATAAAGATATATATAATTATGATGGAGTAAGAAGTTATACTAAAACAGTTAAACAGAACTCTTACAGATTAAAGAGACTGCTAAATAATATAGAAGAAATAAGTAAGATAGAGGCAGGTATATACTACAGAGATTATAAAGTTTATGACATAGTCAAATATTTAGAAGAGCTTGTTCTATTATGTAAAGAATATACAAAACCTAAAAATTTAGATATATCATTTGAAAGTAATAAAAGAGAAGTCCTAATTTTTATGGATAAAGAAAAAATTGAAAAAATTATACTTAATTTACTGTCAAATGCAATAAAATTTACTGAAAAAGGTGGAAAAATAAAAGTTTTATTAAAAGTAGATAAAAAGGATATAACAATAGCCATTAAAGACAACGGTAGTGGAATACCTAGTAATAAGATTGACTTTATTTTTGAAAACTTTGAGCAAGTTAATAGATCCTTATCTAGAACTGCAGAAGGAACGGGGGTTGGATTATATCTTGTTAAAAAGTTAGCTTTGGTTCATCATGCAAAGATTCAAGTTAACAGCAAAATAGGATATGGAAGTAAATTTGAAGTAATTCTTAAAGGTAATTACTTAGAAAATACTAAAGAGAATAAGCATAAACTTGAAAATATTATAATAGATAGAGAATCTATTGACTTGGAGTTTTCTGATATATATCTAGCTTAAGGCTTAAAAATAGGGGGGGGAGTAATGAATGGTTTTATTGTAAATTTGAATACACTAACGATTTCTTTATTCTTATGTGTTTTTTTTATTATTTTATCTAGTATAGGTACTAGAAAAAGTAATAAAAATATAATTCAATTAGTATTAATAGGTACAATTCTAACAATGAAAATATGCTATTATTTAAAAAAAATAGCAACAAATACTATAATTGCTAATGATTATAATTTATTTTATATGTTTCTGGTAGGAGATATAATACTATTAATACTGTTTTATCTTATATCTGATGATGAAAAGTTTAGTTTATATGGAAAAATTATTTTTTTAATAAATTATGGAACTTGTATATTTTCATTTTATTTAAGTCTTAATAATGTATATGCTAACTTAAATAATTTTATGATTATAAGTCTTATTATAGGAAATATATACGTGTTTTATAGTAAATATCCTAAGGTAATACAAACTATTTCCTTATATTATATTATTAATTTTATTTTAGTACTTCAAAGTCATGTTATTAACTGGCTTATATATAGCAATATAATTCTAGATTTATTAATTGTTTTACTTATATTCTTTAAGACTTACATAATTTATATTGAGCAGCCTAATATTAAATATTCTAAAACAGAAAGTAGTTTAAATAGAAGTGCTATAAATATGAAATTATATGATGAAAGATTAAATAATTATAGAATGGTTAATAAAATACTACAAGAAGACTATGATTTAAAAGAGAAGAATCTTCATATTCTTCTGGGGCAGTTTAAGAAAAGTGCTCTATTAATTGATGAAGATAACTACATAATTAATAATGATGTTGTTTTTAAAACTATGTTTAACTCATATAAGGATTACCATACAGCAATTAAACTGGATGACTTTTTAAATGACAATATGATAGAAAAAGAAAAATTTTTAAAAAGTATAGAAGATTCAAGGTATTATAGTGAAAGTGTAATTACAGAAGTAACAATAAAAGATGGTAGGATTTTTGAATGTGTATTTTCATTATATGATGAATATGAATCTTCAAAAGTGATTTGTATATTATCTGATATAACATATGAAAAGAAAATGGCATTGAAAATACAAGAAAATGATGTGAAATATAAAAAAATAGTTGAAAATATACCATACTCTATAATATTAGAGAAAAACAAAGAGATAATTTATAATAATAATAAATTAGATATAGACTTAGATAATAGTGATATAAAAAACATTATTCTTAATAGCGCTACAAAAGGTGAAATAAATTATATTGATGATGAAAGTAAAGAAATTTCGTTATTTATAGACAGAATAAAATTTATCGAAGATAATGAGGAAATTAGCTTAATTGAAATAAAAGATATCTCTAATTATAAAAAGCTACTTAATAAATTAGAGATGAGTACAAATCAATATAAAACTTTAATAGACACTATACCAGAGGCAATTTGTGTACTAGATTATGAAAGCAAAGAGTTTGAGTATGCAAATGATACATTCTTTGAATTATTTAAAATTCAAGATATAGAAAATATGGACTTGGATGAAATATATAATGACATAGCGATTAGTTCGGGTAATATAAATGAGAATATTAAATATATAAGAAAAACCCTAAAGGATGGATATGGGGGGTTAATAAATATTGAAAGTAGTGTGGTACTTATTAATATTAATAAATCTACTAAAATGGTATTAATAATTAGAGATATTACAGAAGAAATCAAAGTAGAATCAATGAAAAAAGAAATTTTAGAGAGTGAAATTATTAATAAGGATAAGGATGATTTCTTTATAAATATGTCACACGAACTGTTAACACCGGCTAACTTACTTCATAGTAGTAATCAATTTATAGAAAGAAATTGTAAAGATATTATTAAGAGAGAGCCTGATGGAGAGTTTGCCAATTCTATATCAGTTATGAAAAAACATGTGGAAGTTTTAATCACACTTATTAATAAGATTATGGAATTATCTAAGTTAGAAGAAGATAACCGTAATGAAAGTAATGAAATTTACGATATTGTATCTTTGTGTGAAGATATAGTTACTCAGTTAAATAAGTATACTGATTATAAAAATATTAATATAGTGTTTGATACAGATGAAGAAGAAATATATACGAAATTAGATCCAGATGATATGACTAAAGCTATTCTTACCTTATTATCTGTAGTAGTAAAAAATTCTAGGATAAAAAGTACAATTGATTTTAATATAAAAACTAAGGTAGATAAAGTAATAATTACAATAGAAAATTTCAAGAGATATAACTATGAGCAATATCTTGATAATTATGAGGAAAAAATTCTTAATTTAAGTATGTCTATTGCAAAGTTAATAGTAAACAAGTATAAGGGAAAAGTAGACATGAAAACGAATAAGGACGATTGTATATTAATTGAAATGGAACTTAATATTGAAAAGAATATTAACGATAATGAAAAAACTATTAAAGTAATTGATGAAAACTTTATCTATAATGAATATAAGAAAATATGTGATTTATAATTAAAATAAGAAGTATAAATTACTAAAGATATGATAATAAACATAATAAAGGAGCTACTATGAATATAAATTCTAACACAAAATTAATAGGTCTTTTTGGACAACCAGTAAGTCAAAGCTTTTCACCAAACATACATAATTACTTATCACAAAAATATAAAAAAAATAATATTTATATGTGTTTTGAAATAGAGAAAAATAACTTAGAACATGCAGCCCAAAGTATAAAAACTTTTAATATGAAAGGTTGCAATGTGACAATTCCTTATAAAGTAGAAATAATCCCATACCTAGATAAAGTAGACAAAAATGCGCTACTTATTGGAGCTGTAAACACAATAAAAAATATAAATAATGAGTTAGTAGGCTATAACACAGACGGCAGAGGATTTATAAAATCTTTAACAGATGAAGGCTATGATTTAAAAAATAAAAAAATAATTATCTTAGGAGCTGGAGGAGCTTGTAGAAGTATAGCAGTAGAATTGGCTAACAAAGAAGTTTCTTACATCGAACTTAGAAATAGAAGTGAAGAAAATGCGAAGAATATTTGTAATTTAATTAATAGTAATTTCTTGTCAAAGGCCAACTATGACATAAATCCAGTACAAGAAAATGATTTAAAAAACTTTGATATTTTGATCAATACTACGCCTATAGGAATGGGATCTAAGGACTGTCCAATAGATGTTAATATAAAGCCACATAAAAATTTACTAGTTTGTGATATTGTATATAAGCCTCATGAAACGGCATTATTATCTTGGGCAAAGAACAATAATTTAAATGTTGTTTATGGAATCAATATGTTAATTAATCAAGGATTGTTAGCTTATGAAATATGGGAAAATATAAAAACGAGTGGAGATGACTTTGAAGAAATAAAGAATGTATATTTCAATTCACTAAAGTAAAAATTTAGAAAGGATGATGAGGATAAAAAGAAAAGGATTCGCAACTTTAGAATGTGTAATAAGCTTATTTATTGTTAGTATGATAGTATTTATAATTACATCAACATTGCATAATAATATTGTTTTACTTAAGAAAAATAATCACAATAGACAGATGTTATACATAGCTAAGGAACAAATAGAAGATGAAAGAAATAAAATAAAAAAGAGTAGGGGTAAAGACGGATATGATAAAGTGCAAATGGTTAACAATTTCAAAGTGAAAACTTTAGTTACTCCAATTAGTTATTATAATTGTTATGATTTAAGAGTTAAAGTATCAGATAATAATAGAGAAATGGAACTTAATACTTATGTTACAAAAAAAGAGTAAAGGTTCAATTTTAATTATGTCAGTTATTACATTTACAATAATTAGCTTGATTTGTATTACATGTTCTAGTTTGATTTTAAGTAATAACAGAATTAGTGAGTTAGAATATAAAACGGAAAAGCTTAAGGAAGAGAATCTTGGAGTTATTGAACTTATTTATAGTAATATGCTTAAAGAAGTTAAATATACTGTGGAAAACACAGAAATAGAAGATGAATTTTATAATTATTTAACTAAAAATAATAGCGCCATATTTATAAATAAAGTAAAAAAAATCGAAAATACAGGGACTACAAATAGAATTATAGATATGGATTTTGATAATAGTTTGTCTACAAAAGAATATATTCATTATAAAATTTCAACAAAAAGTAAAATTAATAATCATGATAAATACGCTTTAATAAGCGTTAAAATTAAAAATCCTTGGTTCACAAAAACAGAGAAAAAATTAGAAGAATCAGATATTAAGAAACAAGAAGATTCAAACATAGAAATTAATATTGAAAATACTGAGGATGAAGTTACTAAAATAAATGAAGGTGATTTAATTACGTTTTACAATTACGAGGAGAAATAATATATGAAGCGAGAAGGAATGTGAGCACACTTGAGCTTATAATAACAATAAGTATAATAGTCATCTTATCTAGTATTTGTTTTATGAAATACGAAGGTGATAATTATAAAATAGAGTTTTTTGCAAGAGAATTATGTTCAGATATACGTTATGTAAGAAGAGAAAATATGTTAAATAATCAAAATGTTTATATTAGGTTTTTAAATGAAAATAACAAATGGTCTTACGTTTTACATAAAAATAAAAAAGAAGACAAAAGAGTGCATTTACCTAAGAATGCAAAATTAAATTTTCCCATAGGCCAGAATAATTCATTAATATCCTTTTATACTAGTGGCCTATATAAAAATGGTGGTGGAACCATAAGTATTAATAAAGAGGATAATTATAAATATATTACAATAGTACCGGTAAGTGGAAGAGTGCTATACAAAGAGGGAATATATGAAAATTAGAAAAGGCTACTTACTTTTAGAAAGTATAATATCCTTATTTATAATAGTAACTATTTCCTTAAGCTTATATTCCTTTTTATTTTTTAGCAATAGATATAAAAAAACTATTGAAGACAATGTAGAATTATATGAACAAGGTGAAGAAATGTGTTACCAAATTAATAAAGTTATAGAAAATAGTGATGAGATTATAAGTATACGCGATTTGAATGGAAATACCATAAGAGGTGATACTTCATCTTATATAAAAATTAATTCAATAAAGTGTAAATATAAAAATCAATATAGAAATGCAAAAGACAAGGAAGTAAGTTATAAGAGCAATAAAAAACTGTTTATAAATACATTAAATAATAGCGGAAACAGTGAAACTGGAGGTTATGAAATAGGTGACTATGTTGATTTTATGTCTGTAATGATAGAAAATAACAAGGTATCTGTTAAACTTAATTTAAGTAAAAATGATGAAAAATATGAAACGAATTTCAAATCTTATATAAAAGATTTTTAAACGTAAAATAGGACGATATAATCGTCCTATTCTTCCGTTTACATACACACATAAATAAACATTTTTTTAACAACACATAACAAAAAACAAATTTTAAAGATATGATATGGGACTGTAGGTAGATTTGTGTAAAACAAACTTACCTACAGTCTTTTTTGTATGTAAAATTGGTAAGTTTGGAATAATATTCATATTAAACTTTTGGAGGTATTAAAATGAAAAATAAAAAAGAAAT
>NZ_JAHZMO010000269.1 GCF_020748185.1 Terrisporobacter petrolearius | reverse complement strand
AGTGCTCTACCCCCGTTTCTCTAAATCTTGAGGCTAGCCCTAAAGCTATTTCGGAGAGAACCAGCTATCTCCGGGCTCGATTGGAATTTCACCGCTATCCACAGGTCATCCCCGAGCTTTTCAACGCTCGTGGGTTCGGTCCTCCACGAAATTTTACTTTCGCTTCAACCTGCCCATGGATAGGTCGCCCGGTTTCGGGTCTAC
>NZ_JAHZMO010000268.1 GCF_020748185.1 Terrisporobacter petrolearius | reverse complement strand
CATGGCCGCAGAGAATAGGCCCAAGCGACTGTTTACCAAAAACATAGGTTTCTGCTAAGTCGCAAGACGATGTATAGGGGCTGACGCCTGCCCGGTGCTGGAAGGTTAAGGGGATCTGTTAGGGTAATCGAAGCAGTGAACTTAAGCCCCAGTAAACGGCGGCCGTAACTATAACGGTCCTAAGGTAGCGAAATTCCTTGTCGGGT
>NZ_JAHZMO010000267.1 GCF_020748185.1 Terrisporobacter petrolearius | reverse complement strand
CATGGCCGCAGAGAATAGGCCCAAGCGACTGTTTACCAAAAACATAGGTTTCTGCTAAGTCGCAAGACGATGTATAGGGGCTGACGCCTGCCCGGTGCTGGAAGGTTAAGGGGATCTGTTAGGGTAACCGAAGCAGTGAACTTAAGCCCCAGTAAACGGCGGCCGTAACTATAACGGTCCTAAGGTAGCGAAATTCCTTGTCGGGT
>NZ_JAHZMO010000266.1 GCF_020748185.1 Terrisporobacter petrolearius | reverse complement strand
CATGGCCGCAGAGAATAGGCCCAAGCGACTGTTTACCAAAAACATAGGTTTCTGCTAAGTCGCAAGACGATGTATAGGAGCTGACGCCTGCCCGGTGCTGGAAGGTTAAGGGGATCTGTTAGGGTAATCGAAGCAGTGAACTTAAGCCCCAGTAAACGGCGGCCGTAACTATAACGGTCCTAAGGTAGCGAAATTCCTTGTCGGGT
>NZ_JAHZMO010000265.1 GCF_020748185.1 Terrisporobacter petrolearius | reverse complement strand
CATGGCCGCAGAGAATAGGCCCAAGCGACTGTTTACCAAAAACATAGGTTTCTGCTAAGTCGCAAGACGATGTATAGGAGCTGACGCCTGCCCGGTGCTGGAAGGTTAAGGGGATCTGTTAGGGTAACCGAAGCAGTGAACTTAAGCCCCAGTAAACGGCGGCCGTAACTATAACGGTCCTAAGGTAGCGAAATTCCTTGTCGGGT
>NZ_JAHZMO010000264.1 GCF_020748185.1 Terrisporobacter petrolearius | reverse complement strand
CCCAACCCTTGGGACCTACTACAGCCCCAGGATGTGATGAGCCGACATCGAGGTGCCAAACCTCCCCGTCGATGTGGACTCTTGGGGGGGATCAGCCTGTTATCCCCAGGGTAGCTTTTATCCGTTGGGCGATGGCCCTTCCATGCGGTACCACCGGATCACTAAGTCCGACTTTCGTCCTTGCTCGACCTGTATGTCTTGCAATCAAGCTCTCTT
>NZ_JAHZMO010000263.1 GCF_020748185.1 Terrisporobacter petrolearius | reverse complement strand
AAGAGAGCTTGATTGCAAGACATACAGGTCGAGCAAGGACGAAAGTCGGACTTAGTGATCCGGTGGTACCGCATGGAAGGGCCATCGCTCAACGGATAAAAGCTACCCTGGGGATAACAGGCTGATCCCCCCCAAGAGTCCACATCGACGGGGAGGTTTGGCACCTCGATGTCGGCTCATCACATCCTGGGGCTGTAGTAGGTCCCAAGGGTTGGG
>NZ_JAHZMO010000262.1 GCF_020748185.1 Terrisporobacter petrolearius | reverse complement strand
AAGAGAGCTTGATTGCAAGACATACAGGTCGAGCAAGGACGAAAGTCGGACTTAGTGATCCGGTGGTACCGCATGGAAGGGCCATCGCCCAACGGATAAAAGCTACCCTGGGGATAACAGGCTGATCTCCCCCAAGAGTCCACATCGACGGGGAGGTTTGGCACCTCGATGTCGGCTCATCACATCCTGGGGCTGTAGTAGGTCCCAAGGGTTGGG
>NZ_JAHZMO010000261.1 GCF_020748185.1 Terrisporobacter petrolearius | reverse complement strand
ACCACATAATCTTTATATAAAGTATTAACTTTTGTTAGTACTTTCAAAACTGCTAACATTTAATATTTCCATTATATTTTTTAGCAACTTAAATCTTCTTTATAATTATATAATTAAAGATTTAGTTGACGATATAAACCTTTAGGTTTATTTTGGTCAAGTCCTCGACCTATTAGTATCAGTAAGCTACATATGTTACCACACTTCCACCTCTGAC
>NZ_JAHZMO010000260.1 GCF_020748185.1 Terrisporobacter petrolearius | reverse complement strand
AGATCAAGGGTTTCAGTATACTAGAAAACAATACTCATATAAGTTAAAAATTAATGGAATTAAGCAATCTATGTCTAGAAGAGGTAACTGTTGGGATAACGCTCCTATTTAAAGTTTTTTTAGTCATCTAAAATGTGAACTAGTCTATCTAGTTGATACAAGAGATTCAAAAGAAATCACAAAACTTATAGAGGAATATATTTCTTTCTACAATCACGAAC
>NZ_JAHZMO010000025.1 GCF_020748185.1 Terrisporobacter petrolearius | reverse complement strand
TAATCTCTTCTTTAGAAAATAGTTTTTTGTTCATAATTACTCAACTCCTTAATGAATATTTTACACAAAAATAAACCCTATACAAGTAAACACTTTTTCTAGTATCCACTTTATAGGGTCCATTTTATTATGCTTAATAACTACATTCTATTTAGTATGCTACTATTTCTTTAATTATAAACTCTTTTCCACTAAGTAAGTCCCAAACTTTGCTGTCACAATGTGGACATACTCCTTTGTTTTCTTTTATATTAAATACTTTATTACAACTTTTACACATACCATTTCCTGGCATAACTTCTATTTCTAGCTCTGTGTTTTGCAATACTGTATTTTCTATTGCTGCTGGATAACAAGCTTCTATATATTTAGGAATCATTGATGATAATTCTCCAATTTGCAATACTAATTTCTCTATTTTAGCTAAGTCATTTTCCACTGCAACTTTTTCTACAGTTTTAACAACTTCTATTACTACTCCTAGTTCATGCAAATTTTTCACCTACTCTCATTGTCTATCTACTTATTTTCAAAAGCTACTTCTCTATAAGCATTTGACTGTCTATAAATTTCATCTTTTAAAGGATTAAGTTTATTTTTTCTTATTTTGCTAAATTGATAAATAGCTAAAGCTGCGTTAGCTACTAAAGATACTAAACTTACTACAAAGAATGCTGTTGGATTATGTGTTGTAGCAACTGGTGCTATTCTATCAGCAAATTGCGGTACAGTCATAACAAACATAATCCAAAGAGCTAGTGTTTGAGCACGATGTTGTAGCCAAGCTCCTTTTTTTATAAAGAATGTTGGTATAGTACATGAAAGTAATAATGCTGCTCCACAATAAATTGAGTGATCTGATATGCAGTTATAAGTATAAGCAAAGTTCCATAAATCATAAGCTATTATCCATGCCCATATCATATCTGGCCATATCATATCCTTTGTTTTATCTTTTGATATGAATATTCCACACCAACCACATATTGTGATTATGTTTAGTATTCCTGCTATACCATTCATAATATTCCACGGTCCAGAAATAGTCCAAAGATTATCAACTACTCCCCCTCCAGTTAATCCATAGCTGAATATTTGAAAATCTCTAACTGCAGCTTCTAATATGTTAACTGCTAAAATAATTGCTGGTAAAGCTAGTGCCCATTTTTTCTTTTGTAAAGATGGTATATATCTAATTGCCATAAACCAAATACATCCAGCTAGTGCAGAATATGTTTTTACCCAGTTAAACCAAGTTCCTGTTCCATATTCATTCCCTGCAGCTGCCGTAGTTGGCCATACATAAATTGTTAAAAATGTAGGTACTATTATAAATAACAATATTCCAGTCCATTTTGTTGATCTTCCAAGTTCATTAAAAGCCATAAGTGCTAATAATACAAATAGGAATATTGCCCATCCCTGAAATGTCATCTGTTCATATAAAATTCCCATAATAAGTACTCCTATCTATTGTTTTATTTTACAAATATATCCTTAACTTTCTTAGCTACAATTCTACCTTGACGTTTTATAGTTGTTTTAACTACTGCTGGTTTAAGCTCTTCATAAGCTAAGCCTTCTGCGTCATATTTTCTAACTAAAGATATGGCATCAAATTTACATTTAGTAGTACATTGGCCACATCCTACGCACATATATTCATCAACAACAGTTGCACCACAACCTAAACATCTTTCTGTTTCTTTTTTCATTTGTTCTTCTGTAAAAGTAAGACGAATATCTTTGAATGATTCTTTTGCTTTTATATCTGTTTTATGTTCAGCTTTTTGTCTTGGTGTATTGTCATATCCTTCTATTTGTAAACTTTCTTTATCAAATTCATGATAATCTCTTCTGTCACGTCCATTTACTAAACTTTGTCCTGGTTGAACAAAACGGTGAATTGATATAGCACCTTGTTTACCTGCTGCTATGGCATCAATTGCAAATCTTGGACCAGTATATGAGTCTCCACCAGCAAATATATCTGGTTCATTTGTTTGATAAGTGAATGAATCAGCTTTAATTGTATTGTTAGGATTTAACTCTACTTTGCTACCTTCTAATAAATTACCCCAGTCTATACTTTGACCTACTGAAATTAAAACATAGTCTGCATCTACTACTTTTACATCAGCTTCATCAAATTTTGGAGAGAATCTTCCATTCTCATCAAATACAGAAATACATTTTTTAAATTCTACCCCTACTACTTTACCTTTTTGTGTAATTACTCTACTTGGTCCGTAAGAGTTGTTTATTACTATATCTTCTTGTAATGCCTCTTCAATTTCCTCATCTAAAGCTGGCATTTGTTCACGACTTTCTAGACAGAACATTTCTACACTATCTGCCCCTACTCTTACAGCATTTCTTGCCACGTCTATAGCAACATTTCCGCCACCGATAACTACTACTTTTCCATTAAGCTTAACATCATTTCCTAAATTAACATCACGTACAAATTCTACCCCTGGGATAACCCCTTTTGCATCTTCACCTTCTATATTTAATCTTCTACCAGCTTGTGCCCCTATTGCTACGTAGAAAGCTTTATATCCTTCTTTTCTTAATTCATCTAAAGTAATATCTTTACCTACTTCTACCCCTGTTTTAAATTCTACGCCCATTTGTCTTAGTATTTCTATCTCTGCATTAACTACTTCTTTTTCCAATCTGAAAGAAGGAATTCCTAGAGTTAACATACCTCCTAGAGCCTTTTGTTTTTCAAATACTGTTACTTTGTATCCATCTATAGCTAAGTAATAAGCACATGAAAGTCCTGATGGACCACCACCTATAATTGCAATCTTTTTACCATAATCATGTCTCTTTTTAGGAACAAATCTATGCTCTTCTTTTAAATCTTGTTCAGCTACAAACTTTTTGATTTCGTCTATAGCAAGTGGTGAATCTATGTCCCCTCTTGTACAAGCTGATTCACACTTTCTAGGACAAATACGTCCACATATTGCAGGGAATGGATTTTCCTTTTTTATAAGTTCTAACGCTTCTTTGTATCTTCCTTGTGAAGCAAGTTTTATATATCCTTGAACAGCTATATGAGCAGGACATGCAGTTTTACATGGACTTGTTCCACTTTCTACTACATCCTCTCTATTAGTTCTATAGTCTTCATTCCATCTTTCTGGCCCCCACTTAGTATTTCTTGGAGTTTCTTTTCTTTCTATTTTGTCTACAACTGGTTTACTAGAACATAGTTTTTGACCAAGTTTTAGAGCATTTGTTGGACAATTTACTACACATTCACCACAAGCAACACATTTGTCTTTGTCTACTTTAGATACGTAGTTAGAACGTACCATATCAGAATTGGCAAACATATTTGCTCCTTTTAATGCTAAACAAGAACATCCACAACAGTTACATATTGCATGAGTTTTTCCTGATCCATCTAAATTTGGTATCTGGTGCATTAATCCATTTTCTTCTGCTCTTTTTATTATTTCAAAAGCTTCTTCTCTAGTTATTTCTCTACCTCTACCTGTTCTTATATAATATTCAGCAGCATGACCTAATTGAATACACATGTCTTCTTTTAAGTGACCGCATCCTTCTCCCATACTTTCTCTTGCTGTACGACATGAACAGTCTGATACTGAGAATTTATCACTATCGTTTAAATATTTTGATATTTCTTCATAAGATGCTCTTCTTGTTTCACCATCTATGGCAGTTTCTATTGGAATAACACGCATAAGCCCTACTCCAGGAGGAAAACTTCCTGTAGATCTTGGTCCATTTTCTACTCCATAATCATGAAAAGCCTTAGGAATTTGCGGATATTTTTTTGCTTGATCCTTCCTATTAACCATCATTTCCATAATTCCTGGTACCCAAGTTTCATACCAGAAAGTATCTACACCATCTATTTCATTAACAAATACTACACCTATTTCTGATAATTCTAGTAAAAGTTCACTACATCTTTCAACACTTTTACCACATAAAGGTGCCACTTTTTCTGCAGTTGTTTTTTGTCTTATTTTCATACAAAGTAAAACTTCTGCCATCTCCTCAGTCACTACTGGTTCTAAAATTTTATAACGTGCATCTTCTACACCAAAGTACCCTCTAGATCCGGGCTTCTTTCCACTTACTTGATTTGCAAATTGAAGAACCTTTTCTTTTACTGCCATAATAATCCCCCTCTAAATTTTAATAAAATATTAATTATTCCACTCTTTTACTTCTTTTCTTAACCAGTTAATCCATTCCTCAATACCTTCACCAGTTTTTGCTGATATTGGTATAACCTTTATATTTGGATTTAGTTTTTTAATATATTTTTTTACTAAATCTAAATCAAAATCAAAATATTCTATGGCGTCAATTTTATTTATTAAAACTACGTCAACAATTGAAAACATTAGAGGATATTTTAAAGGTTTATCATGTCCTTCTGGTACACTAAGTATCATGGCATTTTTTGAAGAACCTGTATCAAATTCTGCTGGACATACTAAATTTCCCACATTTTCCAATATTGCAAAATCTATATCTTCAGTTCCAAGTTCTACTAAACCTTGCTTTGTCATATCTGCATCAAGATGGCACATGCCTCCTGTATGTAACTGTATTACTTTTGCTCCTGTTTTTGATACAGTAGCAGCATCCACATCAGAATCTATATCTGCCTCCATAACTCCTATTCTCATCTCATCTTTTAAAGATTCAATCGTTCTTAAAACTGTAGTCGTCTTACCTGAACCTGGAGAAGACATTAAATTCAATAAAAAAGTATTATCATTTTTTAGGTCTGCTCTTAGTAAATCTGCTTGTTTATCATTGTTTCCGAAAACATTTTCCTTTATCTCGATTACTTTGTATTTATCCATAATTCTCCCCTTAACATTTTGTTAAATTTGTAACACTATTTCATATAGAATAAGATTCACCGAATCTCGTTCTGTAATTAAAATATATCACAGTTTACCATAATTTGTAAACATTGTCTTATGGTTTTTATCTATTTTTTTACCACAAATAATATTATATATTTGCTTTTTTTTATGCTATACTAAATAATCATATAACTTACTGTATTAACATTGCAGTTTTATAAAGAGGTATTTTACATGGAAAAATTAACGCATAGACAAAGGCAAGCTATTGCAACTAAAATTAGAATCACTCAAGTAGCCACTGAACTTTTTAAGTTAAAGGGCTTTGAAAGTGTAAAAATTCAAGATATTTGCCAAGCTGCAGAAATTTCAACAGGAGCTTTTTATCATCATTTTAAATCGAAGATGGAAATAATTAATACAGCTTATGAGCAAGTAGATATATTAGTAATGGATCGATTTAAAGCAAGAAATTTTTCTTCTAACCTGGAAAAATTGTTATTTCTCTTATGCGAAGGCGCTAAGATGATGGAGGAGCTTGGATGGGTATTTGTAGGCGAAATATACAAAAACTTACTTTCTATTGAGGGAAAATACTCTACAAAACCTGATCGACATATTGCTCTAAAGGTTAAATCTATAGTTGAGGATTCGCTAAAAAGTGGAGAGCTAGACAATTCTATTTCTCCTACAAACTTAACTATGATAATAATGAGAATCTCCCGAGGCGCTATATTTGATTGGTGTCTTTATCAAGGCAGTTATGATCTTAAATCTAGAATGGAATTTGACTTAAATTTAATACTCTCTAATTTTAAACCAAAAGATTCAGATAAAAAAGTTCGTCCTTAAGACGACTTTTTTTATTTATTTTTACATTTTTTAGATAATTTTTTAACATTATTAACGTTGATTTTCCAGTGTTTTCAGCTTAGTTTCTATTTTGTCAGAATTATTAAATTATATTTTTACACTTGTGTTTTATAATTTAATGGTGCTAATATTATAATAATTTTATAACTAATAAAATTGAATCATTATTTAATATTGGGGGACAGTAAAATGTTTTTATTTGAAGCACAGCCAATAAGCAATTGGCTAATGTTATTATTAGTATTTGCAGTACTTATGCTGCTTAATGAATTCAGCCGTCGCTGGAAATGGGCAGGATTAGCATGTTTTTTAGTATTACCTATAATTTTAACAGTTTTTGTATGGCCTAAAACTACAAAAGGTACAAGTGTTGGAACATGGTTCCACTTTGCAAAAGTTTATTCAGCTTTAGCTGGATGTATGGGATTTTGGTTAATTCGCTATGTTAAAGGTGCAATTAATCATAAATGGGTTTTATATTTCCCGCCTTTAATCCTTGCAATTAACATTATGGAAGCAGTTATACGTGATTTCCAAATTGGTGGATTAGGTTATAAAGCTCAAATTTTTGAAGGTATGATGGTAACTAGTGGTTCTTGGAATTATATGAATGGTATAGCAGGTATTTTAAATATTATAACTATCACTGGTTGGCTTGGAATTTGTATTAGTAAGAAAAAAAGCAAAGATATGTTATGGCCAGACATGTGTTGGTTCTGGATTATAGCTTATGATTTATGGAACTTTGCTTATACATACAACTGTTTAGGAGATCATGCTTGGTATTGTGGTATAGCTTTATTATTTGCACCTACTGTATGTGCATTTGTATTTGGAAAAGGTGCTTGGTTGCAACACCGCGCTCATACACTTGCATTTTGGGTAATGTTTGCTATGACTGTACCATCATTTATAGACCAATCACAATTCTCAGTTAAAGCATCACAAAATACAACTGCAT
This sequence comes from Terrisporobacter petrolearius, assembly GCF_020748185.1. Taxonomy (GTDB): domain Bacteria; phylum Bacillota; class Clostridia; order Peptostreptococcales; family Peptostreptococcaceae; genus Terrisporobacter; species Terrisporobacter petrolearius. The sequence goes on along the minus strand of NZ_JAHZMO010000025.1, from coordinate 42,660 downwards.
TATTTATAGTAAGTTTAATTGCTTTACTTGCTAATATAGCAGTATTTATTTATATGGTTTGCAAAGCTAGAAAAACTAAGATAAATCCATATACAAGTGAACTTTATACTGATTTAGATTGTTATAAAGAAGTAAAATCTTTAGCTTAAAGATACAAAGCCATTTATTGTTTGAAGTAAATATACTCTTTAAACAACAAATGGCTTTTTTGAAATTAAAACTTTTTTAATTTCAATTTTTTATTAAAATATAATTTTTATTTTTTATAAATCAAAATCAACACAGAAATTATTTTCAATCTTTTTATCTAGTATTTCTCTGCTTAAATTAATCCAACTTTTGCATTTATTTAAAATAATTGCGTCACTACTAATAACATTGTCCAATGTTTCTAAAGTTGAATCCACATTATTAATATTCATAACTTCCACTTCAAAATCAAAGTTATTCAATAATTCTTCTATCTTTTTCTTTAAATTTCCCGAGTTAGAGACTGGCGCATCTAAATAAAAATTAGCTTTTTTAATTTTATATTTTTCTAAAGTTTCTCCTATTTTCATAATTGATAATTCTGTCTTATCTATAATACGATACGTTCTTCGAAGGCCTGCTAAATCTCTTATTGTTCCATCCATACACTTAATTAATAGTGAATTAGATAGGGCAACTTCCAGTGTTATTATAGTATTAAATCCATCAATATTCACAATACTATTTTCCATATTATTCTTAATTTCTTTATCTTTTCTAATCTTTATATTTTTCTCAGGAGAAATTGCTCTTGATAAAGCTAATCTTTGTCTTTTAGACAATAAGTAGTGATTTCCCACAAAAACTGATGCTCCTTTTATGTTATATCCTTGATTTAATAAATAATATAAATCCTGTCCAGCCTTATATAATTTATCAAGATGTTTACCTGTAAACTCTTTTTCATCACTGGGAAAATGCCCTCTTTTAACAATTTTGCACATAATCACACTCCAATATTTTAATTTACTCTATAGTTTTCACAAAATTAAGTATTATCATCATTAATTATACTTTTATTTATTTTTTACATATAAATCCTTTTTTTATACTTCATATATAAAATTATCAATCAGTCTAGTTTTGTTTATATATACAGCTATTGCGACTAATACAGATCTGTCAAGTATATAGATCTCCTCTTTCTACTGCACCTGTCAAACTGTCTACCAGACCTTGTTTTTTAATATTTTCCACATTATTTTCTATCAAGAGGAAAAATGGCATTTAAGCTATCCTCTCTGGAGAAATCACAAGTTTCTACGAAATTAACGCCAATACTAAATTACTCACTGTAACACAAGCAGTATTATACAAAATCTTATTTTCGCTGGAAATAGCACCTACTTGGTTTCCTAAGTTTTTAAACAAACTCACAAAATAGTCTTTAAATTTTTCATCACCTTCTATGATAATAAACGCTTTTTGAAAATCTTTATAAGAATTACACTTGCTACAAATAGCAAACATTGGATGGATAGAATAAGCATATGCATTGTAGTTATTTACATTCGAAAAAATTGTTGAGGAAATTGAACCGCTACAATGGCTGATAACCTTATCTCTTATATTCAATTGTTTTAATTCATCATACACCTGTTGTATATGTGAATCAGGTGTAGTAATAAATATAACATCACTGTTATTAACTAATTCATTTAAGTTTTGAAATTGTTTAGTATTTGTAAAAAATGCCTCTTCTTACTATAATACCCTACTACATTTATTTTATTTTCTTTTAAATATTTGCCAATAATTTTTGTATTTATAATTTTTATAGTATATAAATAGCTCATACCCTTATTTGGTATGAGCTAAAATTTATAACTTTTATAATAATAAACATTTATCTCCAACTTGTACAGTTCCACTATTAAGAACTTTAGTAAATATCCCATTCTTAGGCATAATACATTCTCCTACTTGATAATATATCTGACATTTATCATGGCACTTCTTCCCAATTTGAGTTACTTCAAGTAAAACATCGCCTATTTGTATTTTCTGACCTATTGGAAGAGTATGTAATTCTATTCCTTCCACAACTAAATTTTCTCCAAAAGCTCCAAAATCTACATTGGCACCTTTTTTTCTAAACTCATCTATTTTATTAAATTCCAATAAGCTAACTTGCCTATGCCACTTTCCTGCATGGGCATCATTTTCTATTCCAAAATCTTCAATAAACTCAGCTTCATTTATTTCAGTTTTTAATGTTCCTTTTTTCTCGCTTATACAAATTGCTAATACTTTCCCCATTGTCTATCCTCCAATTTGGTTCATATATTTATTTTATTCTTTTACATCTTTAAACTTTGATTTTATTATATTTAGTATTTCTTTATTATTTGTTCCCTTATGTTTTTTTGCTGCTCCTATTTACCAAATGAGCAATGAGGGAAAGTACAAACTCCACAACTCAAACACATTCCACCATTTCCATAGGATGCTATATCTTCAAAAGATAATTTTTCATCTGCTAAAACCCTTGGTAATACTAGATCAAATATGGTTCTTTTGGAATACATGGCACAGCTTGGAACTCCAAGAATAGGTGTATTTTTATAATATGCAAGTAAAAACATTGCCCCTGGAAGTACTGGTGCACCATAAGTTACTATCTCGCCATTAAAATCTTTTATAGCTGAGGGTGTAACGTCATCTGGATCAACTGACATTCCCCCAGTACAAATTATCATATCAGCTTTTTCTTCCTCTATTGCTTTTAAAATATTCAATCTTATTATATCTTTATTATCAGGTAAAATAATTTGTTTTACTATCTCTCCACCATAATATTCTAGCTTTTCTTTCATTACAGGTAAAAAAGCATCTTTTATTCTACCTTTATAAATCTCATTTCCTGTAGTTATAAGAACTGCTTCCTTAGGCTTTATTTCTTTTACACTTATTATTTTTTCTTTTATTAATTTTTCAGCTTCTATTATTTTTTCTTCATTTATTATTAAAGGAATAACTCTAGTTGATCCTATTTTTTCACCAACTTTTACCGGAGTATTGTTATGCATCGTGGATACTATTATTTCACCTAACATATTTAATTTTAAAAGTAAGTCCTTATTTACCTTTAATACCCCTTGTTTAGCAGAAAAAAAATCTATTTTACCCTCTTTTATTTCATCTGATATGTAGCATTTTTCACCCAAAACTAAATTTTTTATTCTTACTGCTGCATCATTTTCATGAACCTCGCCTTCCTTTGGCTCCCAAACATATATATGTTCTTTTCCTATATCTAAAAGTTTAGGTATGTCTTCCTTTTTAATAACATGACCTTTTTTAAATAATCTTCCTTTAAATTCTCCAGGTACTATTTTTGTAACATCATGAGATAAAATACAACCTATAGCATCTTCTATTTTTATTTGTTTCATACTCTGCTCTCCTAAATTATGTCTATTTTCGATATTTAATTAAATTTTACTAATAGCGTTTAATATTTTTATACATCAATTATTATAACACATATTTTTAGATCAAATAAGCGTTTATTGTACGTATTTTTATAATAAATACGTTTTGAATGTAATATATTAGTTTAAAACATGTTTGACTTCCAATAAAAAATTCACTTCGCTTAAGCCACTGCGTGGGCGCTATGAAATTTCAGGCAACGACCTTAATCAAAAATACATTTCTCATATTTTCTAAATGAGTTATATAACTTAATTCCAGAGTTTATCAACAGCGTAAATTCAACTATAATATCCTAACATAAAAAAAGGCATATTTCTTTCAATATACCTTTTTGATAACTTATTCACTTCATACCGCTTCACTATATTCATATTCTATACTTTCTTTGCTCTTCTTAAGTACATTTTTAGAAATCGCAAGTACAATAAGCTCAGATACAAGCGTTGCTATCCATATACCAAATCCACCAAATATAAGAATCATCACTATTAAAGTTATTGTTATTACAACAACTCCCCTACCTAATGATACTATTCCTGCTTGAACCGGCATATCTACAGCCACACAGAATCCTGAAGTTATTACATTATATCCCATTATTAAAAATGCTGGTGAAAATATCCTTAAAACATTTACTGTATAATTAAATAATCCTTCGTCTACATTGTTAAGAAATAATGATACCAATTGATTTGCAAATACAAATACTATTAAAAATGACACAATTGATGAAATTTTTATTGTTTTCATTCCCATTTTTAAAATTGATAAAACAGAATCTTTATCTTTTTTGCCATAATAATAACTACAAATTGGTTGTATTCCTTGTGATATTCCCATCATAGTTGTTAGAACCAATGTGTTTATATAACAAACAACACTATAACTTACTAATGCATTTTCACCAATTACTCTTAATATACTTTGATTAAAAATTAAAATTACAACTGCCACACTTAATTCTGTTGCAGAATCTGGAATACCTATAAATAGTACTTTTTTGACAACACCAAAATCAAAATGGAATTTCGTAAATTTAAGCTTACCTCTTTTTCTTAAAAAATGTATAAAGAAAAATGAGAATGAAAATACTCTTGCTATTCCCGTTGCATATGCAGCTCCTTTAACTCCATAACCAAGTTTTATTACAAATATATAATCCAATACTATATTAGTTATTGCAGATATTATTACACCTATTGTTGCAAGATGAGGATAACCATCACTTTTTATTAAGACCTCTAAGTAGTAGGAAGCTAAATAAAATAAAACAAACAGCATTATAGTTCCCACATATTCTTTAACATAAACCACTGTTGAGCTAGTTGCACCTAAGAATACTGCTATTTTATCTAAATTTAATAAACTGATTAACATTATAATTACTGCTAATATTACCATTACAACTAAATTTAATGTAAAATACTCATTTGCTTTTTTATTCTCTGAACTTCCTAACTTAATAGCAACTACAGTACTTGCCCCCGTTGCGAATAAAATAGATATTGCAAATAACATATTAATGTATGGTGTAGATATATTTACTGCTGCCAGAGCATCACTGCCTACTCCTTTACTTACAAATATCCCGTCTACCATTGAATATAATGAAAATACCCACATTGCTGCTACTGAAGGTACTACATACTTTTTAAATTGCGATTTTAAACTTATTGTATTTTCCATATTATTCATCTCCTTCCACTATAAAACTATAAACTGTGGTATAATACACATGTCAATAAATATTTTTTAATTTTTTTGAGGTGATTTTTTGAAAAGAAAATATTATAAAACTGGTGAACTTTCAAAGATATATAAATTAGGTAGAGATTCAATAAAATACTATGAGAAACTAGGTCTTTTAAATCCTACTAGAGACACCAATTCCTATAGAATGTACACAATTAAAGATATATGCAACTTAAATCTTATTCGTGAGCTTAGAACTCTAGATTTTTCTATGCAAAGAATCAAAGAATATATTGAAAATAGAAATATTGAAACTACTAGAAAAATGCTTTCTGAAGAAATTGATTTAATAGAAAAAAAGGTAGAAGTTTTAAATTCTCACAAAGACTCTTTAAGCAAAAGATTGTCCTCTATAGACAAATGTATAGAGCATACTACTTTTAATAGAATTGAACTTTTATATATGACCAAAAGAAAAGCACTTACAGTAGATTCCAACGAGTCTTTTGCAGAAAATAATGATTATTTAATCCAAAAATTAAGCGATAAATTTGAAGATAAGTTTTATGTATTAGGTAATAGCAACTTTGGAGCTGTTTTTGATTCTAAAAGTATTTCCAACGGAATTTATAATTATTACAAGCATACATTTTGTTTATTAGATGAGGATGCTTCTGATTATAACTTTGTCTTAGATGAAGGGTACTATGTTACGTATACTTACAAAGGTGACTATAATCAGTATGAACAAGTTTTTGAAATACTTTACAAATTTATCGAGATTAATAAATATACTATTTTAGGTGATCCTATAGAGATTTACAAAATAGATGTTTACGAAACTTCCCTAGAAGATGAGTACGTTACACAAGTTCAGATTCCAGTTAAACTTTTAAGCGACCTTTCTTTCTAAAATATAAAAAGATATTGTCTTTAGGCAATATCTTTTTATTAATTTCAATGTTGGATAAAATAAAGAATCACTCTAATGGCTATCAGAGTGATTCTTTTAAAATTAATGTATCTTTGTATTACTTTTCTCTAATATTAACTATTTTTGTAATCAATAAGCTTAAAATCACAAAAGCTATACTTCTAATCCAAGTTTTTATTTCAAAATTATATAATAATAAATTAATCCCTGAAGCAGCAATCAAAACATAGCTAACAGATAGTACTATTATATTTTTAGCATTTTTTTTAGATAAAATCATTCGTATACTTAATGCAAGCATCCGTATACCTATAAACGCCATGAGTATGCCTATAATATCTTGAATTATATAGTAATAATGAAACTCCATATATATTTACTCCTCTTTATATAGCGTCTACAGATTCAGCAATTATATCAAATTCTTCATCTGTATAAGTAGTCATTGTAAATCCAGTCACACCATATATAAATGTTATTATTGGAGTTATCCAACTTATGAAACAGTATGGTATAAACTCATATGGACTAACACCTAATGTTTGACTACAAAATATGGCATTAGAATTCCAAGGTATTAATGGTGCACCAATTGTTGCAGTATCTTGTATTATTCTAGATAAATTTTCTGGCTTTAACTTAAATTCCTTGTATAAGGGTGACATTACAGTCCCAACAAATACAGAAGTAAACATCATAGATGAACTAAATGCATTTGCAAGATAACTAGCTATAAATGTACTTCCAATTAGTTTAGTTCTTGATTTTCCTATTTTATTTAACATAGGCTCTAATAACACTTCTAAGAACCCTGTCTTTTGTAGTATACCAGCTATTACAAATACTACAAACACTAAAAGTACAGTCTCCGCCATGCTCATTATTCCACCTCTATTTAGCAATCCGTCTGTATAAGTAAGGCCTGTCTCTATAGAGTAACCATTAAGCATATAACCTAGTAATTTGTTAACACTTTCTCCTTCTTGAATAAATGCTATAACTGAACCTACTACTGCAGAAGATAATATAGAAACTATAGGTGGCTTTTGCAATAATAATAAAATAAATAAGAATATTATTGGAATTACTGCTATAAATCCTATATTAAAATTAGCTTTTATAACTTCCATTACTTGATTTATTTGATTATAATCTATAGTGTTATTAGCATATTTAAATCCCATAACTGCATATAAAACAGTACATATTATATAAGATGGCACCGTTGACGAAGTCATATGTTTTATATGAGTTATAACATCTGTTTTACAAACTGCGGCTGATAAGTTTGTAGTATCTGAAAGTGGTGAAATCTTATCACCAAAGAATGCACCAGATATTATTGCTCCAGCAGTTAAACCAGCAGGAACTCCCATACTAGTACCTATACTCATTAAAGCTATACCAGAAGTTCCTAAAGTCCCCCAAGAAGTTCCCGTGGCTACAGATGTTAAAGAACATACTATAAATGTTGTAACTAAAAAATATTTAGGTGTTATCATTGCAAGCCCACCATAAACTATAGTAGGAATTGTACCTGCTGCTATCCAGGCAGCAATTAACACTCCAACAGAAAGTACAATTAAGTTGGATTGGAAAGCTCCCTTTCCTACGTCAAATCCTAATTCTTCAATTTCACTATTCGTATAACCTAATTTCATAGCTGCTGGTACTACTATTAACCATGATAACAAAAACATTATTGTTATTGATGCATTAAATACAACCATACCAACTGTAGTTAGAGATATAATTGCGATCATAACTAAAGCCGCAAACTTAAATGTAGGTTTTCTTTTTTCAATATTCATACTCATTTCATATTTCCATCCTTTTTGATTTTTTTACTCAAACGTCCAGATAACGTTATCATTTTAAACGCAGATAACTTTTCCTATTATGACTAGCTTAATTATCATTAAGCTAGTCTGCTGTAACTATCCAATTATAGCTTTTTTTATTCTATTTAATCCTTCTTCGACCATAGATCTTGGGCAGGCAAGGTTTATCCTTTGATACCCTTTTCCTCCAATACCGAAAGAATTTCCACTATTTAAAGCTACCTTCCCTTTTTCAACTAATAATTTACAAACTTCATCATCGCTTAATCCAGTATAACTGAAGTCTACCCATAGTAAATAAGTACCTTCTGGTTTTCTAACTTTTAGAGATGGTATATTTTCTTTTATATAATTTATAGCAAAATCTATATTACCTTCTAGGTATTCAAGATATTCTTCTAACCACTCCTCACCTTCGTTATAAGCTGCTTGAGTAGCTACTAAACTAAATGCATTGTTTCTTCTTATATCTAATCTTATGAAAGCATCATCTAATATTTTGTAGTAATTTTCATTTGGTAGTATAACTTGAGACATTTGAAGCCCAGCTATATTAAATGTTTTAGTTGGGGCCATACAAGTTATACTATTTTGTGCAAACTCTTCACTTATTGAAGCAAAAGGAGTATGTTTATGATTTTTTAATATTATATCACTATGTATTTCGTCCGATATTACTAATACATTGTGCTTCATACATATGTCACCTAATTTTATTAACTCTTCTCTGGTCCAGACTCTACCCACTGGATTGTGTGGATTACAAAGTATAAACATTTTTACATCTTTAATTTTTGATTCTATATCTTCATAATCCATTATATAGTTTCCATCTTCTAATTTTACTAGTGGACTTATTACAAGATCTCTTTTATTTTGGTTTACAACACTATTAAATGGGCTGTAAACAGGCTCTTGTATCATTATTTTATCGTTTTCTTTAGTCATTTCTTGTATTAATATACTTATAGTTGGAATTACCCCTGGACTAAATATTAGCCACTCTGGTTTAATTTGCCAACCATATCTTCTCTTAGCCCAATTCACAATAGACTTATTATACGATGCTGGTCTAGTTGTGTATCCATAAATGCCTTCTTCTAATCTATTTCTAAGTTCATTTATTATGCATGGTGCTGTCTCGAAATCCATATCTGCTATCCACATAGGTAAAAGGTCATTAGTACCATATTTTTTATCCATTTCTGACCACTTTGCTGAAAAATTATTACTTCTATCAATTACATCATCAAATTTATAACTCATAATTGCTATACCTCCAATATTTTTTATTTTATAATTATATATAGCAATATTCATGCCAAGTTTTATCATTATTTTTTATATTTATTAAAAGCATTGAAATTTAAACAGTATTTTTTATTTTAAATTAAATAAATATAATTGTTTTTGTTCAATTTTTTTTAACTTATTAGTTTTTATTATAAAAGTAACCAGCAAATAAAAAAACAGGTTTAACGGTTATACATTTCACCCAATTCAACCTGTTTTTGTCTAGATTTCAATTTCCATGTTCTTTTAAAAATGTTCTTCCTTTTTCAGTAACTATAGATCCTCCACGTCCTGATAAAACTTTTACAAGTTCATATTCTTGAAGTTCAAGGAGAATACTTCTAATTTGTTGTTCGGTTAAAAACACTTGTTCTTCCAATGCATATTCGTATATTTTCTTTCTTCCTATTCTTTGTTTAAGATTATAAGCCTGATTCATTTTGTTAAGTACAAAAATATAATCACTTATAAGTCTCTTAAATTTAAATTTATCATAGCTTTTTTCTTCTTTTGCTATTTCTTCACAAGGATCTTTTTGTTCTAAAGATTCAATGATATATTCTGGTAGATCAGACACTTCAATTATATCTTTACCTGTATATGAAAAATACTCAGCTAAATTACTTAATTCTCTTATATTTCCGTCCCAATTATATCTTTTAAATATATCTACAACTTCATCTGAAAGTATAAAATTAGCATCTAAATTTTTCTTAAATGATTCAAATATTAAAAATAAATCATCTACCCGTTCTCTCAATGGACTTACTTTTAAAGGTAGAACATTTAATCTATAAAATAAATCTTTTCTAAATTTACCTTCACAAACTAATTTCTTTAAATCTCTATTTGTAGCTGCTACAATTCTTATATCTAGATCAACAACCTTATCTGAACCAACTCTTCTAATTTGTCTTTCTTGTATGACTCTAAGCAGGCTAGCCTGTGAATTTAAATCCATCTCTCCAATTTCATCTAAAAATATAGTTCCTTTATTAGCCATTTCAAAAAGTCCTATCTTTCCACCCTTTTTTGCACCTGTGAAAGCTCCCTCATCATAACCAAAAAGTTCACTTTGCAAAAGACCCTCCTGAAAAGTACTACAGTTTACCGCAACAAATGGACCTTCACTTCTATAAGATGCACTGTGGATAGATTGAGCAAAAAGTTCTTTTCCTGTACCACTTTCACCAATTATCAGTATAGAAGAATTTGATTGAGCCATTTTATAGGCAATTTTTTTACTTTCCATAATAGATTCACTGCATCCAACTATATCTTCAAAATTATATTTGCTAACATTTCCAGAATTCATAAGCTGGGCTCTAAGCTTTGCTTGCTTTTTTTCAGATGCATAAAACTTAGCAAGTTTTATTATAAAACCTCTAAATCCGCATATATCTGCATATCTAATATCTAAATTTATATCTATATTTTTAACTCTAACAACCTTTTGTATATTTGCACATTCCTTCTTTAACTGTCTAAAATCAAAAGATTTTATATAATCACCAATATATTTTCCAGTCATTCCATTTTCATTTACATATAGTATCTCTCTTGCCACATGACTGTAAAACTGAACAATTTTATCTTCACTTATACACACAAGGCCTTCATCTATTGATGCCAATAAAAAATCAAATTTATTTTCTAGTCTAGTTTGGCTTAATAAAAGTTTTTCTGTAATGTAGCTAGTAGGAACAACTTTAGCTATAAATTTATTCAATAAATCCTCTCTTATTAAGTGCTTTAAATCTAAGTGAATTGCTATATCAGCTATACATCCTAGATCTATTATTCTATATCCAAGGTCAATTATTTTACAATTATGACAATCTATTAAAATTTCTTCTCCTGGTGATAAAACTATAGAATCCGGTAAAATATTATCAGCTCCAGGGTAGCTAGGTATAAAGTTTTGTATATTAATTCCTAACTTATGTATAATCGTTATAGTTTCAAGTGCCATACTTTTAGATAAATTATATACAAATACCTTCTTGTGTTCATCTAGTTTTGAGATTTTTTTTACACTGGATTTTTCGAAGGTTAAATTAGGTATGATTATTTGTGTATCATGTGCACACATTGCTGAGATTTCATCATATTTTAATCTAACAGAAAGAACGATTAGTTTTTCATGTAATAAATTAAGATTATCTTCTTCAAAAGAATAAAGGTTTATTTTTATATTGTTGCCTAAAAAATACTTTATTTGATTTGAATAAACCTCTCCTGCATCTTTTTTCAGTGTTATTATAGCTAGTTCTCTTTTTTCCATAATCGCTCCTTGTAAACCATCCATATATTTATTAAGTCCAATTATATCAATAATCTATTTGAAAATCAAATTTCATAATAAAATAAGCCACCTTTTATAAAAAGGTGGCTTATCAATATAATCGCTATTAAATTATTTTCCTAATACTTCATTTAAATCTAATGTTTTAGTTCCATTTTCTAATATAAAACATGGTATTCCTATACCATCTGTAGCTCTTACATTTTCATATATATCTAAACCTTGACGAAGAACTAAATATTCTTTTAAATCTGGTAAACTTGCTGACAAATTTTTAAAATCAACCTCTATATTTCTATCTCTTAATTGGCATAATGCATATAATGTATCTGGGCATAAATGACTTCCTACTACAGTTATTTTCATAATAATTCTCTCCTTTTAATTTATAATTTTTATGTAAATTTTTTATTTATTTATAACAGCTATAGCTTCTATTTCGCAAAGCACACCCTTTGGTAATTCTTTAACTGCTACACAACTACGAGCTGGATTAGATATAAAGTATTTTGCGTATACCTCATTAAATGCTGCAAAATCTGCCATATCAGCTAAGAAACATACTGTTTTAAATACATTTTCTATGTTAGTTCCAGCTGACTCTAATATAGCTTTAACATTTTTACAACTTTGTTCCGCTTGTAACGATATCCCTTCTGGTACTGATCCATTTTCTGGATTTACTGGTATTTGACCTGATGTAAATGCAAAGTTGTCTATTTGATATCCTTGTGAATAAGGTCCTATAGCCCCTGGTGCATTTGTTGTTTCAAGTATTTTCATTATAAATTCACCTTCCTTATGTTTATATAAATCTTAATAATCTGGTATCACCAAATTCTTAGTTTATATTAAAGCAAATACCATGCCAACTTATAAAAAATGTTACATTTTTTTTAAAACTCTTTATAATACTCATACTTTTTAGATTGATTAATTATATTAATTTTATTTTTTAATTATTTATTATTCCAGTAGGTTAAATTGTTTAAACTGTTCAATCTTTTCAACCTTTTAATACCCACTATTAAATGCTCTATTTATAAACTCAACAACTATCTAATAATTAGTTTACTTGATTTATTGACTTAATCACTTCATCTTTAAGATTTAAACCTTATACAACAAAAAGACACATATAAGCATTTTGTACCGTAATCAGATTTACGTTCAATGCACTACATGTGTACTTCTTTTGTTTAATATTTAATTCACTTTAATAATAATATTTTTTAATAAAAATTAATATTTGTAAATAAACTGTTGTTTATTATACTTATAATTTTCATATTCTATTTATTTAATTTTTTAAATACTTATTTATATAAATTTATTAAAAACATCACTTACTAGAACTCTATAATATAAATCTCTTTCTTTAATTCTAGAAAATATAATAATTTAAAAAATCATATTAATATCTTTTCGTGGATTTCAATAATTTATAATTCCTAAATTGTATAATTCAAGGAGGAAGCTCTTATTTTTCCATATACCTTTACCCTATTTATCTCTCCTATGAGTAAGAGTCCCTCTATTTTTAACAAAAAGTATCTCAGCCATTATTCCAAAAGCTATCTCATCCACATCGTTAGATGAAATATTTATACCAACAGGAGCATAAACATTATCTAGTTTTTCTTCACTTACATTTTCTTCAATTAAAGTATCTTTAACTTTGATCCATTTTTTTCTACTACCTATCATACCTATATAGTTGGCGTTTCTATTTATTACACTTCTTAAACTTCTAAGATCACCTTCATATCCTCTGGTGGCTATAATCACATATGTATTATCGTTAATTTCCGTATTCTCAACTATTTCACTTATGTCTCCAGCATAAATCTCATCTGCATTTTCAAATCTACCAGTATTTGCAAACTCTTCTCTATCATCTACTACGACAGTGTAAAAGTCTAAATTCTTGGCTATTTTAAATAGTGCCAAACCTATATGTCCACCACCTATTATTAAAAGTTTTGGCTTTGGTTTAAATATTTTTATATATCCATAAGCAGTTCCACCACACTGCATACCTAAATTTCCAGAATCATTTAAAGTATATTCAAAGTTGCAATCGTCTCCACTTGTCAAACATTCAATACATTTGTTTATAACTTTGTGTTCTATCATTCCACCACCAACAGTTCCCATAACATCGCCACCTTCAAATACAGCTATAGTTGCTCCCATTTTTCCAGGTGTAGAGCCTATTGTTTTTGTTATTGTGGCAAAGGCCACTTTGTATCCTTTTTTCACTTCATTGTATATTTTTTTTAATAAATTTTCGTCCATTTATCTAACCTCATGTTTTTGTTTCATATATAATATAGCTTCTAATACTCCCCCCGCTATTGTTCTAGCTTTGTCAGATATGGTATATGAATTTTTTACTTCTTCTATACGTGGGTCAATGTCAGCTATTTTTAATCTTTCTTTTATCTTACTTTTATCTCTAATTATACCTCTCAAAACACCATCTATGGTGGCTTTTACTTCAGTTTCATTTTCAGTATTACTTATTTTTGCTATAACTTCTCCTTTTTTTACTATATCACCAATTTCTCTCGTACTTGATATTATCCCTGATGATGGCGAATATATTACCCTCTCTTCACTTACTCCTTTTACAGGTCCAGGTACACCTGTATTGGCAATAGCGTATCCTACTTCTATTATTCTTCCTAAGTCATGACCTCTCATAGTCTCTATTACCATATCCACATCTTCTCCTGCACAAAACCCCGGTCCTAATGCTATGGTTATTGGTGCCATATCCTTTTTTGTACCTAAATTTTTCTTTGCTAATATAGCATCTACTAATGCAAATGGTTTTAATTTTTCAATATATTTTCCAAATGGGTCTATAATCATAGGAATGTTATTTCTATCTAAGATAGAGTATACTTCCTCTAAATTACTTGCTTTTTCACATACAACATTTTCCACAACAATTTTATTTTCATATACAGCCTCACTAAAGCACACTGATCTCCTTATGGCAGACGGGTTTTCTATTTCTAGAATTACTACTTTAAATCCACATCTATGAAGCTTGTGTATGGTTCCTGTGGCTATATCTCCACCACCCCTAATTACTATTATGTCCTTTTTCATTTTCTGCCCTTCTTCTTAAAAGATTATTAAAATCGTCTATATTATCTATATCAAATAAAGTATTTTCACTAACATTAACATATTTTATTTTGTGTGAAGATTTTATGATACTTTTACCACCTTTATCTCCTCTTAAATTTAACAACTGTTCTTTATATTTACTTGGATATATGACTGGATTTCCGCTACTATCTTTATACTTTGGTATAACAATATAATCTGTATCTTCTTTAAAAACTTTTATTAGCTTTTCTATATCCTTTTTATTTATAAGAGGCTGATCTCCAACAAAAAACATATATCCTTGGCAATAACCGCAGTTTTTTACTCCTAGTTTTATAGACTCACTTTGACCTTTATTAGGTGATATATTACTTACTACTTTATAATTTAATTTTTCTCCAAACTCTTTTATTTCTTCATATTGAGTAACTAATATTTTCTGCTTAAAATTACATTCTGATATTATATTTAAAGTGTACTCAATTAAAAACTTATTATTGTACCGCATAAGAAGTTTGTTTTGACCCATACGTTTTGAAAATCCTGAGGCCATAATTATTGCTGAAATCAAGTTTATCATCCTTTTTGTTAATTCATTAAAAATGTTTTAATATTCTTCATTTATGTAAGTATCAGTATGAGGATTCTCTTCTTCATTTGTATACTCATTATTTTCATTACTATTATCTAAATCTTCATTATTGTCCATGTCTTCATTATCATCTGTGTCTTGGTTATCGTGTATATCTTCGTAATTATTCATGTACTCTTCTAGTACATAATATTTTTCATAATACTCATCTGTACTATCAATTTTTACAGCTAAATTTAAAAATACCGCCAATATTATTAACCCTGCTATATAATATGTAAAATACACATTCTTATCTTTGTTGTAATTTGGTGAACTGTTCAAATTTTTAGTAGCTATATCATTATTATTTACCTTATTATTCATTTCATAATTCTCCTAAAATCATTATTTTTCTAAAAAACTATTCTTCTTCTAATAAGAATACAGGTACTAGTTTATAACCTTCTAATTTTATACTACTACATATTTGAACTCATTTTCTATATTTGTACAATACTTCATAATTTTCTAAGTTCTTTATAACGGTATATTTCTATATTTGGTGCTATGTTTACTATTAATCTAAGAACTCATTTTGTAGTATACTTCCATATATAAATTTATTAATATATGATGAGTTTTCATCTTTTATTTTATTTGTAAGTAAAACAGCATTTTTTTTATCTCCTATGTTTTCTGCTTTATTAATAAATAAAATTTTTTCTCCTTGAGAGAATTTAAATAACCCACTTTTATTTAAAACAAGATTTTTTAAATGTTTAACTTTTACTTTTTGTGATTCTTCATCATTTATAACTTTCAAAAATTCATCCAGTCTATGAATATTATCTTCATTAATATTTAAACCTATAGTTTTAATGTCTACTACTCCTATAGTTTTAGTTGTCTTATTATAAACAATAGGCTCTAAATCTTGCCATCCTTTAAGTGGTTTTTCCTTTGAACCATCACCTTCTATTATTACTATATCAAAGTAAGATGTTATTTTGTCTAATACTTCAACACTTAAACCTTTTATTTTACTCTTATTTGAGGCTTCCTTATTCACTATTTTATTTCCTATTACATAGACTCCTTTGTTACTTTCTTCTATTAGTTTTTTATAATCCTCATCTTTTATTTCACTTAGCATTATCATCTTGTCATAAAACTTTTCCCTTGGAACATATATATTTGTTGTTGTTGTAACTAACACCTTGTACTCTTTTTTAAGTAAAGAGGAAGCAGAGAACATCAAAGATGTTTTCCCCCCTGCTCCCACAATAGTTATTACGTCTTTATTTTTTATATCAAAAGCATCAATTAAGTTCATTACTCTTCCATCATGGCCATAAATACTTTTTCTGGTGTCATAGGTAAAGTATTTAGATTTATCCCTATACCATTATAAATTGCATTTTCTATTGCTGGACATGGTGTATTTACAACAACTTCACCTACAGATTTTGCTCCAAATGGACCTGTTAGCTCATAACTTTCTTCAAAGTCTACTACTATATTTCCCACATCTTTTCTAGTTGGTATTTTATATTGCATAAATGTATTAGATGCTAATTCGCCTTTTTTCGTATAAACAACTTCTTCATATAATGCCATACCTATACCTTGAACGATTCCACCTTCTACTTGTATTTTTGCTAAGTTTTTATTAATTACCGTTCCGCAGTCAACTACTGCCACAAAATCTACTATATCAACTTTTCCAGTTTCTTTATCTATTTCTGTTTCCACAAATCCTGCTATAAATGGTGGTGGCGAAACTGGACTTCCGTGAGTAGCATATCCGATTAATTGATTTTTGTTAGGTCCCATAGTTACATCTACTGCCAAGTCAAATACTGATATGGATTTTTCTCCGTCTTCAGATTTAACAAAGTTTCCATCAAACTCCACATCTTCTTTATCAAGTCCAAGTCTTTCTGCTCCAAGACTAATTATCTTGTTTTTCAACTCAGTTGCAGCCTTTACTACAGCCATGCCAGTAACATAAGTAGTACTTGATGCATAAGAACCTGGATCATATGGCGAAGAATCTGTATCTGCTGAGTTTACTACTATTTTGTCCATTGTAGTTTCTAAAATTTCTGCACACATTTGAGCAAGTATAGTGTCACTACCCGTACCCATATCTGTTGAACCAGTAAGTAGTGTATAGTTTCCATCATCATTTAATTTTATTTCTATAGATGCAGTGTCTATCCCCGCTATTCCAGAGCCCTGCATAGTAAGGGCCATTCCCACACTTCTTACTTTTGTAGGAGATATTTCTTTACACGGATATTTTTCATCCCATTTTATAAGTTCTTTACCTTTTTTAATACACCTATCTAAGGCAACACTATTTAAGTGCTTATCATAAGCCGGAGAAATCTCTCCTTCTTTTATTATGTTTTTAAGCCTTACTTCCACTGGATCCATATTCAATTTAGTTGCTAATTTATTTATAGTTGCTTCAACTGCAAAACATCCTTGAGTAGCTCCATACCCTCTAAATGCGCCTGATGGTGTTTTATTAGTATATACTACATTCCCTTTAAATCTAGCAGCTTTTAACTTTCCATACATAGGCATAGTTTTTTCTCCAACTAGTCCAAATGTAGTAGAAGCATGTTCTCCATATGCTCCCGTATCTGATAGGGCATCTATATCTATCACTTTTATTGTTCCATCTTTATCTGCCCCAACTTTTACATTTAGTTTCATAGCATGTCTAGATGTTGTACATGTAAAAGTTTCTTTTCTATCGTATATTATTTTGGCTGGTTTTCCTGTCTTTAAAGTAACTAATGCAGAAAATATTTCCACACATGCCGTTTGTTTACCACCAAAACCTCCACCTATTCTTGGTTTAATAACCCTTACTTTGCTTGATGGTATATCTAAAGCTCTTGCTACATGTCTTCTTACATGGAAAGGTATTTGTGTAGAACTTACTACGACTAATCTTCCCATATGATCTAAGTAGTTGTAAGCTCTATAAGTTTCCATCATTCCATGAGATTGGGCTTGTGTGTAATATGTATCTTCCACAACTACATCACATTTTGATAATTCTTCTTCTATATTACCTTTTTCATATAAATGTTTAGATACTATATTTCTTTCTCTTTCCATTCCTATATCAAAGTTACAATGTAAATCTTCTGTATGTACTATACTTTCATTATCTATAGATTTTTCCATATCCATTACTGGGTGTAACACATTGTACTTAACTTTTATCATTTTCATAGCTTTTATGGCAGTTTTTTCGTCTTTTGCTGCTATTATAGCTACTTCATCTCCCACATATCTTACTGTTTTATCAAGTATTAATCTGTCATAAGGAGATGGCTCTGGGAATGATTGTCCTGCAAGTGTAAATTTATTTTTTGGTACATCTTTGTATGTTAAAACGCATTCCACACCTGGTACCATCATTGCTCTTTTTGTATCTATTTCTTCTATGGTTGCATAAGGATGCGGACTTCTTAGTATCTTAACTACTAAAGCTTCCTTAGCTGCTAAATCATCTGTGTATACAGGGTTCCCTGTAGCTATTGACATTCCATCTATTTTTGCTATGCCTTTACCTACTATTTTCATATTATTTTACCCCCATATATGTCTTTATTGCTCTAAGTTGCCCCATATATCCTGTACATCTACATAGATTTCCAGTTAAATAATGTTTTATTTCTTCTTCACTTGGATTTTCTAACTCTCTTTTCATAGCAATAACAGTCATTATAAATCCTGGTGAACAAAATCCACATTGTTCTGCACCTTCTTTTACAAGTATCTGTGCAAATTTACTTGCTTCTTCTTGTAAACCTTCTATTGTTGTAATCTTTTTATTATTAGCTCTCACAGATAATGTTGAACATGATAATGTTGGTTTTCCATCTATCCATACACTACATAGCCCACAGCACCCTGTGTCACAGCCTCTTTTTATACTTAGATTTCCAACTCTTCTTAGTGTATCTACTAAATATTCGTCAGCTTCCACATCTATATCAACTTTTTTTCCATTTACATTCATTGTGATTAACATGATGATACCTCCATTAAAGCGTTTTTAACTAATGATTTACATATAGCTTTTCTATATTCCTTGCTAGCTCTCATATTTGAACCAAATACTAATTCTTCAGCAGCTATTTCACTTGCTTTTGTTATATTCTCTTTATTTAATTCATTTTCTGATAAAAATCCACTTGCTTTAACTGCTATAGTTGCCCTTTGAGGTCTAGCACCTACACATATTTTTAAGTTATCATATTCTTTAGATACAGCTACATTTAATATAGGGTAATCACTTCTTGAATTTCGCATACATTTATATACAGCGTTTACATCGTTTTTCTTTATATATAGTTTAACTAGTATATCCTTTTCATATTTTTTATTAAGGAATTCTTCTAATAATATTCTTCCCCCATTATATAACTCTACTTCTGTTTGTAGCGCAAGTAATCCTACTATTAAATCAGAGAAACCATATCTAGAAAATACACTTCCTCCAACAGTTACTACATTTCTAAATTGAACACCTATTATATCTCTAACTGCCTTTGGTAAAACTCCATGGAAGTATTTATTTAATATAGGGCTAACTTCTAGATCCCTTAGTGTAGTCATGGCTCCTATTTCTATATAATCTGAACTTTCTTCTATAATGTCTAAGTTTAAGTCAGATAAATCTATCCCTGTGCCTATTCTTTTTTTCCCCATTCTAAGAAAAGCACTACCTCCTATAACTATATTGTTTTTTCTTTTTGTAAGTATCTCATAAGCTTCTTCAAGTGACTGAGGTTGCACTAATTCCATTAGTGTAAACATAATACTTCCTCCCTAAAATATATTTTGTCATTATAATTTTAACTTTGTATATTATATCATAACTAACTAGATTTTTCTAAACATTTTATTGTTTTTTTAAAATAATGTTCGTATTTATAAGTATTTTATTATTATAATAAAAAAAGACATATAAGAATTTCTTATACATCTTTTTTCTATTTATGCAGTAAGTGCTTTTTCTTCGCACATTTCCTCTTTAGGTAAAACCATGTTAAGTATTACCGCTAATATGGCAGGTAGTACAGTTTTAGATTCTCCAAATATCAATTGTATAGATTCTGGAAAAGCATCAAAAAATCCTGGTACATAAGCAACTCCAAGGCCTAATCCTAATGAAACAGAAATTATCATTGCATTTCTTTCAGTTAATTTATCAGTTGTTATAAGTCTTATACCACTTACTACTATCATAGAGAACATTACTATAGAAGCACCTCCAAGTACACTAGCTGGCATTAAAGATATAAGTGCTCCTACTTTTGGAAATATACCTGCTATTATTAATATGAAAGCTCCTGTAGCAACAACAAATCTATTTACTATTTTTGTCATAGCTACTATACCAACATTTTGGCCAAAAGACGTATTTGGCAGCACATTAAATATAGCGCCTAAGAAACTACCTATACCATCTGCTAAAACCGCTCCAACTATTTCTTTCTCACTAGCCTCACGACCAAGACCAGAATTTGCTATGGCTGTTGTATCTCCTATAGTCTCTACAGTTGAAACCATATATACAAATATCATAGCTATTATAGCATCCATATGGAATGAAAATCCTAATTGAAATGGCACTGGTATAGACACAAACGCTGCCTGAGATAAAGAAGAAAAATCTATTTTACCCATAGGTATAGCTACTAAATATCCAACTATTAATCCGATAAGTACTGATGATATACTAAGCATCCCTTTAGTATATTGTTTAAAAAATATAACTGTTATAAGTACGATTGTTCCTAAAAGCAAATTTGACGGTGAAGCGAAGTCTGCTGCTCCTACACCACCTGCAAAGTAATTAACTCCTGTTGGTAAAAGTGCAATTCCCATAGTTAAAACTACTATTCCTGTAACTACTGGTGGAAAATATTTTCTTATACGTTTTAATACTAGTCCACCCACTAGTATCTCAAATAACGCTCCTACTAAGCAAGCTCCTAATATTCCTTCTATTCCATACTTTACACCTATTGCTGTAGCAGCAGGTACAAAGCCAAAGCTAGTTCCCATTACTATAGGTAGCTTTGCTCCTATCGGACCAAGTGGGTAACATTGCATTAATGTTACTATGCCAGACACAAACATTGCACATTGTATTAGTGATGCTTTTGTAACATCATCCAGGTTTAAAACATTTGAAATTATTATAAGTGGCGTAACATTTCCAACAAACATTGCCAAGATATGTTGCAAACCTAATGGTATTGCTTCTCCTAATTTAGGTCTTCCGTCTAGCTGATAAATTACTTTATTGTTCATAAAATTCTCCCCTAATCAAAACTAAATCGTATATTTTTGTATCATTGTTCGTCTTTTCAGTTTTAATTATATATGTTACTCCAAATTTTTACAAGTTTTTTTACGAACATTTTTATTTTTTTTTAATTTTTCATACGTTACTTGTTTTGATATTCAATATTGTATAACAAAAATCACCTCGTATAGAGGTGATTTTTTATTAATACACATATTTAAAAATATATAAACATTATTAAGTAACAATAATCTAATATATTATTCTTCTTGCAGTAACATATCCTTTTATATAATATGATGTTGACATACTTTCATACTTTACTGATTTTCCTGGACTTGGTGAGTGGATGAACTTACCATTACCAACATACATTCCCACATGTCTAATAGAATTTGTTCCACTATTAAAAAATACCAAGTCTCCTGCTTTTAAATTACTTTTGCTTACATATTTTCCATTTTTAGCTTGATCTCTTGATGTTCTGTTTAAATATATTCCTGCTTTTTTATAAGCATAATACGTAAGTCCTGAACAGTCAAAAGAATTAGGCCCTGCTGCACCATAAATATATGGTTTACCTACTTGCGCTTTAACTGTAGATAATACTTTATCAAGTTTAGAATTACTTGATGGCTTATTAGAAGAAGATGAAGATGTTGTTGTATAACTTACTTTAATATCACTTGAATCTCCAGCATATAGTTTTAAATACTTTGTAGATACATACCCTGTTGATGAACTAGATAGTTTTACCTTAGACCATCCATTACTATATGATGATATTATGCCAACAACGCTATTTTTTTTAATTGTTTTTTTAACATTGTGTTTGGTTGAAGCACCGGATCTTACATTTAGTGCTGACGCTGTAACCTTACCTACTTTCCTTATTGAATCTGATGTAGTTGTTGATCCTGAAATTTTAGTGTAATCGTCAGTAATATATCTTGTTTTTCCTTTATACTCAACCTTATACCATCCATTGCTACATCTTGATATGTATCTAAGCTTTGTTCCTTTACTTACTGTACCTACTATAGAATATTTTGTTCCAGCTCCACTTCTGATATTAACTCTACTTGCTGTAACTTCAACCTTTTTAGAACTAGAAGTAGAGCCATTTTTTACTCTTGAATATTTATTACTTACATATCTAGTACTTCCTTTATATTTAACCTTATACCATCCATTACTGCATGTTGATATATATTCAAATTTTGTTCCTTTACTTACTGTACCAGCTATAGAATGCTTCGTACTAGATCCTGTTCTAACATTAAGAGCATCACATGTAACTTCTACAAACTTACTACTCCTAACTTCACTAGCTTCTACATTTTCATTTATAGCTACTGCTGGTATAATACTTGTAGCTATCATACCTACAGTCATACCTTTTGAAATATTTTTTATATTTTTGTTAAAAATCATATTCCACACATCACCTCATTTTGTAACTTTTCCGTAATTTTTGTAACCCTTTTGTAACCATTGTAGCATAACTACAACAAAAATTTCTATATTTTTACAAAAATAATAAATTAACAAAATAAAACCCCCCTATAGCATAGGAGGTTTTTACAGTTTAGTATTTTAAAATACTTTTAATTTACACGTTATATATATCTGAAAACTCTATATCACATCTTTCTACGTGCTTAAATTTTCTATCAAAATCATAGTCTTTATTATTTTCTTCTTTCATCTTAATAGGAATTGTAAATATAAACTTCGATCCTTCATTAACCTTACTTTTCACACAAACCTTTCCTTCATGCATTTCAACCAAATTTTTCACAAGTGATAATCCTATCCCACTACCTTCACACATCCTATTAAAAGAACCATCAACTTGTCCAAATCTATTGAATATAATATCTATCTTATCTTCTGGAATTCCGATCCCAGTATCACTTACTGAAACAATCACCTCTTTTTCAGTCGCATTAATATCAACTTTAATGCATCCATTCTCAGGTGTAAATTTTACAGCATTTGATAAAAGATTTAACATAATTCTTTCTATTTTATCTGGATCACAAAAAGTAATTAACTCTTCTACATTCGTATCAAATATAAGATTTATATTATTATTTCTTGTGTACTCTGCCACAGAAAGAGTTATATCTTCAATTACATTAATAATATTTTGATTAGATGCTCTTAGTTCATAGACTCCTGTATCCATCTTGCTTATATCTATTAAATTATTCACTAACCTTAATAACCTATATGAATTTTGCTTTATATAATTAAGATGTTTCTTTAGATTTTCTACATCAATATTATTTCTTTCAATATTTTTATTAATAAGTTGCATCGTTCCTAGTAAAATATTTATTGGCGTTCTAAATTCATGAGATATATTTGAAAAAAATTCATTTTTTACAATTTCTAATTGAACAGCTTCTTGTAATTTTCTTTTTTCTTTTTCTATTTCTAATTTATTTGTAATATCTCTTGCTGATGTCACATATAATTCTTGATTAGATATGTACATACTACTCCATTCAAGATGAACATAGTAACCTTTCTTATGTCTAAAACGAATAATACGCCTAGTAATCTCACCATCTTTACCTAAATAATTTTTATCCTTAAAACGCTCTATATCTTCAGGATGAACAATTTCTTGTATTGGCTTCGATAATAATTCTTCTTCTGTCCACCCTAAAACTTTATTCCAGTTTGGACTAATTCTTTTAAAATATGTATCATTTCCAACCATGGATACTAAATCAGCAGAAACTTTTAAATACTGTTCCAACTCTTTTTCCGTATACTTACGCATTGTATTTTCAACAAATACCTGGTTTGAAAGTCTAACATTTTTAACTATCATGGCTATTTTATTACATATATGTTTCATAAACTCATCATAGTTGTATTTAGGTGAATTATCATTACCATAACTTAATGATATAATTCCAATAAATTCATTACTCAACTCTATTCTATAGTTACCTACATAATCCAAACCATCCATACATATTTTATCCCAAATTGGTAAGCTTTTTATTTTTGACTTACAGTACATAATATTAAAATAATTTTTATATTTACTTGAATATAACTCATCTATTTTACACGGTATAAATTTTAAATTTTTAAGATATTTATTAGAATTTTTTAATTTTATAAATGGTACTAAACCTTGTTTATTATTATCATATATTAGTATTGATAGACCATCTGCCTGGGTGTAATCAAGTATTCGTTGCCCAATATTACTTAGTACTTTCTTCAAATCAGTATTGCTTTTCTTAATATCATTGTAATCACTTTTAATTATTGTTCTGTTAAAGTTCTTGTATAAGTCTTCCGAATCATTTTTTGATAAATTCATTTTTTCAGAAGTAGCAATAATGTATTTAAATTTTTTATTTTCATCGTATACTGGACATTTATAGGTTTGATTCCACTGAATATTATGATCAGCTATTAATTTTTCGTCAAATACTTTAGGTTTTTTATTCTCACATATGGCTTTATTATTAAGTTCAAATCCTTCACAAATTTCATTTTTCCTATAATTACTATTATATTTTCCTATAATCTCTTCTCTTGTCAAATCAAACATATTTGCGAACGATTTGTTAACGTATAAATACTTTCCATTCTCATTTATAACAAATGTAGATATTCTAATATTATCTAAAAGGTCTTCTAACATTTCCATTGTATATGATTTTGAATTAACTTCATTACCTACTATAAAAATACCTTTTTCATTATTAAAATATTCTATAGTAACATTAGAATTAACTTTGACTATTTCATTAGATTTAGAATAAAAATTCAAGATTTTATTTTCATCTTTCATTTCTATAAGTTTGTTTATAATATTATGTTCTTTACTTTTTACTATTTTAAAAATATTTGAATT
This sequence comes from Terrisporobacter petrolearius, assembly GCF_020748185.1. Taxonomy (GTDB): domain Bacteria; phylum Bacillota; class Clostridia; order Peptostreptococcales; family Peptostreptococcaceae; genus Terrisporobacter; species Terrisporobacter petrolearius. The sequence goes on along the minus strand of NZ_JAHZMO010000025.1, from coordinate 17,198 downwards.
TAGCAAATCTTCTTTATTGTAATTCAATCGTTTTAAAAAGCTTTCATTACAAAAAATTATATCCCCCATATAGTTTAGCACAACAATATAGTCACTAATTTTATTGTATATTGATAACATTTCTAATCCCCTCTTGCCTTATTAGTAATAATATTTCTGTATTATTAATTCATATTTTAACATATTTCTACATTGTTTTATATCATTTGTTAAGTTACACCATATGTTGCCAGTTTTTTAATAAATAATAATTTTAATTTTTAAAATTATTATTTATTACATATATATTAAAATCCAAATTAAATTGCATAATAAAAGGGATAGAACACTATCATATAATAGTTTTCTATCCCTTTATTAGACTTTTTTATATTAATCTTGTTTTCCAAAATGTCTTTCTAATAATCCTAAGAATGCTTTACCATGTCTAGCTTCATCTTTGCACATTTCATGAACTGTATCATGTATAGCATCTAATCCTAGTTCTTTCGCTCTCTTGGCTATTTTTAACTTTCCTTCAGTAGCTCCGTATTCTGCTTCAACTCTAGCTTCTAAGTTTTTCTTAGTATCAGCAACTACTACTTCACCTAATAATTCAGCAAATTTAGCAGCATGTTCTGCTTCTTCGAAAGCTATTCTTTTGTAAGCTTCTGCAACTTCTGGATGTCCTTCCCTGTCAGCTTGTCTTGACATAGCTAAGTACATTCCTACTTCTGTACATTCTCCAACAAAGTTAGCTCTTAGGCCTTCAACAACCTCTTCATCTACTCCTTGAGCTACACCTATTCTATGCTCATCAGCCCAGTTTCTTTCACCTTTCATTTCTTCAAACTTATCAGATCCTACTTTACATACTGGACATATTTCTGGAACAGTTTCTCCTTCATATATATAACCACATACTGTACAAACAAATTTTTTCATTTTTCATTTCCTCCGTTTTTTATTTATATTCTCTCAATTTTAGTAGTCAATTTTAAATGTTAATACTTACTTACAATTTTATATATACCCGTCATCTTTTGCCTTAAACAGAGTTTTTAAATTAAATTTTAAAATTATTTACACAGTCACATTATATCAAGCTATTAAATTATTTATTGTTCATAAAAAATTCCCTTCGTTTAAGTCACTGGGTGGGCCCTATGAAATTTCAGGCAACGATCTTTCTCAAAAATACATTTGTATATTTTCTAAATAAGTTCCAGCTATCAATTTCCTAACATACAAAAAAGTCATTGGGTTTATTTTCCAATGGCTTTTTTATATGATTAATATTTTATTTTATTGATTTTGTTATTTTTAAATCTAGAATTTAACCTTAATATTTTCTCTTTCTGCATTGTTTTCCAATTCGAAGAAAGGTTCTTCTTTAAATTTAAATAAACTTGCAATTACACAACTTGGTACACTTTGTACAGTTTTATTAAGATTCTTTACTGTTCCATTATAATATCGTCTTGATTTTTCAATTTCTGATTCTATATTTTGTAATTCCTTTTGTAAGTTAATAAACTGATTATCAGCTTTTAAATCTGGATAGTTTTCAGAAATCATTAACAATCTACTTAATGCATTTGACAATTCTCCTTCATATTTTGCCTTATATTGGGGAGAACTTGAAATAGCATTTCCTCTTGCCTGGACTACATTTTGCAAAGTTTCTTTTTCATGAGATGCATATCCTTTTACTGTTTCTACTAAATTAGGTATAAGATCGTATCTTTTCTTTAAGAATACGTCTATAGTAGAAAATCCTTCTTTAACATTCACTCTAAGTGATACAAGTTTATTGTACGTTGAAACACCCCATATTACAGCAACAGCTGCTATTACTAATATAATAATCCACGTCATTATTTCACCTCCATTTTATTATACTTTTTTATTTATTTAATTCTACCAACTTGAGCCTCCACCACCACCAGAGCCCCCTCCACTAAATCCGCCACCTCCGAATCCTCCTCCTGAGCTACCAGAAGAAGTATCTATAGTATGGCTTACTGTAGATTCTACTTTATTTAAGTTATTCACAAACATATTTAAAGCAATATAGTTATTTAATGGATAATAAGTATCATAGTAAGATGGTTGCTCCATAGAAATATCCTTAAACTTATCCGTCCACTTTTTAGTTACTCCAAGAACCTGGGCATATGGAAGTGTATTATAAAAATATTCTGGATCCTCTTCTAGCAAAGCTTCCAACCTTTCTTTTTCTGCTACTTCCATAAAGTTTCTAAATCCTACTATTTCACCTAGTAATTCTTTACCATAATCACTTCGTTTTGGAACACAACTACTTAAGATATTTCCAATTAATGATACTACTATACTAAACATTATTATAAACTCATCTAAGTCAGAAAATAAAAATGGTAATCTTATTACAATTAAATAAATACAGCTAATAACAATTACACCAATAATTTTATTATTTTTCTTAATTAATCCATGTCTTTTCTTTAATGATTGATAAAAAATCAAGTAAAATACAAAGTGTACAACTAATAATATGATGCTGAATATAATACCTCCTGCTATGGATCCATGATCAACTTCTCTAGCCACCATCATACATGATATTAGAGGTATTGCAGAGATTATACTTAACATAAACCCTGATTTTTTAGAAGCACTATCTCTCAGTTTTTTCTCATATTTAAATTCTTCTGTAACACCTTTTACTGCCTTACTTACTTCTTCTCCAAAATAAGTTTTTAATTTATCACCAGTTACTTTTTTACCATCACCATATTTAAATAAACTATTAAATAATTTTTTTTCATAAGGTTTATGGTTAATACCTATTTCTTTTAATTTTTCAATAGTAAACTTGTCATTTTCCTTCATAATTATTTTTATATAACCTTCACTGGCCCAATAAAATAATAATGAGGTAACTTGTGAGTTGCTAATACTTTCATTGAAACCATAGGCAACTTCTGCACTATTCATAGATCCAGGCGGATAAAATTGAACCACTGGTGTTACAGGATTTTTATCTTTAAATCTAAAATATAAAAACACAATAATAAGTAATATAACAGGTGTTGTAAACTTAACAACATTTGCAGATACAGGCAAAGGTCTTACAAATAAGTTTTCATCTATATCAAGACTTAGCTTTACATCTTCCCCATCATATATAGTATTTTTATTTGTAAATATTACATTATTATCATTTTTTTCTAAATTAAATCTATCAGTACCATAATTGGCTCCTTTTTCATTAAAATCCACAACTGCATTATTTATTAGAAAGGGAGAATTTACATTTACTTTCAGTTTTTCTAATTTTCCATCTAAAGTTGTTTCTACTATATTAAAAACAATATCATCACTAAGCCTAGGTTCAATTGTATATGATACTTTAAAGTTATATTCATCTTTGCTTTTATCTAAAGTTATAATTCCATGTTTTTCATCGTAAGACACACTTTTATCATTTACATTCATATCTAGTAAATAAAAATTTTTACCCTTTATTATGTCACACAGATCAATCATAAGATTCTCTTCACCCGAATAATTCTTATTTATTTTTATTTTGAAATCACGTTGTATTTCATATTTTTTGTCATCTGTAATATTTATGTCTATGAATTGATGTTCCATTGTATATGGATATTGTTTTATGGGAGCATTTTTAAAGGCACCCTCATTTAACATGGCATTTACTGTTATAGCATTATTAGGCTTTATAGTATTTATTGAATTGATATAAATTTTATTTTTTTTCACCTTATATTGTACGTTTTTTGAATCTTTACTGCCATATTCCCCATCAGTAATATTTATTTTATCTAAATTAGCTTCCTTTGGATAAGTTATTGTAGAGGTGAAATTTTCAATTCTCGTGTCCCATTGATCTCCCAAAACATTGAAATAAATGTAATCACCTTCTGGTTTTTCCTCGTTGTAGTTTTCTATGGTATATGTAATTTTGTAAGTTTTATCGCCACTTAATGTTTCATCTTCATCACCTATTCTAATCTTCATATCAAAGGAATCTTCTACTTCATATGGTGCCCCTACTACAGATACATCTTTTATATTGTAATCTTCTAATCTTGTAGATGTAGGTATGCTTCTAATAATTCCATGTCGTTCTTCATTAAAATACACATCTATCGTTTCTGTTATTTTAAATTCTCTTTTGTCATTTACATCAACATTTACGTCCATTTTTTTTATGTAGTAACCATCATCTTCTGCATAAGCACTAAATAAAAATATGTTAATTGATATGACCATCAAAATTAAAAATAGCACTATTTTCTTCAATCTTACCACTCATCCATCCTCCTTTTTGTCTCTTACCAAATACAATATATATTTACCACTCCAAGAAAATATGTTCATATCAAGTGTTAATTATATATATCAGAAAATTCAATTTTGCACTTTTCTATACTTAAATTATTCTTTTCAAAAGAAGAAATATTTTTTGTTTCATCATTAATTTTTAAATTTTTAGGAAGAAAAAAAGTAAAAATAGATCCTTCATTTTCTACACTTTCAACTTTAATATTTCCACCATGTAGTTTTATTATTGATCGAACAAGGTATAAGCCTATACCGCTACTTTCGTATCTTCTTTTAATGTCTACATTTACTTGCCCAAATCTATCAAAAATAACATCTAGTTTATCCTTTGGTATTCCTTGTCCATTATCTTTTATACTTACAAAAACAAACTCTTCATCATGACTTATATTAACAAGTATTTTGCTATTTTCATTAAGTGAATATTTAATAGCATTTGATAATAAATTTAATACTACCCTTTCTATGGCATCTGGATCACAAGCCATTTCAATTTCTTCACATTCTGTATCAAATATTATTTCCACACCCTTATTTTTTGCATACTCCACTACGGATAAACATATATCCTCAACTATATTTACTATATTATTATTACTCAAACTGATATTATAATAGCCGATATCCATTTTACTAATATCAGTTAAATTATTTACCAGCTTTAAAAGTCTATAGGAATTTTGTTTTATATTTTTTAAATATCTGCATAAATCATCCTTTTGTATTTCACCATAATTTTCAGTACTCTTTTCCATAACTTGCATCGTTCCTAGAATAATATTTAAAGGAGTCTTAAACTCATGGGACATATTTGTAAAGAAATCACATTTCATACCTTCTAACTTTATTCTTTCTTCAAGATTTTTTTGTCTTTCTTCCTCAACTATTTTTTCTGTAATATCTTTTCCTGTAACAAAGTATCCTCTTACTTTTTCCGAGTATTCTATATACCAATGAATCCATTTATAAGTCCCATTTTTACATAAGTATCTTGTTTTAATTTCAGTTTTTCTATCTTTTTTATCATTTAATTTTGATAGATATTTGTTTATATCACTTAACCCTTTTAAATCTTCAAAATACACATAATCGTATATCCCTTTATTTAATAATTCTTCTTTTGTCCAACCTAGTATTTTAGTCCAACTAGAGCTTAGATTTATAATTCGTTTATCTTCATCATATATGCATACTAAGTCTGTCGATTTTTCTAAATATTCATCAAGTTCATTTTCTATTGTTGTTCTTTTTTGATTTTCTAAAATTACCTCTTTATTTAATAACCAACTTCTTAAAATTATTGAAATCAATTTACAAACACCATTCATATAGTCATAAGGTATATTGTTATATACTGTTTCTTCCTTGTAAATAATTTGTAAACTTCCTATAAATTCATTATCCACAGAAAGTTTATATGTACTAAAAATATTGTTTTTATAAGATTTTTCTAGTTCATAGTGTTTATGCTTTTTTCTATTTATTAGCTTTTCAACTCTATCTTTATGATGTAATTGCGTTCTTTTCTGTTTTATAATTTCTAATTCTTCCATGTCAATATTTGTTTCAGTTAATACTTTATTATACTTTATATCATCTCCTAATTCTATGTATGGAATTAAAGCACTTTCTTTTTTATTGAAAATATATATGGATATGCCGTCTGCTTTTGTATTATCTAATATGTCTTTACATATATGACTGATTGTTCCCTTTACACTTTCATCAGATTTTAATGTATTCACACCATTTAAATTTTTATATAAATTCATTTCCTCCATAATATTCCTCCAAAATAAGATAATCTTAAAATTTCCCTTTAATACTAATTATAGATTTAAAAGACTTTAATATCTACGACCTTTTTGAATTTATCCAAAACTTGTTAAATATAAAACAGTAAATATCTTGTATTTTTTTATTATAATACTTATATACTATATATATGTATTGATAAGTTTAAAAAAGTATATAAAAAAGGGATATCTCAAAATAACTTATACTTCAAAATATCACCTTAATATTTTATCAAATTGTAAATTTTTTAAACCTTACTAAACATTGAATCCGCATATCTTAATGACTCTAAATATATAGACGAAATAGTCTCTTTATCTAAGTTATAATTTTCATTAAATTTCTCAACTATATCCCAGTTGCTTAATTCATATTCTTTTACACATTTTAAGGAATCGTATAATACTCCTTCTTTATTTATGAATGCCATTTTAATTATTTCAGATAGTCCTAAAGAATCCAAAATTGACAATATATCTTCCTCTAAAATATTATCTATTAAAGATAATAATCCAGCCATATATGCATCATGTCTCATATAGTTATAATCTAATTTAGTTATGATTTTTTCCATGAATGTTGCTCTAAATAAAGATGATTTTGCAAATTCATCATTATCTTCACCTGTCATATCGCGTAAAAACAAAAGCATTATCCATCTTTGGGTTTCTGTAATTCCCAAACGTACTAAAGCTTGTTTTACTGAATTAATCTCTGTTCCTCTATAATATATAGATGTATGCATCAAAGACAACAGTTTATAAGTCAAACCCACATCTAATTTTATTATTTCCTCTAAAGCATCAAAATCAGGATTTCCTTTTGATATTTCTTCCCATAGTCGTGAATATGATGATGATGCAATACAAAGACTGTCTTTTGATATCATTATTGGTTTACTAAAATAATATCCTTGGAATAGAGTATATCCATCTTTCATTGCATTTATATAATCATCCTCTGTTTCTATTCTTTCTGCAACAAGTTTTTTACTATTTTTGTATTTCTTAGCTATATTTCTTCTTTTATCTGGATCAAGTAGACTATATTCAACTTTTATAATGTCTATATAAGGTAACAGTGCATCATAAGTTCCATCATCAACAAAATCATCAAGTGCTAATTTATATTTTTTATATTTAAGAAAAGCAACTCTATCTATTAATTCTTCATCCATTTCAGTATTTTCTAAAATTTCAATTATAATCTTCTCAAAATTAAAAAGTAAAGGTATATCAGACATTAAGGATTCTTTATTAAAGTTTATAAATCCATGTTTTTGTTTAATCAAAGAATATAAGTCAAATTCTGATAAAACATTATAAGTTAGCTCTCTTGTAGCTTCATCTTCATCAACGTTTGCATATCTATTTTCATTACTATTTCTATGTAATAATTCATATCCAAATAGTAATTTATCACAATTAAAAATAGGTTGCCTTGCTATATAAATTTTCATAAAGCCCCCCTAAGCATTTAAATATTTTAAACTAATATATATATTAATACATGTATCTACAAAATACCATCAATTTAGACATATTAATTATTTTATATAATTATTTTGGTAAATTTTTCAGATATAAGTCATTATTAGAGAAAAACAAATCTATACTTAGGTTAGGTAGTGTATTTTTTATATTTATTTTATGGACTAATGACTTATACTTTTATCTTCACTTCCCATTATAAAAAGTCCAAGTCCCATAACTAATGCTCCTCCTACTATATTTCCAAGAGTTACAGCAACTAAGTTGTAAGCAGCTCCTACTAAAGTTGCCCCTTGAATAGCTGGTGATATTAAAGCTACAGAAAATATTGTCATGTTTGCAACACTATGTTCAAATCCACTAGTTATAAAAGCAAACAAACATAAGAATATCATAAGTATTTTTGCTGTATCGTCGTTAGTTCTAAAAGAACATAGAACTGCTACACAAACTAATATATTACAAAGAACACCTCTAAAGAATAATGCCATAAAAGATGCTGACGTTTTTGCTATGGAAGTTGTTGCAAAAAATTCCATTATGGGACCTTCATTTACAATACCCGTTCCAACAAAAAATCCTGCAACTAGTATAGACCCAAGTAAATTCCCAACAAAACTGAATAACCATACTTTACTCAAATCCCATGTAGAGACACCTTTATTTAATCTTCCTACAGTCATAACCATGTTATTTCCAGTAAATAATTCTGTTCCTGTCATTATTACTAAGCATAGGGCTACTGCAAATGACAACCCCATTATGATTTTTGTTCCAGGAGAGTTTGCTGCACTTAATAATCCCCCTACTGTAAATATCAATATAATTCCAAGTCCCACATATAGCCCTGCAAAAGCTGCTGACACTAAATATTTTAATTTACTAATATTTAATAAATTAATCTTATTTTTTGCTGAGTTACTTAATTTTAATACTGTTTCATTATGCATAATAAACCCTCCTGAATTTTTAATATTTTATACCACTCCAATAAATATTTTTATTTACTTTAACTATGTCTGCAAACTCTACACCTTCTAAAGCCCATTTTTTATATTCCATAAATCCAGTTCTATCAATTATATACCCTATATGCTCTTTGCCCCCTGGAGCATCTTTATCTATATACTCTTTAACATATTTATAAGTATTAAGAACTATTTTAATAATTGATTCTTCATCTGCCCAAACTAAAAAATCTTCAGCAAGTCTTGGATTTTTCTTACCAGTTCTACCCATAATTGCTAGTCTATAATATTTATTTTCATCTCTAGTCCATGCACTTGTTGGGCAGTTTAGTGTACATTCTCCACATCCTATACATTTGTCATGATCTCTTACTATTTTATAGTTTTCCATTTTAAGAGCACCAGTAGAAAGTTTTTCACATTTTTTTACACAAGCACCACAAGATACACATCTATTTTTATCATATAGAGGAAGTGTCATTCCTATTATTCCAAAGTCATGAGTTCTTGCTTTTATACAATCATTTGGACATCCTGTAAAAGCAATTTTAAAATGTAAATCGTTTGGAAATACTGCTTTTTCCATTTTTTTTGCAAATTCAGTAGTATTGTATTGTGCCTTTGGACAGACTTTATTTCCTATACATGCGCATATATTTCTAGTTCCTGCTGCTGGATATCCTGAGTCTTTTGTTTCTTGATTAATATCCATTTTTTCTATAACAGGTTGAATTATTTTATTTACTGCTTCCATATCTTCCATTTTGATACCAAGGATTTCAAAACCTTGTCTAGTTGTAATATGAATTTGTCCATTACCAAACTCATTGGCTATTTTTGAAACTATCATTAAACTTTCTGGATCTACACATCCTCCAGGAATTCTAACCCTTAGAGAAGTTTCATATTTTTGTTTAGTAATTCTATAAGCATTCTTCATTACTTTTTTAGTATTTACATCTCTTAACATTATCTCTCCCCCTAATCCATAAGATTTTTTGCATATGAATAATCAAATACAGGACCATCTATACAAATATAAGTATCATCCATTTTACAGTGTCCACATTTACCAACGCCACAACACATTTTTCTTTCATAAGAAACCCATATATTTTTTTCATCTAAATCTCTTTTTAAAAATTCCCCCACAGTAAACTTCATCATCATTGGTGGTCCAACTACTATGGCAGACATATTGCTTACATCTTCTATATTTAACTGAGGAATATATTTTGTAACAAGACCTACATTTCCCTCATATCCTTCCTCAGCTTTATCAACTGTTACAAGAATATCTAATTTTTCACTCCATTTTTTTAGGTCGTCTTTGAACAATAGATCTTTTGGAGATTTGAAACCTACTATTAACTTAAAGCTTTTGAATCTTTCTGAATTATTGTAGAAGTGCTCAACTATTCCTCTTACAGGTGCTAAACCACTACCTCCAGCAACAACTACAACTTCCCTTCCTTCGTACAAACTTACATCGAAGCCATTTCCATAAGGTCCTCTTATGAAGAATTTATCTCCTACTTTGTAATTAAATAATTCACTAGTTACTTTTCCCACGTTTCTTATAGTAAAATCTATATAACTTTCTCCATATCCACTTACTGAAATTGGTGATTCTCCGTATTTTGGTATGGATATTTCATAAAATTTTCCGGGAAGGACGTTTTTAGTAGAAGTCCCTACTCTAAAAGTCCATTCAATTTCTGTATGTTTTACTATACTTATTATTGGTGCTGCCACTGGTATATAAGCATTCATTTATTTTTCCTCCTCATTAACTACTTTTTTAACTTTATCTATACACTGAGAAAATGATATATATTGTGGGCATGCATCGTCACATCTTCCACATCCTACACACATGTCATAACCAAATCTTTTGTTAAAATCATGAATTTTGTGCATTACTTTAAATCTCATTCTCTCACCTTGTTTTTTTCTAAATGAATGGCCACCTGCCATATCAGTATATCCATCTACTTGACATGATGCCCATACTCTTCTTCTCTCTCCTACTTTCTCATTTTCTTTGTAGAAAATATCTTGCATTGTAAAGCAGGTGCATGTTGGACATACAAAATTACATCTTCCGCAAGCTATGCATCTTGCATCATATTCATTCCACATTTCATTTTTTGATAATTCAACAGGATTTATGTTTCTTGGAACTTCCACTGATATGTTATTTGTTCTAACGTAATCTACTTCAAAGTCCCACTTTTGACCATCAAATACATTTAAATCCTCGTCTTTTATATCTAAGTAAATTTCATCTTCTCTTAAGTTTAATCCCATTGAGTAATTGTCAGATTTGTTTGACTTCATACTTACACAAAAACAATTTCTATAACTTTCTTTGCATCCTATTAGAACAAATTTAATTTTTTTTCTTAGCCTTTCATAGAAGAAATCCTTTTCCATTCCATTATTCAAGTAAATTTCATCTAATCTTTTTATTCCATTTAAATCACAAGCTCTAAGAAAAACTAATAACTTTTTCTCATCCACATCACTTGTTTTAAATTCCTTTTCAGTAAAGTAAAAAAGTATTTGATTTATTGGCAATATTACTTCTTTTGCAGAAAAATTAGACTTTTTATTAAATTCTATATCCTCTATTCTTTCAATTTCTTCGTATTTCGTTAAATCCGTATCAGAAAAAGTGCCTTTGAAGGGTTTTGTCACAGGCGCTAATATTTTGTATTCTAACTTTAATCTTTCCAAACCTTGATTAAATCTTTGTTTATCTAATTTAATTTTCATATATTCTCCTCCCTTTGATTTGTTAAAAAAATAATAACATGACACACTACCCTAAGTCTGTGATATTAATCACAAAATTGTGAAGAATTTATGAATTTAAATAAAAAACAAAAATTCCTTTCGATTAAGCCACTGTGTGGAAGCTACATTTCATGCCGCAGGTTGCTTCGCCCGTTGCTCAAGTTACAAAGTTGAAAATTATACGTTATCCACAAAGCTGATAACATATGATTTTCTTACAATCAAAAAAGCACCTACCAAAAGGTAGGTACTTAGTTCTATGTATTTTTAAAATACAATGATAGTTCATCTTTTTTAATATACACTTTTTTATTTTCTATTTTAACCAAATTTTCATCTTGTAAAACTTTCATAGATCTTGATAAAGTTTCTCTTTTACATCCAAGCATATCAGCAATATATGTTATAGTTAAGTTTGCATTAATTAAAGTCCATTCATCTTTTTCTACACCAAATTCTCTGCCCATTCTATAAAGCTTGGCAGCAAGCTTTTTGTCCATTCTTATGGATATGGAATTTTTAAGTTGCCTATAAAGTCTTCTGTTAATATTTTGTAAGTGATTTAATACGTTTTTAGTTAAAATAAAATCATTTTCCATAATATTTATAAAATCCTTAGAACTACACTCTAGTAAAGTGCTTTTTTCAAAAGCTTCACATGATACTGCACTACTTTTTTTCTCATCTATAAAAATATCATTTATCATTTGTCCTTTTGGAAGTATAAAAATAATTTTTCTTTCACCACTTTCATTTATTTTAAATAAAGAGATTTTTCCTTCCTTAATAAAATAAATTTTATCCACCATATCTCTTTCATAAAAAAGAATTTCTTTCTTTGACAATTTTCTAGTTTTAAGTATTTTTTCTAGATTAACTTTGCTTTCTTCTTTTATATTTTTAAATACTTCTATACTATTCATAGGAGTACCTGTTATTCAAATCTATTTCTATGTATTTTATTTTTATCAAATTTATCTATAAATTTATTTTTTTCATTACTATAACCTATTGGTACAAGAGAATATGGAATTAAATTTTCAGGTAAATTCAAAGTTTCTCTAACTTTGTCCATAACCTTACGCTTAGGGTGAACTCCAACCCAACAAGAAGCCAATCCTTGATTAGTACATTCTATTAAAATATTTTGTGTACATGCTCCTAAATCATGTATCCACTTCCCAGGTTTTAGGAATCTTTCTTTATTTCCTATAACTACTATACATAGTTTTGCATCTTTAATATGATTTGATTTATGATGAGTTTTTGACAAACTAGATAAAATTTCCTTATCATCTATAATAACAAACTCCCAAGGTGATGAGTTCTTCGAAGATGGTGCTTGCATAGCTGATTTTAAAATTTCAAGTATTTTTTTTTCTTCCACCTCTTTGTCTATATATGTTCTTATTGAACGTCTATTTTTTATAACTTCTAACATTTTATCCTCCCCATTAATAGCTTAAAGCTTAATACCAAATTTAAAATCTATTTTTTATTCTAATAAAGTTGTTATCCTACTATAAATATACTTTCAAATATGTCATAACTAAATTAAATGTCTGGGACAGTTAATATAATAACACTCATAATAAATATAATAATCTGGTTTATATTTTACCTCTTCATTATCATTTATAATTCTATAATAACATTTTTTAATTTCTTCAAGCCTATTTTTTTCAGATGTGATATATTCTTCGTAATCCTTATAACTTTCCCAATCATCAAAATTTGGATCTTCATTTATTTCCTCTTTAATATTTTCTATAATTTCTACTAATTTTTTCTCAGCCTTGTTTATTTCATTCATCTGCTTTAGTGAATAAAAGTATTTATTTAGCCACATAGCATCTTCTAAAAGTTTGCTTTTATCATATAACTCAACACAATGTTCATAGTCACCCAAAATAAACATAAAGTCAGCCATATCATCATCACAAATATCACCATACTCATAATCTGTATTTAATAATATACAAGCTATCTTTCTTGCTTCCTCTAAATTTCCTGTAATCGCTAATTCTCTACCTAATACAAAGGCAATCTTCTCATCAATTATTATATCTTCAAAAGGATATGTATATATGGACTTTAATAATAAAATACCCTCTCTTTTATTATCATTTATTAAGTGGCTAACTGCTTCACAATATTTATATTCTTTTCTTGGAGATAACTCAAATGCCCTATGGAATAACTTACATGCTTTTTCATAATTTTTTCTTTCAAAATTTATTCTTCCAAATGCATAATAAGTTTGCTCATAATTTGAATTACGACTTACTGCTTGAGAAAGTAAATCATACCCTCTATTTTCACTTTCCTCCTCACATCCCTCTTCTATTAAAAAGTAAGCCATGCAAGTAGCCCATAATGAAAAACTATTATCAGACAAACTTTTTTTATTTTTAATATAACATTCTTCTAATATTTCAATTGATTTATTTGTACTTTCTCTATATTCACATATTAACATGGCAAGCAAACAATAGGCTTCTACATTTGATGAATTTTGACTTATTTTTTCTTTAAGGATATCTCTGTATTTTTCATAATAAACAGCACTTTCATCAAATTCTAAATTCCTAACACTATAAAGGTCTTCTATTATTTTTTTCAATTCCATTAATGATTCTCCTTAATAAAGAAATTTTATATATCTTTTTTATAAGTATAAATTATTTTCTTAACATAAACTATACAAATTTCAAAACGAGAAAATTTTTTTCATTTGTTTATTTACTATTATCTTGGGTATAAAACATACATAATTAAAAATCGGAGATGATATTATGGAATTATTCACACCTAGATGTAATAAACGAAGTTTACCATTTATAGCTGGATTAGTTTGGATATTTGCTGGTGGTATGGTATCAAAGCTTGGATTTAATATGCTATTTACTTCATCAATACATCCATTTATTTCAATAATTGTTGCTGTTGTCACTTTTTTAATATTTTTTAACTTTATTTTTATAAAATTAGTTAAAAAACATAAAAATAGAATTTCTGAAAAAGAACAGGATAAACTATGTTTATTTTCTTTCTTCGATGTTAAAAGTTATATAATAATGATATTTATGATGGGACTTGGAATTACTATTAGATCTATTGATTCAATAAATCCACTTTGTTGGGCTGCCATATATATAGGAATAGGACTTGCTTTACTTAGTGCAGGTGTTGCCTTTATGGTGGAATGGAAGAACTGGAATTAATTTGCTTACTTTATTAAAATCAACATAAAATAGGGGTGTTACATTTTTGTAACACCCCTGATTTTTTTAACTAACACTTATTTTTCTTTTAAAAGCAAATGCATTATCATACAAATATTCCTTTTTATATTTATACATAAAGATTAAAGATACTATCATAGTAGCAACTTCTACAAAAGGAACTACTAACCAAACTCCATCTACTCCCATAATTCTAGGTAATACAAATATTCCCATTAAGAAGAAAACAAAAGTTCTCAGTAAAGAAAGAATAGCTGATATCTTTCCATTTGAAAAAGCTGTAAACATTCCCGAACCAAATATATTTATTCCAGCCACTAAGAACGAAATTGAAAATATCATAAATCCATTATGACTTATCTCAAATAATGTGCTACCTTTTGTAGCAAATAATGATATTAATATTTCTGACATGGCTCTAGACATTATAAATGTTATTACACCAAATACTATAATTATTATAATACTATATTTAAATAAATTTTCTACCTGATTTTCATCTTGTCTTCCATAATTATAACTAATTCTAGGTGACACACCTGAAGTAAATCCTAAATAAGCTGCATTTAATAAAAATTGCATATAAAGCATGATAGTAATGGCAGCTACACCCTCTTCACCTAATAATCTAATCATAACAATATTAAATAAAAAAGTTGTAAGGCCTGACGATATTTGTGTAACCATTTCTGACATACCATTAGAACAACTTCTTGAAATAATTTTAAAGTTAAACTTAGGTTTTACAAAATGTAGTAAGTTCTTTTTGTTGAAAAAGTAAATTACACCTACTATACTTGGTAAAACATACCCTATGCAAGTAGCTAAAGCAGCTCCTTTAACTCCCATATTTAGCTTAACTATAAATACATAATCTAATACTATATTTAAAATTCCACCTGCAACAGAACTCAAAAGTCCTAAATTAGGTACACCAGCCGTTACTAAAAAATAATCAAAATATAGCTTTAATATTATAAATGGCGTGAAAATTATCATAAAGAATAAATATTCTTTACAGTAAAAAAATAAAGACTTAGTTGACCCTAGCGCATATATTATGTCATTTATAAAAATAATACATATGATTTCAACAACAATTCCTACTATAATAGCGCTTATGGTAATAAGGGTAAAATACTCTCTTGCTTCTTCATTTTTATTTTCTCCCATTGTTTTAGCTACAATTGCACTACCTCCTGTAGCAAACATAACTCCTATTCCTATTAATATATTAATTACAGGATAAACAATATTTGTGGAAGAAAGTGCATTTGCACCTATAAATTTAGATATAAACATACCATCAACAATAGTATATAATGAAAAAAACACCATCATTATTACAGTTGGTAAAGTATATTTTATTAAAGAAGTCAGCGTGACTTTCTTTTCCAATGAATTTTCCATAAAGACCTCCTTGCAATATAAACTTGCTTATTTTATAATAAACTATCCTGTTAATGGATAGTCAATAAGGGGGATTGTAAAATTGAATAATGATATAAAATATTTTTCCACAGGTGAATTTGCAAAACTATGCAATGTTCACAAAAAGACACTTTTTTATTATGATGAAATAAATTTATTTAAACCAGAAAAAGTTATGCCTACTGGATATAGATATTATTCTGAGTATCAATTAGAAACGTTCAATATTATTTATACTTTAAAAGATATAGGTATGCCACTAAAGGAAATAAAAGAATATATGGATAGTAGAACTCCTGAAAATATGTTAGAACTCTTTGAATATGAGACAAAAGAAGTAGAAAAAGAAATAAACAAACTTAAAAGGAAACAAGAGATTATGTCTAACAAAATTAAACTTATTAAGGAAGCAAATAGTATAAAAAATGATATATTACTTGAAGAACAAGAAGAAGAATATATTATTTTAAGTGATTTAATCGACAAAAACAAATTAAATAGTTTAATTAATAAAAATGAAGATGCTTATGATATTGACGCCTATGTCAATCTTTTAAATCTTGCCAATAATAATGATTTAAATTTAGGGCATGCTGGTGGCTCTATAAAAACAAAAGAAGATCTACTTCAAAGTAATAATTACAGTTATTATTACATAAGGGTGAACAAAAACTGTAATTACGAAAATATTATAATCAAGCCAAAGGGAACTTATTTAGTAGGATATTTAAAAGGATATTATTCAAAAGCTCCTATTATTTATAAAAAACTTTTAAAGTTTATACATAAAAACGACTTAGAGATAATTGGATTTGCTTATGAGGACGTTTTAATTGATCAAGTTTGTGTGAAAAATCCTAATGATTTTGTTCTTAAAGTATCTATTCAGGTGAGTGTGTGAAAAAAACTCTGTAAATAACAAAATTCAACAGCTTTCTATGATAATATTTAATTATTATAGGAGGCTGTTTTATTATGGGAAAAAGAAAACAAAAGCTTAGCGAAGGAAAAGGAAATATCATAGCAAATTTAATTGAAGAGTATGATATTCAAAGCGCTGAAGATATACAAGAAGCCTTAAAAGATCTACTTGGCGGAACTATAGAGAGCATGCTTAAGGCGGAGCTAGATAATCACTT
>NZ_JAHZMO010000259.1 GCF_020748185.1 Terrisporobacter petrolearius | reverse complement strand
ACAATGAAGAAAGTATACTAAAGTAATAACTGTATTTCCAATAGATGAGTCATTGAGAAAATAACTATACTTATCAACTATGAAAATTATGGAGAAATGGACATCTTGGGCGTCTACTTTAGGCCAACTCACAATTAGGTTTGGAGATAGAATCCCTAGCTCTTACACAATATAAATCATATATTTTTTTGAAACTATGGGAAATTTAGTGTATAAACAACTAAATTAAACA
>NZ_JAHZMO010000258.1 GCF_020748185.1 Terrisporobacter petrolearius | reverse complement strand
TGTGATAAAACTAGTATAGAAATTGAGAAAAAACTTAGATTTTATAAATTAAGTAGTATGTCTGATAATATAATATTTTTAACTTTAAAACAATTAGAGGGAATGTAAAATAAAGTGTGTAAGTTGACAAGATTGTTGTCAGCTTATGCACTTTTTTGATTATAGAGTGTGATACCATTAAGGAAAGGAACTTAAAAAGATGAGGTATGATACTATGGTTAGAAAAAAACAAAG
>NZ_JAHZMO010000257.1 GCF_020748185.1 Terrisporobacter petrolearius | reverse complement strand
AAGATTGTTGTCAGCTTATGCACTTTTTTGATTATAGAGTGTGATACCATTAAGGAAAGGAACTTAAAAAGATGAGGTATGATACTATGGTTAGAAAAAAACAAAGCTCTAAGAAAAATGAACTAGTAAATGCAATACTTGAACAATATCAACCTGAAACGGTTGAAGATATGCAAGATGCTCTTAAAGATATTTTTGCACCAATGTTTGAAGCCATGCTTCAAGGCGAAATGG
>NZ_JAHZMO010000256.1 GCF_020748185.1 Terrisporobacter petrolearius | reverse complement strand
TTCAGTTGCTAAAAAATATAATGGAAATATTAAATGTTAGCAGTTTTGAAAGTACTAACAAAAGTTAATACTTAAAAACACTTTGAGCAACGGATTTTTCTGAAGCGATAGCAAAGAAATATCGTTGGCGATATGAGTGTAATGAATTTTATGTGGTTATTATAGCAAAGAACAAAAACAAAAGTTTATATTTAAAAAAACTTTGAGAAACGGATTTTTCTGAAGAGATAGAAAAG
>NZ_JAHZMO010000255.1 GCF_020748185.1 Terrisporobacter petrolearius | reverse complement strand
TTTCTATGATAAGTTTATTAAGGCATGGATATGAAAATTATGTATCCATGCCTTAATTTGAATGTAATTCCAATTTAATTGCATGTCAAGTACACCTTGTAAAAAGGTGTTTATTTTTAGATATATTTTGTTTTTTAAATATGTCTTCCTTCATTCTTTATTTATAATTCACCATAAACTTTGCCCCATTTTCTAAGGGGGACTAACCATTTTTTTGTTGCTTCAAAAGTAGCTAAA
>NZ_JAHZMO010000254.1 GCF_020748185.1 Terrisporobacter petrolearius | reverse complement strand
GGCTCCAAGGGAGGGACTCGAACCCTCAGCCTATCGGTTAACAGCCGAGTGCTCCACCGTTGAGCTACCTTGGAACATAACGTGGCTACGTGCTACTCTCCCAGGGGGTTGCCCCCCAAGTACCATCGCCGCTCAAGAGCTTAACTTCTGTGTTCGGAATGGGAACAGGTGTATCCTCTTTGCTATAATAACCACATAATCTTTATATAAAGTATTAACTTTTGTTAGTACTTTCAA
>NZ_JAHZMO010000253.1 GCF_020748185.1 Terrisporobacter petrolearius | reverse complement strand
AAAGAACCCCCAAAATTAAACAGGAGGTTAATTCTCCCAGGGAAGGAGGTGAGCCAGCCGCACCTTCCGATACGGCTACCTTGTTACGTCTTCACCCCAGTTATTGATTTCCCCTTCGACACTCGCTTCCCAAAAGGGTTAGCTAAGTGGCTTCGGGCGCCCCCAACTTCCGTGGTGTGACGGGCGGTGTGTACAAGACCCGGGAACGCATTCACCGCAGCATTCTGATCTGCGATTAC
>NZ_JAHZMO010000252.1 GCF_020748185.1 Terrisporobacter petrolearius | reverse complement strand
GAAAAGAAGAAGTGCTAGAAAAATATGAATACACTTATAATAAAAATAACCATATAATGAGTGAATATTTATATAATAACTACACTAGCACAACTCAGCGTGACGAAGATTCACCTAAAACAACAGTGGATGAACTGCGTGAATATGAATACGACAAACTTGGTAGACTTACAGAAACAAATATAAGAGATAATATCTCAAATTCAATAAGCAGCACTGTTTATACTTATGATAAAGTAGG
>NZ_JAHZMO010000251.1 GCF_020748185.1 Terrisporobacter petrolearius | reverse complement strand
GTATGGCATCTGCAGCATGCATTATAGCTGAAATAGGAAGTGATATGTCTGTATTTCCAACAGAAAAGCACTTGAGTTCATGGGCTGGTTTATGTCCTAAAAATAATGAGAGTGCAGGTAAAAAAAAAGAAGTAGCATCAAGTCTGGAAATCCGTGGTTAAGATCTATATTGTGTGAATGTGCATGGGCTTCGATAAAAAAGAAAGATAGTAGATTTAAGAATAAATACTGGAGTATGGTTCCGAGG
>NZ_JAHZMO010000250.1 GCF_020748185.1 Terrisporobacter petrolearius | reverse complement strand
AGTGAAATAGAACCTGAAACCCTACACTTACAAGCTGTAGGAGCACATTACTTGTGTGACTGCGTACTTTTTGTAGAACGGGCCAACGAGTTACGTTACCTAGCAAGGTTAAGCACTTAAGGTGTGGGGCCGCAGCGAAAGCGAGTCTTAACTGGGCGTATAGTTAGTTGACGTAGACCCGAAACCGGGCGACCTATCCATGGGCAGGTTGAAGCGAAAGTAAAATTTCGTGGAGGACCGAACCCACG
>NZ_JAHZMO010000024.1 GCF_020748185.1 Terrisporobacter petrolearius | reverse complement strand
AGGTGTACTTGACATGCAATTAAATTGGAATTACATTCAAATTAAGGCATGGATACATAATTTTCATATCCATGCCTTAATAAACTTATCATAGAAAGCTATTTACAGAAAAAACTTCACAGTCTCATATAAAAATAGGTAGCTATATTTAGCTACCTATAAACTTATAAAGTTTTTTTCCACTTAGTTACATAGTCATCAAGTATTCTTCTTAAAGCTATACCAATAGTAGCATATGCTTCATCATATAGGTTAGCAAGTGAAATTCTTATTGACCACTCAGGTCCGGCAAATCCACCACCACCAAGTAAAACAATTGATGAGTCTTGGGCTAAATCAAATAATATATCTACAGGTTTGAAGTTTGATTTTAAATATTTTGCAAATTCTATACCGTGATTTTTTTCAGCCCATTGTAATAAGTCAAACTCAGTATAGTAACAAGCATCATTTGGATCATTATTTAATTCTAAACCTAAAGAATTAAATAACAATTTCTTACGTCTGATACATATATCCATAGTCTTTTTCTTGTAATCATTTTTTCTATCTATAAGAGTGAATGCAGAGAAGAAGGCCATTTGAACTTGCTGAGGAGTAGAAAGACCAGCAGTATGATTTAGAGCAACTTGCCTACTATCAGCAACTATTCTATCTATAAAAGGTACATCTTCTGGTATTGGGTTCATATCAGAGTATCTTTTATTTGTTCTCTTTCTTATAGAATAAGGTAATTGTTTTATTAATTTATCAAATACATTTTCTTCATGTAAAGCAATAGTACCAAGTCTCCAACCTGTTACACCAAAGTATTTTGAATAAGAGTAAGTTCCTATAGTATTGTATGGTAAATCTGCCATTAAAGATCTGAAGCCTGGCACAAAAGTGCCATAAACATCATCAGAAATAATCATTAAATTAGGATTATGATTATTAACTATATCTACTATTTTTGATATGGATTTATCACATATGGATACTGAAGGTGGATTACTTGGATTAACTACAAACAATGCTTTTATATCTGAATCTGCTAGTTTATCCAATTCTTTTTGTGAACATTGCCAAGTGTGTTCACCTTTTTCATCAACTTCATCAGAGTTTATATATACAACCTCAAACTCGTATCTTGGAAGATGAGGAATCTCTAAGTAAGGTGTAAATACTGGAGTCATTATGGCAATTTTATCTCCTTTAAGAAGTAAGTTATTTGCTATTAATGAATCAAATATATAACACATGGCAGCAGTGGCGCCTTCCACAGCAAATACATTAAAGTCTCCACCTTTTTCTAAGTTATATTTCATTTCTGATTTTAAATATTCTTTGACTATTTTTTCTATATGAACAAGCATTCTATCAGGAAAAGGATAGTTATCCCCAATTATTGCATCAGTTAGTTCATGTAAAAAATTGTCAGCATCAAATTTTAAATCATTAATACCATAATCTATAATTTCTTTTAAAGTATTTATGCCTGGCATAGAAGTATTTTCTTCAACAAATTTACAAAAACGATCATATACCCCTGTTTTTTTAGGTATTCCAGTTAAATCACCATTATCCCAAGAATGTCTACTTTCTGTTACGGCAAAATGACCAAAAGTAAAAAATGCTTCTCTAGGTGTAGCAGCAACCCAGTTTGGATTTCCGCGGCCAGCATCAAGTAAAGTTCTAGTACTTTTCCTATTTGATATGGTAGCAAGTTCTATAAGTTTATTTTTGAACTCAAAAGGACTTATTTGACCATATATATTTTCTAATTCTTGTCTATTAAGATTTATACCCGTCATTAAAAGATTCCTCCCTATGTATATTTATAAAAAGTTTTGTCATTTATATTATGTCATTAATATTTAAAATCTACTTATCTTAAGTTCGATTTAATAAGTAAGGTTAAATATTCAAATTAATTATAACATATAAGGTATATTGCTTGGAAGTCTTTAATATAAAAAGATATATTTGAAAAATACAAACTTATTGTAAAGTGGAAGGTTGTTTATTATAATGAGCACATTTATTATTAGGTCACTTACATAAAAAAATGCGCAAGCTATTAAGTTTACGCGTTTTTTATGTAATGAAATTATAATTTATTTATGGTCTAATTCTTTTATAGTTTCACCTATAATTCTAACTCCCTTTTCTATATCATCATCATATAATCGAGATAAACCTAACCTAAGGGTATTTTTACCTTTATCATCAATATAAAATAAGTCACCTGGCATAAAGATTACATCTTTTTTATAGCACTCATGAAGAAGTTTTCTAGTATTTAAATTTTTAAAAACTAGAAACAAATGAAGCCCTCCATCACCTAATATATAATCACATTCTATATATTTTTCAACACACTGTTTGGCAAAGTTAAATTTATCTCCATAAAACTTTCTAGTCTTTTTTATATATTTTTCAAAAGCTCCATTTTGTAAATAGTCATATAAGATGCCTTGATCTAAGAAAGAAACATGAATATTAGTGCATCTTTTTACACTTTCTAATCTATTTATTAAATTTTTATCACATAAAATCCATCCTATTCTTAGTCCTGGAAACAATATTTTAGAAAAGCTTCCAATATAGATGACACCATTACTATTGTTATCTAAAGAACAAATAGGAAATATATGAGAAGAAGAATAAAGAAGTTCTTCGTTGAAGCCATCTTCAATAATTGGTATATTATTTTTTTTCATTAAATTATAAAACTTATATCTATTTTCTGGAGACATAACCATACCTGTAGGATTATGATAAGAAGGAGTAATATAAGAAAATTTTATTTTGCTTTTATATTTTTTTAACTTCGTATCTAAGTCTTTAAAATCAAGACCATTTTCATCCATATTTATTGGTATAATATTAAGACCATAAGATCTCATTATTTTAATAGAGGTATTATGGGTAGGATTTTCACAAAGTATATAATCACCTTTATTAGTTAGTGTTGATATTATAAGATCTAATCCTTCTGTAAAACCGTTGACTATTAGAATGTCTTTATTTATAGTGTTTACACCCTTTTTGTTCATATACCCATGTAAATAATCGATTAATGGTTTGTATCCTTGGGCATATCCATAGTTTAACAACTTATGACCTTCTAAATTAAATCTATTTAAAAAAGATTTTTTTAATTCTTCCATATCAAATAAATCTCCATCAGGAGATATACTTTTGAAAGAAATTTGACCAGATTTCCATCTTATTTCACTTTTTATAATATCCATGTTATTTGCTATTTTCATATAATCATTTTCAAAGTTTTTGTAATTGATATTCCAATGACTATTGCTAATATTATTATCACTATTTACAAAAGTTCCTTTTCCAGAAATAGAATAAATAATACCATCAGACTTTAACTCTTCATAAGCTAATACAATAGAGTTTCTGCTCACATTTAAAAGTAAACTAAGCTCCCTTGTGGAAGGCAGCTTAGAATTGTGAGGAAGAAGTCCTTTTGAAATCATTTCTTCCAAATATTTTTTTATCTGAATATATATTGGTTCATTTTCATTAATTGTTAAATCGGAGAATAACAAATTATCACCTCTAAGCTTTATTTATATAAATTAATTATATTAAATAAACTTATTTTAGTCTAGGTTATTATTTTATTGATGTCTCCATTATTTTGTCTACTAATTGACTGTAAGATAAGCCTTTAGCATTAGCACTTCTTGGGATTAAACTTGTTGGTGTCATTCCGGGAAGTGTGTTTAGTTCAAGAACATAAAATTTCCCGTTAGATAATATAAAATCTACTCTTACATAAGCTCTACAGTAGAATATATCCCAAACTGTTTCAGATGCTTTATCAATTTGTTCTTGTAATTCATCATCTAAATAAACTATTTCTTCTTTTGCTGCATTAGCACCAGTTGAATATTTTGCTTCATAGTCAAAGAAACCTGTAGTACTTGATATTTTTATTGTTGGATAAATTTCACCATCTAAAACGAAAGAAGTGTATTCATCACCTGGTAGATACTGTTCTATCATTACTACGGTATCTACTTCTAAACCAGCTTTTACAGCAGCTTCAACATCTTCTTTTTTTTCTACTTTGAAAGTAGCAACAGAAGAACCACCACTATTTGGTTTTATAAAAACTGGATAACCCATTTTTTCTATTTTGTCATAGTCTATATCATCTATTGATTTTGCTATAGTCCAGTCTGCAGTCGCAATACCTGAATCCCTTAACATTTTTTTAGTAATGTTCTTGTCCATGCACATGGCAGAAGTTAAAGGTCCACATCCAGAATAAGGAATATCCATAGATTCTAATATTGCTTGTATAGTACCATCTTCACCGTATTTACCATGTAACATTAAAAATGCAAACTCGATACCTTCTGGCATTTTATTTATAACATCCATTTTATTATTTAAGATTATTTCATGTACTTCATATTTCTCTCTATCTAAAGCATTAAGAACAGATCTTCCTGAATTTAAAGAAACTTCTCTTTCTGTAGAAATTCCACCCATTAAAACAGCAACTTTTTTCTTCATAATTAACAACTCCTCAATATACCTCATGTATAATACATAAGATAAAATTCACATATTTTATTTTTTCCCACCATCATTTAGCTTTAATCAAGCTAAGAATTTCTAATCACTTGTATTTTGTGGTAAATTTATTTTTCTAATAACAATTATATGTTTAAGTTGTTAAATCTGAAAGTACCACAGATAGCTTAATTTTTAAATACTGTGGTTTTTAAAATAAATACTCCAAATATTTTATATAAACGGTCGACTTTAAAGGGAGTACTTCAAAAATGTGCAGCTTCTTAACTTTATTAAGTTAAATAATATTGAGGTTGATTATGAAAAAGTCATGCCGTAAAGGAGTATTTTTCATGAGTATATTAATAAAAGAATTAATTTTTTATTAAATATCCTAAACTAATCTAAAGAACAAACTGATTTATAGTCTCCTTCTTTCATTTTAAAATTACTAATTGTATCTTTTAGTATTTGAGCTTGTGCTGATAATTCTTCACTTGATGCAGCACTTTCTTCTGCTGTTGCACTATTGTTTTGTACTACGTCTGATATCTGCTCAACACCTATGTTTACCTGGGTTATAGCTACTGCTTGCTGGTTATTTGCATCTGCAATATTTTGTATCACTTGAGCAGTTTGATTAGAGCTATTTACAACTAGTTCTAAGGATCTTGCCGTTTCATCCACAATATTTCTTCCATTTTCTACTGAATTAAGAGCAGTTTCAATTAATATCGCAGTATTTTTTGCACTCTCTGCAGATTTACCTGCTAGATTACGAACTTCATCTGCAACAACTGCAAATCCTTTACCGGCTTCTCCTGCCCTTGCCGCTTCAACTGCTGCATTTAAAGCTAATATATTTGTTTGAAAAGCTATATCATCAATATTTTTTATTATTTTACTAATTTCATTTGAAGCGTTACTTATGTCATTCATAGCTGCAATCATTTGATTCATTTGTTCATGTCCTTTAGTTGTAGCTAAAGTTGCTTCCCTGGAAACTTCTTGTGCTCTTTGTGCATATTGAGCTGTTTCATTTATTTGATTTGAAATTTCATTTACCGTTGATGCTAGTTCTTGAACGGAACTTGCTTGTTCTGTAGCTCCTTGAGCAAGTTCTTGTGCTCCAGCAGATACTTGCTGTGAACCTATAGCAACTTGATCTGAAGTTGATGAAATTTGAGACACCATAAAGTTTAGCCCGTATATTAAATCATTTATATTGGTTTCTAATTTTTTAAATTGACCTACATATTCTTTTTCAAGTTGTATATCTAGATTACCACTAGCTATTTTTTCTAAAGATATAGATATTTCATCTATATAATCTTGATACTTATTAAGTTGAGAAATTGTTTCATTGAAAGCCTCCGCCAGTTGTCCAGCCTCATCATTTGAATCAATATTTAAATCAACATCAAAATTTCCTTGTGATATATCATGAGCTACTTCAGTTATTTTTTTTATTGGTTTAGTTATTGAACTAGCAATAATATAGATTAAACCAGCTACAAAGATTAACACTAGTAGCGCTACACTTACTACTCCTATGATTGTTTTTTTATTACCATCATTTATCAGTCCATCTACAGTATCTATAGGAACTCCACAAAAATATGCACCTATTATATTGTTGCTATCATCATGCATTGGCACATAACCTGTTAAATATTTCTTACCTTGTATCTCTGCTTCTCCAAAATAAGATTCACCTTTTGATAATGCTTTGTATGCTTCTCCTGATGCATCTAAAGTTGTTCCAACAGCTCTTTTACCTTGTTCATCTTTTACAGTTGATAGTATTCTCGTATATGTATCATCTTTTTTAGCAAAAACTGTTGCAACTAAATTCATGCTTTCAGAAAATTTATCAATATAATCATTACTATCTTCTATTGATTTACCATTAACATCAACTAGCTCACCATTGTTATTTTTTATAGATCCAAATTGTTCTTTTAAGTATAACTGTAACATATTGTTGCTACCTTGTATTTTCTCAGTATATTCATATCCTATAACTTGCTCAATCGTTGATGAACTTTTTCTAATTCCCATTCCTACCACCAATAATAAGGAAAGAATAAACATTATTAATACACTAGAAATAATTTTAATTTTTATACTTTTCATTCTGATTCTCCTCTGATTTTCATACACAATATTTTTAATATTACTTATCTTTTATTTACGACATAAACAACAAAATCTGTACATATACACAGATTTTATTTTTAAATAATACAGGATTTTAATAAAATAGATTTACACAACAAATTGCAAGATGTAAAAGTATTTCTTTGTATAGATAATGTAGGTGAAATTTTGGAAGGTGATCTTGAGAAACCAGGACTAACTCTAGAAGTATCGACCTATGTAGGGAAGCAGAAAGTTCCTGTAGAAAACGTAAATAAAAATTCCAGGGTGAACTTCGTATGAATACAGCAACATTTCTAG
Source organism: Terrisporobacter petrolearius (assembly GCF_020748185.1). Lineage (GTDB taxonomy): Bacteria > Bacillota > Clostridia > Peptostreptococcales > Peptostreptococcaceae > Terrisporobacter > Terrisporobacter petrolearius. The sequence goes on along the minus strand of NZ_JAHZMO010000024.1, from coordinate 42,935 downwards.
AAATATTAACAGTAGCAGAAAAACTAAAATGCAATACTAGGCACTCATGGACATCAAGCGGACGCCATGAAAGTGTAGCAGAACATAGGCATTAATGGCATTATTAATGCGTAATGAATTAACAGAACTTTTAAAGGAAATGAATTAACATTAGACTGATGAAGTAAAGCTTTACAAAGCATTAGATAATTTAGAAGCAGTCATTTAACATAACGAGGTGGATATTAGTACTTGGATTCCGTTAGAATATGACTTACAGTTTACTTATGGTTCGGATAAGGTGGAATTATCTCCTTATTTAAAAGAACTGAAGAAAGAAATAGATCAAAGAATCACAGAAAAAATAGCTCAAAAGAATGAAGTTTAGTTATTTAGAATAAATAACAGTTAATATCTCATAAATAAGGATACTAATTTTGATTAATAGTGCAATTTAAAACGTATCACAATTAAGTGATACGTTTTAAATTGCAAGGATAGAATAATACAATATAGATAAGTTAGAAATTTTAATACATTACGAAGTAATTTAAGGTAATTACATTCCTAAATTTTCACCTACTAAAATTACTTTAATCTTATTCGCTGGACGAGAGATTCTAGTTGCTACCATATAGGCACATATACTATCTGGACTCTTGCAATCTGAGCAAGCACCATTTATATAACAAGGTGTTTTACATCCATCAAATCTTTGAGTATTTGCTGGAGCAGCAATTGTTCTTGCTCTAGTGTAAGCATCCTCAGCGCTTTTTACAACTTTGTTCATACCAGCTATAACTATAACGCTTTTAGGTCCAAAACACATGGCTGCAACTCTATTTCCATTTCCATCTATATTAAATAATTGACCATCTTCGCTAATTGCATTGCTACTCATAAGGAAAGTATCACAAAGTAAGGCTTTACGCATTAAATCCATTCTTTCTTCTAGGGTTTTACCTAAATCCCTATCTATTACCTCAAATCCTTTTTCTTTTAAAGTTTCTTGAATATTTAATTCAGATAAAGTTTGAGATCCACCCCAAGATACAACATCTTCCTTTGGTATTAATTCCAAAAGTTTTTCAAGTGCTTCTTGAGATGTAGTGCAATAACATGCATCAAAATGTCTTTCTTTTAATGATTTAACAACATTTGGACCTAATCTATCATATTTTTTTTGCATTGGTAATTCTCTATTCATAAAAATTCCCCCTATTTAATGTTTTTTATTTATATACAACAACTATATTATAACAGTTAATTGACAACCTTATATTTAATATCTATTATAAAAGAATAATTACTTTACGCAAGTACGTACATTTTTGATATTTACTATCATAAATGATAGTTTGGGAGTATATGATTTATCAGTATGATAGACTTGAAAAGGAAATGAACATAATGAATAGTGGCCAAGAAAGATTTTTAAATTTCATAATTGCAAGAGTAAAGTTAGAAAATCAAGATAAAGCAAAAGACTTACTAAGTGAAAGTTTTGCAAGGCAAAGTGAAGGAACTTTTGATAAAGAATATATGAAAAACTTTATTCCAAGAATGCTAGAGCTAATAAATCCTGAGTTTCTAGAGGAAGTTAAAGATATAATGATTAATCATAAAGTATAATATAATATTTTATAATTTCAAAATATTGTCAAAGTAGGCAATACCTTAAACAAATAAAAGATAAGAAGTTCCCAACTTGAGAAGGATGGCAATTTCTTATTTTTTTACTTTATTGCTTCGTATATTTATCTATAAATGCTAAAATATTATCAAAATACTCTTTTATATAGAGATAGTATCAAATTATAATTTAAGTATACAATTTGATTATAATTAGGAAATAGTTAAATAAGAATTTTAGTTGAGGTGAATTATGGATATACAACTTATTTATGAAGTACCAACTGCAAAAGACTATGTAAGTCTAAGATTGCGTTCAGGCATGGGGAGTAAGGATTTACAAAGAAGTGAGATAGCTTTGCAAAACTCACTATTTACAGCATCAATATATGATGAAGATAAATTAATTGCTTTTGGAAGAATAGTAGGTGATGGTGGCATAACCTATGTGGTAAGCGACATTATGGTAGATGAAAACTATCGTAGAAAAGGATTAGCAGATTTGATAATGAAAGAGCTGGATAATTACTTTGAGAAAAATACATATGAGGATAGCTATATTTGTTTAATAGCAAATAATCCTGCTGATTTGCTATATAGCAAACATAAATTTGAGTATTTGTCAGAAGATAAATGTGGTATGTTGCGAAATCAAAAGAGTAGTGAAGAATAAAATGAAAAAAATTATAATACTAATTAATGCGATTCTATCAATAATATTTATAACAGGTTGTACCAATAATGATACAATAGGCAACACAGAGGGAGAAATATAACAATACTTAAATGAAGGTGATTTTTTAGATGTTATTGGCAATGATAATCTAACTATTTTAGATAATGTACATATTGATAATTCCAAAATGGTAGTTTTGTATTAGATACTGGACAAGGATATCTTGTATGCGAAAAAAATAAAAAAGAAGATTATATAATGACTGAGAATAAAGTAGAGGGTGTTGGGCAAGATGGTCTAGGAGTAACTAATTTTGCAGTTAGATATAATCATAATGATGGACTAGATAATAAGCATTTGGCATACATGGAAGTAATGTTTCTACTGTAGAGATGTCAATAAATAACCACATATTCAATGAAAAGCTGAAAATTGGCAAACCATCAATGGTCTTACTAAAGAATGTATTATCAGATGATGAACAAAAAAAATCAATAGATTTTGATTGTAAATATTTTGATAAAAATGGTAAAGAATTAGAGGTTGAATAATTAGTTACAAAGGAACAGTTCACAATTATTATATAATTGGAAATAAATAAACGTTTATTACTATATTATGAATAGGAATTTAAAGAAGTATTAATGGGGGATAAGCATGAAAAATTCATTAGATGGGGTATGTAAGATATTATATTTTATATATGGTATATTTTTGATTTATCCTATAAAAACTCTAACAAATATGGGCTTATTAAATGAGAATATAAAAATATTTAATATTATTAGAGAAATTCCTGAAGGAGAAGAAATTTATTATATTATTTTTCAAATAATCTTTATGGGAGTTTCATATTTTTGTATAAAAACTAGTGAAAAATAACTAATAACAGTGGAAAATGAAGTATGCCAAGAGACAATAAATGAAAATATTTTTGCCTATAAATTAAATATCTTAGTTACTATAATTTTTTCTATGTTTATTATTTATATAACAGGGGATAAAAGTCTACTTCTAACAAGCTTATTAATGCTGATTACTAGTGGATTGATATTTTATGCTAGAAAGTTATATTATAAAGCATGTGAGATAGATAAATTATCAAATTTAAACACTAAAGATAATATTAATAGCATATTGTGGAGATTTAAAGCTTGGCATGATAAAAAAGAGAGGGTAGAATTTAAATATAGAAAAGTAGAAATTATTGTAAACATATTATATATACTACTGAATACGATCATACTTAGAAGCCCTACAATTGGATTTTTTGAATTATTATTTATATATTTTATATTGCAAAATTCTTTTGCTCTTTTAGAAAATATATTTAATGTATTTACATCTATAAATGGCACCTGCACTGGTATATATGAACATAGAACAAGGTTTAATAGAAGTTATTATAAAGTAGTGATTACAGATTATACAAATAAACGAGAAGTTAAGGTGAAAATAGACTCTGATTCATTTATAAGTGAAGGAGATTCTTTAGAGGTAATTCATGGTGTATTCTCGAAGCAGTTAGTTTCTATTAATTGTGTATTGTATTCTAGGGGTAATAATAGTAAGTTAATGTTTCCAATTGAATGTATAATTATTATTTTGCTTTTAAAATAATAATTATATTTAATTTGTAGTTCAAAATTTTAATACGTTGCTAGGTAAAATTCAAATGGCTTGTTAGACTTATAAATTTATCTTGTGAAATATTTTGGATTCTTTGATAGTTTTGCTAATTGTTGGCGGTACAGGCTAGGTGATTATGAAGATGAACGCTTAATTTATAATAAGCGTAGAGCAGGTATGATAGCACTTTATATAGGTTTTGTACTAGCTATTGTATCAAGTGTATTAATTAGGTTATTTACAGTAGATTCACTAACACTTTACAGATTGCAAGTCTTGATAATAGCACTTACTTTTGCAATATCAATGAATTTATGGGCATTCTTAATTTAAAAATTTGATTTAGGATACTAAGAAATTTATTAGTAATTTAAAGAATTAACTCAAGAATAATTAGTTAATAAAGTTAATGTTAGAAGAGAAACTATCGCTCGTTTAGAGAATGGAAAATACAATCCTTCACTTGAATTAGCTGTTAGAATTTCAAAGGAATTAAATACTCCTGTTGAAGAATTATTTATATTTGAATTTGTTACATAGTACTAACGGTTATTGTTCTATTTATCACAAAAGGGTATTTCCTTTAAATCGCAATTCAGCAACAACACTTATTGAAACAGCAGTACAAAATGCACAAAAACATTTAATACATAAATAAAAAATAGTTAATAATAAAGTATTAACTATTTTTTATTTTGAAGGAAAACAATAATCGATGAATATGAATTTAGTTTTGATGATTATGCATATTTTTTTTATTAAAGCTAAATTGTTTGTAGCTGTTTTGGGGAGTATATCAAGTATTAAAAATTATACAATATGGATATTAGAAAATAGCTATAATAAACGCGTCCATTTATATTTTAATGGTCATAGGTTTTTGCATATTTGTAAAAAACAATTCTTTTTATAAAAAATATTATTTGAAACATAGTGAAAAATTTTTAAAGAAAAATCAGAAATATCTGAGTGAGTAGTAAATAAGATTAGAAGATTATGGTGTTTTATATTATATTAATAATACAACTAAAGAAATTGACCTTAATGATATGAAAAAGGTTATTTTAAAAAATAATACTATAGTAGTACTTGGCAAAATAAAGGTACTTCTTTTTATGGTGCCAACTCATGTTTTTGCTAGTGAAAATGAGAGATATAAGTTTATTCAGGCTTTGAATAATAATTCTTAGTTTAATGATTGTAATTTATAAGTCATCTATACACACAGTGAATTTATTTAAATATCATAGAATATATATTATATATGCATAAAAAATGTAATAATGGAGTGATAATATGATAAATAGATGCATTAAAAGTTATATAAACTTATACCAATCCAGCCACTTTTCAAAAAGTATAAACGAAGCTATTTATAATCTATGCAAGCATAATAAAAAATTATTAAGTCTAAATAAAATAGGGGAATCAGTACAAGGAACACCAATACTATCTATAACTATAGGTAAAGGAAGTACAAAAATATTAATTCAAGGAACTCATCATGCTAGAGAAGCTATTACAACTATATTGCTATTAGACCAAATCAACTATCTTTTAAAATTATATAAAATGGACAAAAGTATAAATAATATGAGTATTAATAAACTTTTGCAATATATAACTTTTGTTTTTGTGCCATTAGTTAATCCAGATGGTGCAGATTTAGTAATAAACGGAGGTAAATATATACCTTCAGAGTATAAATATAAACCCTATCTAAAAGAAGAATTGTTTCCTCGTTGGAAAGCTAATATAAATGGAGTAGATTTAAATAGAAATTATCCAACTAAGTACCCGGATGATGATAGTGTAACCCATCCACAATATGCTCTTTATAAAGGTCCGTATTATTTCTCAGAACCAGAAACATATGCCTTAAAATGTTTAACAGAAAAATACTTATTTGATGGGACAATTTCTTATCATTCTTCAGGAGAGATAATTTACTATCAGTATAATCAATTAAATATAGAAAGGGATTTGGCCATAGCTAGCAAAATATCTAAGGAGACAGGATATGTATTAGAAGAAAAACAACCTGTCACAGGTAGTGGATATAAAGATTGGTTTATTGAGAATTATAAAAAACCAGGACTAACTCTAGAAGTATCGACCTATGTAGGAGAACAGAAAGTTCCTGTAGAAAACTATAGAGATATATTTGAAAGAAATAAAAATGTACCTATGTTATTTGCTCAAGAAGTTTTTTATAGGGTAATATAAATATTGAAGTCTCACATTTTTTTATATTACAATGATTTAACAGACAGTATTTAATTAGAATAAAAATTTAATAACATATATAAAATGGTCAAAGTTTACAACTGTTATATAATGCAAAATAAAGAAACGTTTGATACTATATAGATAAACCTGCTAATAAAAATCAAGTCTTTTTTAAAAAATTATTAGATATTTTTAATTTCTTGTTTTTAGTTGTGCATTTTTCTATCTGTTCCTATGAATTTTCCTGACTGGTATGGTGGAGCATAGATACCTGCGTACGAAACTAGAATTTTAGCACTATGAAAACGTCTTACATCACCGATTTCTCCGATTAATCTTGGAGCAATTACATCTCCAATGCCACCCATGGATCTTACAATTTTATATTCTGGTAGGGGCTTGGCTAATTCTTGCATTCGTGGTGATATTTTTGTGAGAGTAGATTCAATTTCTCGTATTATCTTTACCGATTCATGTACCAACATCTTGGTTGATGGGGTACGAGATGGTAAAGTAGAGATACCTTCTTTAGCAAGAGTATAAATCTTTTTAGCTTTATCCTCGCTTTGACGGTATCTATTTTTTTTGATCATCTATTATAATTTTGAATAAATTATATTTAACTCATCTTTGTAATATTATCAAATTTTATTTCATCATCAAATCGACTTATTAATGTTAAAAGATTATTTAAATCATTTTCTGCATGTGTAACCTCAAATGGCTTTATTATAGTCTAACCACATGGTTTTACAATGCATACAGTACTTTTTTCTTTTGAAACATCTATACCTACGCTAATCATAAATAACCTCCGGTTTTAAAGTTCTATAATTGTTTTCCACCCATACTTATTACTATTCATTTTCGTTAGTTACACGAACGCCCTAAAAGGATTTCAACCTGTTTAATCAAATACTTATAATAAGGGGATGGCTGACAGTTTATCTAACGGGTGCGATAACCCAATGGAATTACGTCAAACCAATTATTCACTTACTTATAATAAAAATAAGTACAGATAGTTAAGGTGTTTTTCTTAACATCCATACTTATATATAGTACGAAATAGGAATTTAGAGATTTGATTATTTAAGATTAATAATTGATTTATCATATTAAAACTAGGGGAAGGAGAAATTTAGTTGAATATAAATGATATAATAGATAAAGATTTTAGTGGAGTAATACTTATAAAAAAATGTAAAAATATAATTTTAGAAAAAGCGTTTGGACTGGCAAGTATTTCATATTGTGTACCGAATGAAATTGATACAAAATTTGCTATAGCTTCAGGAGGAAAAGTTTTTGTTGCAATAGCAATTCTAAAATTGATAGAAGATGGAAAACTTGTTTTTGATGATTGTATCGGTGATATTTTAGATATAGATTTAAAAGAGATCAATCCTAAAATTACAATTCATCAATTATTAAATCATACTTCTGGAATTCCAGATTATTTTGATGAATCTGTTATGGAAGATTATGGTGAACTATGGAAAGAATATACTAACTATGAAATAAGAAATTCTATGGATATATTACCACTTTAGATATATTACCACTTTTCATAGATAAGTCAATGATGTATCCGAGCGGAGAGAAATTCCAATATAATAATACAGGGTATGTAGTTTTAGGTCTTATTATTGAAAATATTTTAAATATTCCGTTTGATAAATATTTGGAAGAGATTATATTTAAACCTTGTAGTATGTTAAATACAGGATATTATGAACTTGATAGGCTACCATCAAAATGTGCTACTGGCTATATTTATGATGATGAAAGAAAGGAATTCTATAGTAATATTTATAGTATAGATGTAAAAGGTACTGGAGCAGGAGGTGTATTTACGACTGTTTCAGATATTGAGAAATTTTGGGGGAATCTATTGAATAGAAAAATACTTTCAGATAAAATGTTATCCAAAATGCTATCACCACAAGTAGATGAGCAGTGTTATGGTTATGGAATTTGGTTAAAAAGAGTATCAGATGATATATTTATTCCATATTTGCAAGGATGCGATCCAGGGGTTAGTTTTCTAACATCTTTTGATAGGGAGATAAATACGTGTACCATACTAATAAGTAATTTTGGTTCTAATTTATGGAAACTATATAGGGATATCATAAGTGAGTTATTGTAATAAATAAAAGACAAATTTGATATGAAGTGGAACGGTAAATTACAATTTATGGAATAATTATAGTAAATGGTTTTTATATATTTGAAATTCATACTATATCAATGCTATTTTTTTCTGACTTTATTTTAATAAATATTTATAATATGACACACTCATGTCTATCACCTTAGATATACTTTAAGAAAAAGTAGATAGGAGAATTGGTTATGAATTATGAAATAGTTAATTTAAAAGAGAAACAAGTTATAGGTTTAATAAAAGAAACTATTAATAACAACAATAAGTTAGTTGAAGATATTAAAACATTATGGGAAGAATTTTTAATGAAAGGTCATTATGAAAAGATAAAAAACAGAAAAGGTAATAAAACTATTGGGCTATATACAGATTACCAAGGAAACTTTACTCAGCCATATAACTTTCTTTGTTGTTGTGAAGTGAACAAAATTGATAGAATAGAAAATCCATTAGTAAGCAAAATAATCCCAAGTGGAAAATATGCTAAATTTATTATAAATGGCGATGTTCAAAATTCAGTAGGGGAGTTTTGGATGAAATTATGGCAGATGGATTTAGATAGAAAGTATTCTTGTGATTTTGAAGAATATCAAAATAATACAGAAGATATGCAAAATCAAGAAATTCATATTTATATTTCTATAAACAATAGAATTAAATAACTTTTTATACTAAAATAGGAGCTAAATAAAATAAATTATTCAGCTCCTATTATACTTTGCAACTAGTTAATATCTAAACTCACGACCAGCAGCTTCTGCATCTGCTTTAGTTGGCTGTATTGTGTCTTTTGGATGCTCAGGTGGAGCATAGATAGCATATAGTTTAAGCGGTTCACTTCCTATATTTATAATATTGTGCCACTTGCCAGCAGGTATCATAACAGCATGGTCATCAGATATCTTTTTTTGAAAACTAAGATTATCCTGGCTATTTCCAATTTGAACAAGTGCATCACCATCTTCAATTCTTATAAATTGATCTCCTGTTGTATGAACTTCAAGACCTATCTCATCACCAACATCAATACTCATTAGGGTAACTTGCAAATTCTCACCTGTCCACAATGTTGTACGGAAAGTATTGTTTTGTTTTGTTGCATCTTCAATATCAATCACAATAGGGTTTGGACCATAATCCTTTAATTTGATGTTATCTCTTTTATATATTGTTTTAGTGTATTCAAAAGGGTATGGGTACATATTGTACATTTGTTGGTTACCCCAAAAAGGGTATGAATACATGTTATACATTGGTGGTGGAATAATACAAGGATATGGGTAGGGATTAGGAACATTAGGCATATTTATTTATCACTCCTTTTATAAACTTTATAAAATTATATGATTAACTATTAAATAAATTACTTGGAATTCACAAATAGGTTTATACAGTAGATATTAAGGCTATGACTTGTTTAAAATAAAGTAAAATTAAAAATAGTAATTTATCCAAGTGTTATACTTTTATTTAATCGTAAAATGTTAATAATATGTTATAGAGTAATTTGTATTGATACTAATTTTAGAGGTGAATAATATATATGATTATTTTTATAAATATACTTATAGTATTTTTTCTAGTATTTTTAAATGGATTTTTCGTTGCAACAGAGTTTGCTATGGTAAAAGTGAGGAAATCTAAGATAGAAACACTGATACTTCAAGGAAATAAACGTGCTAAGAATACTTTGATTATAGTTAAAGACTTAAACTCATACTTATCAGCTTGTCAGCTTGGAATAACATTAGCATCTTTAGGACTAGGGTGGGTAGGAGAACCTGCAATTTTACGTTTGTTAATGCCAATATTTAATCTATTTCATTTGCCATCAAGTTTGACACATTCAATTTCATTTGTCATTGCCTTTTCAATTATAACTGGTTTTCACATTGTACTTGGAGAATTGGTTCCAAAATCACTGGCAATTATAAGTTCAGAAAAAGTAGCTTTAAGTACAGCTCTTCCACTTATACTTTTTTATAAAGTAACCTATCCTGTAATGTGGTTATTTAACCATAGTACAAATTGGATACTAAAGGTATTTGGACTTTCTCAAGTTGATGAACATGAATCTGTTCATACTGATGAGGAAATAAAGCTATTAGTTGAAGAAAGTTATAATCATGGCTTAGTAGATAAAACTGAGTTAAATCTTTTATCTAATATATTTGATTTTACTGATAAAACTGTAAAAGAAATAATGGTACCACGTACTGATATTAGAAATATTTTTATAGAAGATTCTTTTGACAATATTATATCATATACATTTAATGAACAGCTTACTAGATATCCTGTATGTAAAGGTAACAAAGACAATGTTATTGGATTTATACATATTAAAGATTTATATAAGCAAAAGATTGATGGTAGTGACCAAAGTATAAAAAATATTATTCGTGAGATAAAATTTGTACCAGAATCTATGCCGATCAGTGAACTTCTCAAAATATTTAAAAAAGATAAAGGACAAGTTGCCTTAATTATTGATGAATATGGAGGAACTTCCGGACTAGTAACTGTGGAAGATATTTTAGAAGAAATTGTTGGTGAAATTCAAGATGAGTTTGATGAGGAAGAAGACGCAATTTTTAAAACTGAAGACAACAGCTACATTGTAGATGGAAAGGTACTTATTGAAGACATAAGCCAACTTTTAAATATAGATATTGATGAGGAAAATATTGATACTATGGGAGGATGGGCTTATACCCAACTAGAGTCATATCCACAAGTAGATGATAAATTTACTTATGAAGATTATGAGTTTACTATATTAAAATGTGATAGAAAAAGAATAAACAAGTTATTGATTAAGAATTTATCTAATAAATAATAAAAAGCCCTTTTGGTAACTAAAAAGAACTAAAGGGGCTTTAGCTGTTTTGCAATTTTTAATTTAGTTAAAATATTTTGATTCATATAATATAATATTGATAAAAGTTACTTGATAGATTATAATTTACATTAAATAAAAATTTACCCAATGGTATTTAATGAATCTTTATTTTAAATTTTAATTATTATTTTAAGGAGGAAGAAATGGATAATTTAGATCCAGACCCCGGGGCCTTTATGCCTCAAATAATTTTAATAGCATTACTTACTGCTATTAACGCATTTTTCGCATCGGCAGAAATGGCCATAGTCTCTGTGAACAAGTCAAAAATAAAACAATTAAGTTCAGATGGAAACAAAAAAGCTCAGTTACTTGAAAAGTTAATGGAAAACCCAAGCAACTTCTTATCAACTATTCAAATAGGCATAACTTTAGCTGGATTTTTCTCAAGTGCATCAGCTGCTACAGGAATATCTACACATCTTTCAACGGTATTAGCTCCATTAAATATATCTTATTCTAAGGAGATATGTATATTTGGAGTTACGTTAATACTTTCATATTTTACATTAGTATTTGGAGAATTAGTACCTAAAAGAATTGCCCTGAAAAAATCAGAAAAGATATCTTTATTTTCAGTGAAGCCAATTTACATGATATCTAAAATTACAAAACCATTTATAAAGCTTTTATCATTTTCAACTAATGTGGTTTTAAAACTGACAGGAAATAACGATAAAGATATTGAGGAGAGCGTAACTGAAGAAAAAATTAGATCATTGATATCACAATCTCAAGAAGATGGATGTATTGAAAATGAAGAAAAACAAATGATATATAGCATATTTGAATTTAATGATAAAACTGCAAAGGAAATTATGACATCTAGACATGATATTTTTGCCGTAGATATTGATGATGATTTAGAAGATATATTAGAAGGTGTAATTACTTCGGGATATTCTAGAATACCTGTATATGAAGACAACAAGGACAATATAATAGGTATATTATATGTAAAAGACTTATTAGCAAAAGCTAAGAAGATTGGATTTGAAAACATAAACTTAAAAACAATGCTTCATGAGCCATATTTTGTATCAAAGTCAATTAGAACAAATGAGTTATTTAAACTTCTAAAGGAGAAAAAAGTACACCTAGCATTATTAATTGATGAATACGGTGGAATAGAAGGATTAGTAACTATAGAAGATTTAATTGAAGAAATTATGGGAGATATTGAGGATGAATACGATCAAACCCAATCTACCATAACACAGATTGATGAAAGTAATTTTATTGTAAAAGGATATTTGACAATAAATGAATTTAACAATAAATTTGATATAGATATAGAACAAGGTGATTACGATACTTTAAATGGATACCTACTTACATTGTTAGGTAATTTCCCAGAAGAAGGTAGAGAAATCGAATTAGATGATATTAAGTTTTTAATTGAAAATGTAAACAAAAGAAGAATAGAAGACATAAGAGTAACTATAAAAAATAGATGTGGAAAAATATCAAAATAAGTTTTTATGTACTTGAAATGTTAACGAGAATGAGTAAAACCTTGCAAAATAGGGCTTTGCTCATTTTTTATATTATGAAGAATTTAAACTAAAATTATACAAAAAATTATTAATTTTAAGTTTTTCTAATATTATAAGGATATTATCTGATAGAATGGTTAACTTATAATAATAAGTTATAAATTTTATAAGAAATGCAAAATATTATTTTATTAAAGGAGTGTCTTCTATGGAATCTAATAACAATGAAAGAGTAAATGATGGTAGTCTAATAAGATGGATAGGGAGATTCATATTAGTTGCCATTATTCTAATGATAACATCATATGTAACACCAGGATTTACGATTAGAGGAATGTGGTCATTTTTAATAGCTGCTGTTGTAATATCACTATTAGACTATTTTGTAGAATTGTTTATGGGAGTTGATGCATCTCCTTTTGGAAAAGGAATAAAAGGATTTATAATAGCAGCAATAATAATATACGCAGCACAATTTTTTGTTCCTAACATGGGAGTATCTATTTTAGGAGCAGTACTGGCAGCTGTTGTTATAGGAGTTTTAGATGCAATATTTCCTGTTAGAGCTATGTAATAGAATAGTATAATTTTTAAATAACACAAAGAGTCATATGATAAGTAATGTAGACAAATAAAAATATTATATAAATCAGTTAAGTATGTATTAATGTAAAAGTTAATACATACTTTTTATTTTTGTATCATATTCAATATTTCAAAATGATATTAGTAGAATGGATAATATGTCTTACAACAATAAAGATAAGTACTATCTATGCAATAAACAATAAGAAATTAAATATTAATTTAATCAATATATGACAAAGATTTATAAAAATTATCAATTTTTATAAATCTTTTTTATATGGTAATCTATAAACAAACAATAGTATAAAATCATTTTGCAAAATAAAGAAAGAGATGGCTGAAAAAGTTGTAGACCTAGCTTGAAGCATCAGCAGGATACAAAAGATTATTTTTTAATGTTTGAAGTTTCCAAGCAATTGATAATATATGGGATTTTAGGAGGAGTATATAATGCATAAAGATGATCAAATGACACCCAGGGAAAGATCAGCAGCGTTTTTCGCAGGAAAAGAAATAGATAGAATACCAACAATGCCTTTTGTTACATCAATATCCGGTAAAGTAGTAGGAATGACATTTAGAGAAAAAACTAGCTGCGCAAGAAATCATGCAAATGCACAAATTGCATGTTACAAAAGATTTGGAAATGATGGTATTTCTATAGAATATGGACTACATGGAGTTGGAACAGCAATAGGAAGTAAAACAAATAATCCAGAAGATAGTGTACCAGCTATAATAGATCACTTTTTAAAAAATCTTAATGATTTAAGTGGTTTAGATTTATCAAAAGTTGAAAGAAAGAATGATCCATGGCTTCAACTAAATTATGATGCCTACAATATAGCACTAGATGAATGTGGAGATGAAGTAGAACCATCATTTAGTATGGTTGGTCCAATAACAGCAGCAGGAAGTCTTTATCCTGTGGAAAAATTATTAAGATCAATTAGAAAAGAACCAGAAAAGGTACATGAATTATTAAGATTTAGTACAGATGCACTAAAAATAGTAATGCAGGACTTTTTAAAGGCCGGATCAGATATATCTTTATGTGATCCAATTGCTTCAGGCACACTTATAGATAAGAAAACTTATAGAGAATTTGTACTTCCATACACAAAGGAATTAATAGATTATGTTCATAAATATGGAAGAACTGTTGCATATCATGTTTGTGGAGATACTTCTCACATGACACTAGACTTAATTGAAACTGGATGTGACATGCTAAGTATAGATAATAAAGTTAGTTTATTAGAGACAAAAAAATTAGTAGGACATATACTGCCTATCGTAGGTAATGTGGATCCAGTGGAAGCAATTATGCTTGGTACTAAGGAAGATGTATATGAATCCGTAAAAAATTGTATCAAAGATGGTTATGATAGCCCTAAAAAATACTTATTAAGTACAGGATGTGGTATACCTATTAACTCACCAGTTGAAAATATAGATGCCATGATGAGTGCTGCCAGAAAGTATGGTAAATGGCCAATAAATCCTAATAATTTTGAATAAAATATAGAAATTAATTTCAGGATTTCTATATTTAATTATATTAAATATATTTATATAACAAAGCAAGGCTATCTCACTAAAATAGTGAGATAGCCTATATTATTCTTACAAAAAGCAACAATGAATCAGAAAAATAAAAATATTACTATAAAAAAAATCGATATATAGGGACGTAATATTGAAAATTGTCGTTTTTTGTTGTTAGCGCCTTATTTGTGTGATACATTTATCAGGTAAAAAAAGTAAAAATTAAAAAATATTTTAGGAGAGAGTAAAATGGAAAACAGTAAGAAATCAAAAGGAAGCTTTTTAGGATTAGTGCCATTATGCGTATTTTTAATTTTATATTTTGCAATTGGTATAGGAACAGGAAATTTCGAAAACATGCCTTTAATGATAGGTATAGCAATTGCAATTGGTGTAGGTTTAGTCTTAAATAAAAAAGGCGAAAAGAAGTTATCTTTTGAAGAAAAAGTTACAATGCTTTGTAAGGGAGCAGGAGATGATACTTTAATACTTATGGTAGTAATATTTTTATTAGCAGGAGCATTTTATGGAATAGTTGGAGCAATGCATGCTAGTGATTCTATTACAAACTTTTGCTTAAGTATATTACCATCTAATATGGTATTGCCTGGTTTGTTCCTTATAGGATGCATATTAAGTTTCTCTATGGGAACTTCAATGGGAACAGTATCAGCTTTAATGCCAATTGCCATATCTCTTGCTAATGCCACAGGGTTTAATATGGCTTTAGTATGTGGAGTTGTTGTAGGAGGAGCTATGTTTGGTGATAACTTATCATTTATATCAGATACTACAATTGCAGCCACTCGTACTCAAGATATACCAATGAGAGACAAATTTAAGGCAAACATGTTAATGGTTTTACCAGCCGTTATTATTACTTTAATTTTATTAGCTTTACAAACAACAGGTGGTTCATTTGCCGGAGTAAAAGGAGAGTACAACCTTATAAATATGCTTCCTTATGTAATAGTTATAGCATTATCACTATTAGGAGCAAATGTTATAACAGTTATGAGTGTAGGTGTGCTTGTTGGAGTGATAATAGGTGTTATGCATGGAGACTTCACTTTAATAGGATCTTTAGCTATTATTCATGAAGGTATGACTTGGATGGAAGATATGTCTTTAATAGCTATATTAGTTGGTGGTTTAGTTGTATTAATGGACTATCTTGGTGGTATAGATTGGTTACTTTATAATTTAACTAAAAAGACTAAAAGTGCTCGTGGTGCAGAGTTATCAATAGCAGCATTAGTAAGTTTAATAGATATATCAACAACAAATAACACTATATCAATAATAACAGCAGGACCTATTGCTAGAGATATAGCTGATGAATATAATATTCCAAGAGCTAGAACGGCAAGTATTCTTGACCTATTCTCATCAGCTTTCCAAGGGCTACTACCATATGGAAGTCAATTACTAACAGCAGGTGCTTTGGCAAGTATATCACCAGCTTCAATTTTACCTTATTGCTGGTATTCTATGTTAATGGTAGTGTTTGGAGTAGTGTCTATATTAATAGGTTGGCCTAAAATGTCATCAAAGAAAGGTTCTAAGGCAGAAAATAATAAACTTGGAGCATAAAAATTATAGTATTAACGAAGATCGGGTTAAGTTTTACTTAACTTGGTCTTTGTAACTCAAGTGAAAAATATGTATAAAAACCGTATCACGAATAAGTGATACGGTTTTTATTATTAAAAGTTATGTTATTATAAATAATATGAGTTAAAAGAGAAGAATATAGCTAATTTTATACAAAAATTATTATTTGGAGGAGATATGAAAAAGAGTATATTAATGATAACTCCTGAAAACAAGGAGATTAATAGATTTAGAAAAAGGCAGATAAACAACTTTATACAAATAACCATGCCATATTTAGCAGCATTTATTGATGAAAATAAATACGATGTTACATTAATAGATGAGTATAATCAAAAAATACCTTTTGGAAAATATTATGACTTAGTGGTCGTTACAGTTAATACAGCAAATGCACCTCATTGCTATAATATTGGGAAGATATTCAGAAATAAAGGAAGTAAGGTTGCTTTTGGAGGACCACATGCAACTCTCTTACCAGAAGAAGTAAAAGAATATTGTGACGTAGTAATTATAGGTGAAGCTGAAGAAAGTTGGCCAAGATTTTTAGATGATTTTTATAATGGAGCTTATGATAGGGAGTATAGGTGTTTAAGTATTCCAACACTAGAAAAGATTCCAATACCAAGAAGGGATTTAATAAAAAGAAGATGGTTTACTAAAGGTGCAGTTTTTGCAACAAGAGGATGCCCTTATAGTTGTTCTTATTGCAATCTAAAACAAATATACGAAGATTCATTTAGGAAAAGGCCAATAAATGAAGTAATAGAAGATATCAAAAATTGCAAAAGTAAGTTTTTTGTATTTTGGGATGATAATTTCTTTGGAGATCTTGAATATGCAAAAGAGCTATTAAAGGAGCTTAGTAAATTAAATAAAAAATGGGCGGCTCAAGTTACTTTAGAAAGATGCAAGGATGAAGAAGTATTGAAGTTAGCTCAAAAGGCAGGATGTATTTATTTCTTTGTTGGATTAGAGTCTTTTTCAAAAGAAACTCTACAGAGTGTAAATAAAGGTCTGAATAATGTAGACAAATATAAAGAGTTAATAGACTCTGTTCACAAATATGGAATTTGTATACAAGCAGGAATAATATTTGGATTTGATACTGATACAAAAGAAGTATTTAAAACAACTTTACATATGTGCAATCACCTAGGAATTGATGGAGTCACAGTTAGTATACTGACACCACTTCCCAAAACACCACTATATTATCAACTAAAGAAAGAAGGTCGATTATTAACTGATGATTGGTCATATTATAATGGAAAAACTAGAGTAGCTTTTAAACCTAAAAACATGAGTGCAGAGGAATTATTTGACGGGTATATGTGGTTTAGAAGAAATTTCTATTCCATAAAATCAATAACTACTCGATTAAGAAAATCAAAAGCTAATATTTTATATAATTTAATAGTTAACTTAGGGTACAAGGTTTCCATAAGAAAAACATTATAGCAAAATAATTTGATAATGATATAGAATTAAAAAATAAAATTTATAAAAAATAGGTAAAACCGTATCACAAGTAAGTGATACGGTTTTATAATTTATAGACAAACCTTTCATAAACTGTAAGTATTATATATGATTATTGTTTTGTATAATAAACTTAAATAAAAACCTAGTAAAAAGTATCAATTTAAAAATTAAAAAGTTGAGCAGTAAAAAATATATCACAGTTCATAAAAAGGAGAAAGTAAAAAATGGCGAAAAAGATATTAGAGGTACAATCTCTAAAAAAATACTATGGAAAAAAAGACAATATTACAAAGGCTATAGATGGTATTACATTTCAAATTATAGATGGAGAGTTTGTTGGAATTATGGGAAGTAGTGGGTCAGGAAAGACAACACTGTTAAATTGTATTGCAACAAGTACTAGTCCAACAGAAGGGAAAATTCTTCTTAAGGGAGAGGATATAGCAAGTTTTAAAGGAAATAAATTAGCTGACTATAGAGGAAATTATATTGGATATTTATTTCAGAACTTTGAGTTAATTGATAATTTAAATGCTAGAGAAAATATTATGTTACCTATTGCAATTCATAATATGATGGGAAAAGAAGATGAAAAAAGAATTGATGAGATTGTAAAATATTTAGAAATTGAAGAGGTAATGACGAAGTTCCCATCTGAAATGTCAGGAGGACAAAAACAACGTGTGGCAGCTGCTAGAGCATTAATTCTAAATCCTGAAGTAGTTCTTGCTGATGAGCCAACAGGAGCACTGGATTCAAAAAATGCAAAATTATTAATGGAA
Source organism: Terrisporobacter petrolearius (assembly GCF_020748185.1). Classification (GTDB taxonomy): domain Bacteria; phylum Bacillota; class Clostridia; order Peptostreptococcales; family Peptostreptococcaceae; genus Terrisporobacter; species Terrisporobacter petrolearius. The sequence continues at coordinate 24,205 of NZ_JAHZMO010000024.1, read as the reverse complement.
AAGCTTTCTGGTTTAAATGAAGAACAAAATGCAACTATTTTAATGGTAACTCATGATGTAAATGCAGCAAGTTACTGTTCAAGGATTTTATTTATTCAAGATGGACAAGTTTTCCATGAACTTAGAAGAAAAGTTACAGAAGAATCACAACAGGAATTCTACAAAAGAATTATTTCGGTAATGGCGCAGTTAGGGGGAGGAAGTGCAAATGTTCTTTGATTTAGTGAAGAAAAATAGCAAACGAAATAGAAAAGAAAATGGAATGTTTTTCGTTTCCTTGATTGTGTCAATAATAGCATTTTATATTATTTTGTCACTGGAAAATCAAGATGTAATAATCTTTTTAAAAGAAATGGAAAGTGATGCAATAAATCGTTTATTATTATTAACACCTGTTTTATATGCAGTTTCATTATTTATTTTATTTTTCTTAGTATACTTTGCTGGAAAATATCAGTTAGAAAGAAGAAGTCATGAATTAGGAATGTATTTAATGTTAGGAATGCGTCGAAAGAAATTATTTTTAATGCTTTTAATGGAAGAAATTTACAACAGTATGTTATCTTTGCTTATTGGAATTCCCATATCTATTTTTATTTCAGAAATGATTAGTATGATTACAGCTAGGGTTGTAGGTATAGGTATTATAGGACATAGATTTTCCTTTTCTATAGAGGCAGTATTATGGACAGTTTTAGGTTTTCTTCTTATTAGATTAGTTGCTCTGTTGATATTAAGTGGAAGTATAGCAAAAAAAGATATAGATAAACTAATATTGCAGTCTCAAGAGAAAAAACACAAGGTTCATAATAAATTATTTACTACAATAAAACTATTACTGGGAATTGCATTACTATTTATTGCTTATGGACTATCTATTAATGGATACGCATGGCAATCTATGGAGTCTATGGGAATTACTGTTGTTTTGGGCATAGGCGGAACTTTTCTTATATTCCATGGTATGGTAGTACTATTTGAAATTATCCTTAAAAATAGAAAAAATAAAAATGGTTTAGAAGTATTTACTTTTAGACAGTTACAAGAAAATGCGTTTTATAAATCAAATTCTTTAGTAATTTCATCTTTACTAGTTTTAATAGCGCTTTGTTGTTTTGGTTATGGAATTTCAGTGACTTTTAACTCTAGTTCAAAAAATGAACATGTTCTAGATTATACCTTTACAGGAGATGAAAAAGAAATAAAAAAAGAGTTAAATAAGTTTGAAATAAAAGACTATATTAATGAAGTTTTTGATGTTAAAGTAGGAGATTTATATCATAAAGGTGATGATTTAAATGAGGAAGCTGATTTTTCTGTAGAAAAACTAATAGATGCCATTAAAAAGGAGAAAGAGTCTAAAGACAAAGAGAACTTATTAAATAGCTTAGGAAATTTCACAGAACCATTTTTGTTTTCTTTATCAGGATATAATAAAATATTGATAGCAGCGGGAAAAGAACCTATTAGACTTAAAGATAATCAAGCAGCTTTATTTAACGGTTTAGAGTTTTCATTTGGAAAATCAGCAGAAATTATAAATAATGCACTAAAGAAAAATATAAGCGTAGAAATAGAGGATAAACAATTTGACCTTGTAGATAAGCTTTATCAAGATAATATAGTTGCAGAAAGTTCCATACATATTAGTTACGCATTTATAGTTCCAGATAAACAATTTGACATACTTACAAGGGGAGATAGTACTTCTTATTGGAATGCAACGCTAAAGGACCATGTTGTAAAAGAGAAAGGATTAATGCAATCAATTAGACATGTAAATCAATTGCTTGATAAAACAAACTTAGAGTATGAAAGTTATCTACAAAATATGGGAAGACAATTATTCTATACAGTAGCAGCTACTTATACAACAATTTATCTGGCAGTGATATTTTTAATTATGGCTAATACTGTTATAGGAGTACAATTTTTAATGCAGCAACAAAACACAAGTAGAAGGTATCAGACAATGGTTAGAATTGGATGTAACTATAATCAATTACGTAAGTCATCAAGAAAACAAATAAAATGGTATTTCTCTCTTCCAATATTAGTTGCAGCTATTGGAAGTGTATTTGGCATAAGAGGATTATTCTCAGGTATTTCTACTACAGCAATGAAAGGTAACATTAGTGAATTAATGATAATTGCAGTGACTACTGTTATTATACTTTGTGTGATAGAATTTAGTTATATGATTTGTGTAATGAAAACGAGTGATAAACACATATATGAACTAATGGATATAAAAAGAGATGACAATTAAGATAAATATAATGATATACTAAGGAATGGAAAATAGAAAGGAGATTCAAATGAAAAAGATTGTTATAGTTGAAGATGAATTATTTATGAGAGAAGAGCTTGTATCCATATTGCAAAAGGATGGATATGATACTTATTGTATTACTAATTTCATAAATATAGCTGAAAACATCTTAGACGAATTTCCGGACCTTGTATTATTAGATTTAAACTTGCCAGGAGTAACTGGTTTTGAGATTTGTAAAGAAATTAAGACGAAAAGTACAATACCCATATTAATTTTAACAAGTAGAGATCAACTAAAAGATGAGCTACACGCGCTAGGATTAGGAGCAGATGAATATCTTACAAAACCATGTAATAAAGATAGGTTATTAGCCAGAATTTCTAATTTACTTCGTAGATATGAAGATAGGAACTATTTTCTTGAAATAAATGGTGTAAAATTAGATTTACAGACTTATACCATTTATGTTAATGAGAAATCTATTGTATTAACTGAGAATCAAGGAAAAATAATGGAACTTCTTTTATCAAATCAAGGGAATATTGTTACAAAGGATATGCTTTTTCAAAAACTATGGGGTACAACAGATTATATTGATGAAAATGCATTGCAAGTTAATATGACAAGATTGAAAAAGACTATTAAGAATTTAAATATGAGGTATGAAGTTATGACTGTAAGAGGCAAAGGATATAATCTTGTATCAGTAGAGGGAAAAGAAAATGATTAGAAAACTATTTAACATGTTATCAAAATATAAAATATGGATTGTTACAATAGGTATTTTAAACATTATGTTTGGTGTTTTTCTTTGGCTTATGGATGTTAAAGGTTTTATTTATATTTTTCCAACTACAATAATTGGTTCTATTATATTATATAGTTTTGTTGGATTTAAAGTTTACAATGTGGACAAAAGAAAGAAACAAGAGCTACTAAATTTTATAGGAAATTCAGAAATTAAGCAAGAAGAACTATGTCTTAGCTTTTTTTCTAATGAAGAAAAAAATACAATTCGTGCAATTGGTGAAAAGCTACGTGAAAAAGATGATTTGATTAAGCAACAATATTTAAACTTAAAAGAATATGAAGAATATATAGAAAAATGGACACATGAAATAAAAACACCATTATCACTTATGACATTTGTTCTTGATAACAGAAAAGAAGAAATTTCACTTTCAACATATAAAAGATTAGAATATGCAAGAACAAAAATGCAAGAGGATATTGAAAGGATGCTATATTATGCAAGAGTCAAATCTGATCATTTAGACTATCTTTTTTCTAATATATTGCTAGATGAAATATGTGAAGATCTACTTGATGAATATAAAATATTAATAGATGAGCAAAAAATTAGTATAAATAGTAATGTGAAAAATATACAAGTATTTTCAGATAAAAAAGGATTATTATTTATTTTGAGACAGATTTTAAGCAACGCTATAAAATACAAAGATATGGAAGATGAGAATTTCTTCATATCAATATTTACTACAGTTAATGAAGAAAGTAAATACATAATACTTACAATTAGAGACAATGGAATAGGAATTAAATCTTATGATGTACCTTTTTTATTTGATAAAGGATTTACAGGAGATGCAGGGCAACAGAGAAAACAATCAACAGGAATGGGACTTTATTTGGCAAAACAAGTGGCTGATAATTTAAATATAAAAATGGTAGTTTCACCACAATATAAAGATGGTTTTGAAATATCTTTATTATTTCCAATTGTATAACATAAAAGAATATGTATAAAAAAGACTAGTATTAAGCTAGTCTTTTTATGTGTAATTAGTGTATTGCAAGTCTGCTTTAACGTATTCTTAAAATTTGCTATTTGTAACGTAAGTTACATAAATTTTTCACATATTATGGTACATTTATTTGTGAGAAACAAAATTAAGGAGAAAATAAAATGGGAAGATACGAAAAAGAAAGAAGTTTTTTAAAATCCAATTTTAATGAATTCAAAAATATTAAAACTGATAAAATGAAGAAATTACCTCAACCAGAAGGCGTTAAGCCTTATGATTCTAATTCAATGATAATAAACTTGCCAGATTTAAGCGATGACATTATAAAGAAACTAAATATTTATGAATGTATAAAGGATAGAAGAAGTGCTAGGTTTTATAGTGACGAATCAGTTAGTCTTGAAGAATTATCATATCTTTTATGGGCAACTCAAGGTATAACTGGTACTAATAAATCAGGAATGACATATAGAACCGTTCCTTGTAGTGGAGCAACTCATTCTTTTGAAACTTATTTATTCATCATGAATGTGGATGGTTTACAAAAAGGAATTTATAGATATCTACCAATAGAACATAATCTATTATTCATGTCTCAATTAGAAGATGTTGATAGTAAAATAGATGCGATTACACTAGATCAACCTTTTGTACCTAATTTTGCAAAAAAAGCTGCTGTTACCTTTGCATGGAGTACAACACCTTATAGATCTGAGTGGAAGTTTGATATTTCAGCCCATAAAAAAATATTAATAGATATTGGTCATGTTTGCCAAAATCTTTATTTAGCAGGTGAATCTGTGGATATGGGTGTTTGTGCTATTGGCATATATGACCAAGAGGCTGTAGATAATATCTTACAGTTAGACGGAGATGAAGAATTTATAATATATCTTGCAGCAGCAGGGAAAAAGAAAACCGTATCATAAATTGATACGGTTTTTATATAAATATTAAAAAATAAACTTAGCAATATAGGAACAATATAACTTTAATATAGTTGATATACTTTAAGTATCACGTGATGAAAGTAGGTATACAAATTGAATTATAGTAATGTGATATCACAATGTATTGAATTTATTGAAGAAAATATAAAAGGTGATTTAACACCAGAATTAATAGCCAATAAATGTGGATATTCAACTTTTCATTTTTGTAGAATATTTAATATTCATCAAGGAATAACTTTAATGGAATATGTGAAAAAAAGAAGAATATCCTTGGCAGCTGCAAAACTATTTGAGGGAAATAGAATTATAGATATAGCCATTGAGTATGGATTTGATACGCATAATGGATTTTCAAAAGCATTTAAAAAAGAATATGGATTTACTCCTACACAATATATAAAACGAATGGATGGCTATTTTTCTAAAGAATCAATATATAAAATTGGAGGTTATATTATGGATCCTATTATTGTAAAAAGACCTGCATTTAAAGTTGCAGGATATGGTATAAAGACGAATATTTCCAATGGAAATTACACTAAAGATGTTGCTTCATTTTGGAGTAATTATAATGGAGAAAATTTAGAAAGTAAAATGTATAAGATCTTAGAACCACCAAAGCATGGTGAGGTAGGATTATGTATACCATCAAAAAAAGGAGATGGAGAAACTATATACCTTTTAGGGGTTATAGTTGATGACTTTCAACGTGTAACAGATGATATGATGACAATAGATATACCTGAAGCAACATATGCAGTATTTACAACTCCACCAGTAGATACATCAAATGATACAAAGCAAAAGGAATTTGCTAAAATAATAAAGGAAACTTGGAAATATATTTTTAAAGAATGGTTTAAAGAGACCAAATATATATTTGATGAAAGTAAGATGGATTTTGAGTTTTATGATGAGAGATGTCATGGAAGAAAAGATACTGTTATGGAGATATATATTCCAATAATAGAAAAGTAAAATACAAAATATTGTTGATAAGAAAAACCGTATCACAGGTAAGTGATGCGGTTTTTTAATAAATAATATTAATATTAGTCATAACATATTCTTATACTTTACATACCGACCGTTGGTCTTGGAGGTGTAATATGAGTAAAAATAAAGTTTCAGAGAATATTGTTGATAATATAATTGAAATTTCATATAAGCTTTTCGTAGAAAATGGATATGAGAAATCAAGCATCCAAGATATTATTAAGGAGCTAGATTTATTTAAAGGTGCTATTTATCCAAAAGAAGAAATACTATATGCAGTTTTAAATAATGGGTAGGAAAAGAATAATATATTTTTAGATAATGTCATCTCTAAAAGAAAAATAAAAATTATGTAAATTATACAAAAAATATGAACTTTTTTGTCGGAAATGTATATCTTACATTAAGGGTCTCAATAAAGGACTCTCAATATAATATATAGGAGTGATATAAAATGATGTTTAAAAGTTATAGAGGTATAGAAGATAATTATGATTATAGAGGAGGTAGAGAGATGGACTGTGATTGTAAATACAAAAAATATGATGATGATGATTGTAAATGCAAAAAACATGAATGTGAATGTAAAAAACATGATGATGATGATTGTGGACGCAAAAAACATGAGTGTGAGTGTCATTGTGAATGTCATTGCGAATGCAAAAAACATGATGATGATGACTGTAGATGCAAAAAGCATGAGTGTGAATGTAAAAAACATGATGATGATGATTGTGGACGCAAAAAACATGAGTGTGAATGTCATTGCGAATGCAAAAAACATGATGATGATGACTGTAGATGCAAAAAACATGAGTGTGAGTGTAAAAAATATGATGATGATTGTGGACGCAAAAAACATGAGTGTGAATGTTATTGTGAATGTAAAAAACATGATGATGATGATTGTAGATGCAAAAAAGAGCGCTGGTAAAAGTTTTCATTTAGCTTGTGGAACAACTACTTGAGTTGACGATTATTTTAATAGATTCAATTTTATTATTGACATTCAAGCGTCTTTAGTATAAATTCGATGAAAATATATAAAAATCTATTGTGATTAAAAATGTAATTGTATAAAAAATAATAATTAAATTTATGGAGGACTATAAAACAAATTTTATAGTCCTCTTTACATATATTCTATATTTTTTAGAGCGTTTGGAATAAATAGCAATGAACTTTATCATAAATAAGTGAGGTTTTTACTAAATTTGTATAATTAAAATGCAATACTCAAAAAAGCTATGGAATGATTTCAATAGCTTTTTTGGGGTTATATAAAATTACGAGATTTAGGCAATAAATTGAGTTGGAAAATGTTGACAAGGAAACAAAAATATTATAATATTATTTCTGAGGAAACAAAAAACTATAAATATTGTTTAGTTAGAACCCTAAAGGAGGTTTTTTAAGTGGATATTAATATTATTATGAAGAGTTTAAAAAATATATATGAAAAGGAAGAAACTCTAGGAAAATTAGCATTTAAAGGTGAATATGAAAATTATGGAGTTTCAGAAATACATTGTTTAGATTTTATAGGAAAAATAAAAGATCCTAATGTTACTAAAATATCTCAAAGTATGAATATGACTAGAGGTGCAATAAGTAAATTGTGCAAAAAACTTTTGAACAATAACCTTATCGATAAATATAAAAAGCCTGAGAATGATAAAGAAATATATTTTAAGTTAACAGAATTCGGGGAAGGATTATACAAATATCATGAAATAAAACATAAGCAGTGGGAAGAAAGAAATAATAAGTTTTTTAAAAACATAACTAAACAAGACCAAGAAATTGTAGCTAGCTTCTTAATAAAATTTAATAACTATTTAGATGAAATAATAGAATCAGAAGGAGATATATAATATGAATTTACATTTAACGGAATTTAACATTCCAAAGGAAATATTAAAATGGGGAGACTCACAACCAGCACATCAAAGACAACATATAGGAACTCATATAGATTGTTACAATCTATCAAATATAGAGCTACCAGCAGAAATAGATGTTACTGTAATAGATGTTAGAAATCTAGGTATTATAGATATTGATATATTAGACAATATATCAATTGAAAAAAATTCTTTTGTAATATTTAGAACCGGATATTTAGAAAATTACGGATATGGAAGTAAAGAATATTTTAATTCTGAAGCAAGTCCGTATTTAACTAATGAGCTTATAGATAAATTATTAGAGTGTAATATAAAATTAATAGGCATTGACTTAAGTGGAATACAACATGGCAAGTCTCACGTAGCAATAGATAAATATGTTGAAAATAAAGGAGCTTATGTTATAGAAAATATATGTAATTTAGATAAGGTTACTACACAATTCAAAACGAATTTAAACTGGATTCAACTAGAAGATGCTACAGCAATAAAAGTTGAGATTGAAACTATATAACAATAGCCTATATGGATGATAAAACGTTGAAATACGGAATTTCTAAATAGAGAATTACACCATATTTATGTAGAATATATGCAGAAGAATAAACTGTAAAAATCTCACTTGCTATTGTTACGGAGAACTACATCACAAGCAAATGATACGGTTTTTAATAAAAAAATTATATAATATATGGCTAAATCCAGTTTTATTTAATAGAACCTATGAAGAAACGATTAATAGAATCAAATTTATTCAATTTACTATGAAGCAATTAGAGGTAGCTATATAGGTATAGTTTTAATGATAGTTGGAGGGGTTTCTTATTTAGTTAAATTTTATAGTATAGCTGGAAAAATTATCATCTTGGACATAATAACTTTAGGTTCAAATTTATCAATATTAAGTTGTTTAAACAAAAAAGTTGAAAAATAATAAAAGCTTTAATAATCTTGCTCCTTATATTTCAGGCAAAATAGTTTCAGATTTTAAATATGATACAATTGATGTATAATAATTTAAAAAATATATTAAAAAAGGAGTTATCATGGCTAAAGTACGAAAAATGATTGGAAAAGCAGACTCACCATATATTCTATCTATTATGAGATTAATAAAAACACAAAGCAAAAACACAATTGTAAAATGGTGCAATGAATATGCAAGGGAGTACATTCTACCTATTTATGAAAAAGATTATCCAAAAGATTCTCGTTTAAAAAATGCACTAGATGCAATTAATGAATATCTGGAAGGAAACATAAAATTAACAGAAGCAAAGAAATTTATTAAGGAAGTTCAAATAGCAGCAAGAGAAGCAGAAGGAAATCCAGCAGCACAAGCTGCAGCTAGGGCAATTGGAGCAACAACAGCAACAATTAACACTGTAACAAGTTCTTTAGGGCTTGTATTTTACGGTAGTGCATCAATAGCGTATTCAACTGTTGGAGTTAATGAAATCCTTGATGTTTATGATGAAATTGCAGCAAGAGAGTGCAAAAACATGGAAGATGCCCTGCGCAAAGTAGCTATAACAGATGAGCCTAATCCAGCAAAAATAAAATGGAGTTGCTAAAAGTGATTTTGTAGCAAAAACAGAAATTACTTTTTCATTGACTATGACAATGCATAAAGATCATTTTATATATTTATAAATAAATGAAATTTTTTCTATGCCTGACAATATAATATATAAAGAGTATATTTCTCAAAGATATATTCATAAAAAGTGAGGCGAAAAAAATGAAATATTGCAAAAGTTTAATCATCACCTTAGTTATTAGTTTTCTAATGATAATAGGAACAAATACTGTAATAGTAAATGCAGCAGAGTCTAAACCTGGTAGCAATAACTTTGTTTTTTATTTCCTTTTATTAATTATATCTGCAATGGTTTTAGGAAGCATAGTTAGTTTAGTAGGACGAAAAATAAGTAAAATTAAGTCTAAGAAAAAGTAAAATATAAAAAACATTACCATAATAAGTTGGTGAGCTCATAAACTTGCCAACTAAAAGGTCATATCCATAAAGATATGGCCTTTTATTATATGATATTTAAATATACACCACTTGGAGTAAATCAATATGAATTTATGAAAAGTGGAAATATACTTAAATTATAAATAAAATGCTAAGAATATGACAGTGCTTCAATGTTGAAGTGAGAATATGGGAAGATGGATCTATTATTACTGTAAATGATGCAGATAGGATTATACTACTTTAACAATAATAATGAATAATATATTATTTATTATTTGGTTTGTTTTTATATTTAAAATAAGAATGAAGGTAAAAATAAAGGTGAACTCTTTAGAGTAAGGCATTATAGCCGTAAACTAAATAAAGGAAAGGCTTTTTAATATTATATTACACTGTAGCTATTAGTTGAGAAAAAATAAATACATAATAATGGTTAATATATAAATATAATTTATGTGAGGTGATTAAGCTGAATTTTGGAAATAACTTAAAAAAACTAAGGGCAGATAATAATCTATCACAAGAACAACTTGCTAAAAAATTAAATTTACCTTGTCAAGCTATATCAAAATGGGAATTAGGAAAAGAATATCCAGATATGGAGGACCTTGTAATGTTGAGGGATATATTTCATGTAACAATAGATGATCTAGTAATTAATGATAATATAGTAGTGTGTAAAGATTATAAGAAGAGAAAAGTAGTATTAAAAGACATTTATATAAAACCTAATTATAATAAAAATGGAAAATTAGTTGAAAGAAGTGACAATATACGAATTTATTTAATGACAGTTGGATCAATAATTGGGATTGTAGTAGGCATTGTAACTAATAACCCCATATGGGCTGTTATTGGAACTTTAGTTGGAATAAGTATAGGCAATATATTAGAATTAGTTATAAAAAAAGGATAAAGTTTTTATTTTGAAGCTTAAGGTATGTATGGACTTAAAAGTCTATACATACCTTTTTTACTTACTAGGATATTATAGCTTAAAGGGGTAGAAAAGTAATTCGCCGATACGTGGTTTAGGCGAAACAAAATTTTATTCTAAAGATTAGCTTGATAATAAAATAAGGTTATATGAAAAATAAATGTAGCAAAATACATTAATATGTCATAAGTTATATTAATGACTAGAATATTCTAGTTGTTAATATATGATTGAGGGGTGATATAATGGATTCTTTAAAAAATCAATCAGAAAGAGGCCATGAATATTACAAGAAAAAAGGAAAAGGAAGAACAAGTGCCTCTGTTAGTGGATCTAGTGTATCAGAAAGTGGATCCAGCGCATCACAAAGTGCTTCAAGTGCAAGTTCATCATATAGCAGACCATATAGTGAGTAATCTAAAAAAATATTCCACTGGGAGGAGATAGTATAGACAAATATTATACACCTGGTGAAAATATAAAAAATTACACTATTATAAAAATAATAGGTGAAGGTAGATATGGTATAACATATCTGTGTGAAAAAAATACAAATGAGAAATATGTAATAAAACAATTAAAAAAAGAAATGATGGAAAAAAGTAAAGATAAATTATTTTATGAAGAAGAAATAATGAAATCTTTAGATGATAAAAAATTTCCTAAATTCATAGAAAAATTTGATTATGAAGATACAAAATTCTATGTAATTCAATTTATACAAGGAAAAGACTTTTATGAATTATTATCCTTTGACGAATATGAATTTAATAGAAATGAAATATATGATATTGCACAAAAAATTTTGAAAATCATAATTACCTTGCAAGAAAAAAACATTGTTCATAGAGACATTAGAATTTCTAATGTAATAATGAATGAAAAAAAAGATTTAATATTAATTGATTTTGGATTAGCTAGATATATAGATGAGGAGAAATATAAAAAGGAAATAGATTATTGGTATATGGCAGACTTTCTAATACATCTATATTACTCATCTTACGATGATGAAAATTTAGAATTAGAAGATAGGCCATGGTATGAAGAGTTGGATTTAAAAAATGACGAATTAATTTTTTTAAAGAGATTAATGGGAATGGAAAAACCATATGAAAATACAGATGAAATAATGAGACATCTTTTAATAATTAAAAATTCAAATAGTTAGATAAAACAATAAACCATATAGCTTTTAATTTTAAAGTTATATGGTTTATTAATAATAATTTATATTAAGGAGGCGCTTTATTATAAAAAATGTTGTTAGAATAGTAAAGATATATGAAGATACATTTAGAGTAAATAAGTACTCTAAAAAGCCATTTAGATTGATTGGATTAATAGATGTAGATATGGAGTTTTACTATGGCGTAGAAAGAGTTACCTTAGCTTTTTACAGATCTTCAGGAACAAACAACAACAAGATAAAAGGATTATGGTATCCTATTGTAGGTATAAAAACAAAAGAAGGGGAATTTACGGAATTTAGTGAATATATAAATTATGTTCTTTCAAGTACTACATTAGATGCTACGGCAATAAAAGGTTGGCTTGCAAAATCAATATTTTTTGGCAAACAAAATGAAGATTGGAAGATACCAGGTTTTTCAAATACCAAACATTATGAATCACTTTACTATATAGGAAAGACATTGCAACGTCTTTATAATGAGAAAAATTATGAACTAATGAAAAGCTTAAATGCTATGGAAGTCAACAGAGTTTTAGCACTAAGAGAAAAATATTATGGAAACAACCATATACAAAGGGAAAATTTCGAGAGATTTATTGAGGATATATTTCTAGAATTCAAATATTAGAAATATATAGGATATAATGTATGAAGTCATATAAAAGTAATGATGTATGTAATTTGCAATGATTAAGGTATGTATTGATGTAAAAGTTAGTACATACTTTTTTATTTTAAAAAATCAGTTGAATAATTGAGTAAGATTATGCAGAAAATAGAAATAAAGTTTAATAAATAGCAATAAAGTACAATGAAATACATTGACAAAGAGTGTATAGTTAAATATAATGAGTTTATAAAATGAAGGAGATAGGATTGATTTTAATGGAAGAAAAATTTTATACAGTTGACCAAATAGCAGAAATATTAGGAATGCACCATAAAACTATAAGAAAATTTATAACGGAAGGTAAACTTAGAGCAAACAAAGTTGGAAAGCAATGGAGAATATCAGGACATGATTTAAGTTTTTTTATAGAAGACAATAATGTGAATGTTAGGAGCAATAATGAAGTACAAAATGAAAAAATCGAATTTTCTACAAGTAATGCCCATACAAGCAAGAAAACTAATAAGATAAGTATATCTACTGTTGTAGACGTTAACGAAGTAGATTTGGATGAATATAGAAGAATATCAAACATGCTTTTAGCAGTAATGAACAGCAAAGATTCAAAAATGAGCAACTCAACTATTAATTTAAAACATTATCAAAAATGTGAAAATTTAAAGATAATGCTATGGGGAGATATGGACTTCACTAAAGAAATGTTAGATTTTATATCTACCCTTACAGATGATAATAATAAGATGTAAATAGGAATTAGGTGATAAAATGAATTATAAAATTATAGATAAAACAAACACAAAATATATAGAAGTAAAACAGCCAGTTACCTGTGAGTCTGATATATTAGATATTATTGGCATATGTATTTCAAATGATATTAGGTTATTGCTGTTTAAAGAAGAAACATTTACTGAAGAATTTTTTAATCTTAAGCTAGGACTAGCAGGTATAGCTTTACAAAAATTTATTAATTATAATATAAAAGTTTCAGCCATAATTGAAGACAATAAGAAAATAGATGGAAGGTTTGGAGAGTTAATATATGAATTAAACAGATCAAATAATTTTAGAGTTTTTAATAACATTGAAGATGCTGAAAACTGGATTTTAAATATTAAGTAGTAATAAGAATATGTATATAAATTTGAAAGCATGTCTACAATCTAGAAGTACTAAAATTTTCTCTATTCATAGATTACGCTAAGCACTTATACGTTATTAAAAATCCTGGATATCGAATTATCCAGGATTTTTTTGTTAAAAAAGAAATATAAATTATTTGTAGAACTTTTTATAACGATTTATATCTTATAATGAGAACACTCTTTCTAATATCCAATACTATAGTAGTAGAAAGGGGTTGGTTAGAAGTGTATTCAGAAAAAAATAATAAGGATAGAAATGGACAGAATTTACATGATGAATGTAGAAGGTTAATGAATTATCACGCTCTATTTACAATGAGAGATGGAAGTGTATTTGATGGAATTATTGAAAGTGTGGATTCAAATGGTGTTACTGTTTTAGTTGGTGAGGATGTAATGGAGGAAGAACTTGAAAATCCATGTAGTCAACAACGACAATTTGGTAGACCTAGAAGATTTAGACGTTTTAGACGTAGAGTTTTTCCATTTGCTACTTTACTAGCACTATCATTATTGCCATATCCATATTATCCATTTTTTCCATATTAAACAAAGTATTATATAAATATATTATAAAATTTTTATAAACAATTATTAAAACAGAAAACTGACTTAAATACTAAACATATAAAAACCGTATTACGAATTCGTAATACGGTTTTTACTATACTTTAATATATATTTATTTTTGAACGAGACGGATAATTCTATCATCACTCATATCAGGATTTCCTCGTCCATCTCTATTACTTGTTGTAATATAAATTGACCCATCTTTTCCTTGAACTACTTCACGTAAACGTCCATACTCATTCTTAAACCATGATTCTACACTTTCTACTACACTTCCATCTTCATTTAAGAATATAGAAAGGAGTTGTTGTCCACGAAGTGCAGCAACTAATAATTTATCTTGCCAAGGGCCTTGGTTTACAAAGGTAATACCAGATGGGGCCCATGTATCTTCACCACTGTGTATTAATGGCTTTTGTACCATAACTTCTGTAGAATCTTCATCCCCTTGAACAAGAGGCCATCCATAATTTGCTCCTGGATGTATGAGGTTTATTTCATCATGTGCTGATTGCCCATGTTCTGATGAATATAGTATATTTTTTGAATTCCATGCTAAGCCTTGTGGGTTCCTGTGGCCAAAGCTATAAATAGGTGAATTAACAAATGGATTATCTTTAGGTATACTGCCATCCAGCTCTATTCGAAGTATTTTTCCAGCAGTACTTGAAAGATCTTGAGCTAATGAAGAGTTGCCTGCATCTCCTGTTGTTATATATAACTTCTTATCTGGGCCTACTTTTATCCTGCCTCCATTATGAATTTGTCCTCCGGGAATTTTATCTAGATGGATTTTATCAATGTATGCCTTGTTATTGTTTTCAATTAATCTAACAACACGGTTGTAGAGTTTATTGTTTTCTGTGTATGAATGCATAACATAAAAATAATGATTTTGTAAAAAATCAGGATCTAAAGCAATCCCCATTAGGCCACCCTCTCCTTGACTTATAAATGGAGCTGTAAATGTGATGAGTGGCTCTGGATTTAGTGTGCCCTTCTCAATAACTCTAATTGATCCAGTCCTCTCAGTAAAATAGATGTTGCCACTATCACTTATATCCATAGCCCAAGGAATATTTAAATTTTCAGCAATAACTTCAATATTATAAGGTAATTGTCTTGATTTAATTGCCTTAATTTTTAAGTTATTTCTGTTTGGTTTATGAAATATGGTTTTATGATAAATATTAGAAATTATCTTTTTCATATTTTGTCCTCCAAATTAAAATAAGCAATTTAGCAACAAATAGAAATTTTTAATACAAAAATACTATTCATATATTTATAATAATATTCGTTTAGAAACCTAAAGATACTACTTTTATCATATATTAATATTCCAATACATAAAATGTAGAAAACTTATTTTTGGAGGTTAATATGATAAACGATCAAAGCTATGCTATTTTATCACTTGAACTACATTTATTCTTTGGAAGGATAATGAAGGAACACAGCCTTTTTTTAGAAGCTGGATTTACAGCTAAAGACTCGGAGCTAGCTAAAGAGGCAGAACATTATAAAAATCAATTTGAAAAATTATTATCATTTGCAGTAAGTGCCAGCAATGGCATAATAAGATCAAATGTTTTAAACTCTGGAGAAATTATAACTGATTATACATTGGGAGCAGAAGAAAAAACTCAAGCATTGACAGGTATACAGATAGATAAAAATATAACTACTATGGAATCAAGGTTACGTAGTGGAAATAATCCTCAAGTTAGCTCTAATTTAGTAAACTATGTAAATCAACTTAAATATGAATGCAAAAAGGCTACTTAATGGACTTATTAATTTTAAGAAAAGGATATTAAATGGTGTCTTATCATGTAATTTATTTACAGTTAATTATCCATTACTTATTGAACATATAACTCGTGAAGCCCAGTTATATTTATCATTAGTAAATGATCTTGAAAATAGGGTGGATATTGACTCTAAGGATGTTAGAGAGACTGAGTTATTTTGGGATCAAATTATGATGGAACATTCACAATTTATAAGGGGATTACTTGATCCTACTGAAGAGGATTTAATTGATGCTGCAGATGAATTTGCAGATGTATTTAATGATTTAATGAAAGAAGCTCAGGCTATGACTGATATGACCATAAATAGTGTTACAGACCAAACATTAAATCAAACTGTTCAACTTAAGGATTTTAAACAAGCAGGTACAGAGGGCATTTCTAAATGTATAATAAGATCTATAATATTACCTCTACTTGGAGATCATGTACTAAGAGAAGCGAATCATTATATTAGATTATTAGAAACTTATAAAAAAATGTAATTATTTTGATGAACAAATATTGGTGAATGGAAAGGATGTATTATAAGTAAGTGATATTGCTTTTTACAAAAAATATATAGTATCAATATGATATTAAAGAGCTCGCGTATATAAAAATAGTGCGAAGCTCTTTTTTATGCATAAGAAAGTTATTATTATATGTTTATAAATAAAAATATATTGATTTACAATTTTTATTTATTGATTATAAATAAATAAAGTGTCAATATATAATCATGTACGATTTAAGAAAATAGGTAACAACATGAATTTAAGTAATAGAAATTTAAGTATTTTATTAGTACTGTTTATAATAATTATAGGCAAGATTCTTTTTTCATTGCAATAGGTTATGGATGCCCATTTAAGAATATTACATTACTACAACTATCAAATTCTGAAATAGTAAGTGGAATTATAATAGGAGTTTATATATGCCTTGTATCTTTTCTAAAAGCATTGTTTTTGTTAGGTAAATTGATGAAATAGTATATGTTTGTAGCTTATTAAATAAAAAATGAAATAAATTTTAAAAATATGGCAAACTTTCTTGCTTAATTTGTCGTATATATTATAGGTAGGGTTTATAAGGAGGTTTTTATGAAATTTAAGAAATCAATAATAGTATCTATTTGTGTATTATCAATTATTTTTATATCCATTTTGTCATCATACGCAACTTGCTCAAAAATATTAAAATATAATCAAAAGAAGGGAATATATTTATATTGGACTAATTCAAATTTTAAAAATAAAGTAAAAGTTGTAGGTAGAGATAAAAAATTAGTACGGTATTTTGATAGAAGATTTTATCCTAGGAAGTTTTCCTTTGCGTTTATGAAAGGCAAAGGAAGACATGGACTAATTTATTATTAAATAAGAGAAGGTATAAAGTAAGTCAATATCATTACATATAAAAAGGTAGGTGTGGAAAATAAAAGTCCATATCTACCTTTTTATTTATAATAAGTAATGTAATTGAGAAAACATTATAAATTATAAAATGTCTCAATATATGAAATCATCTGATCACCTAAATTCAAATAGTAGTATATATATGTTAAATAATCAGAATGAAAAAGGTGAGTTGCCTCAACTTCGTTGTTCATAATTCCATCAATTAGTACTAACTGTTGATTTAAACTCATCTTATAGGAATCTAATATAAAACTAATTTGTTGAGAAAATAATAAATCTGGCGGAGAGTTATTATATTTTTTATCAAACATTTTTATTGAATTTTCTATTGATGCCATTTCAGATATATAAAAATTTATTTCCCTTTTTATTTTACTAGAACTTTCTTTTACTGTTGCTGGGGTTATAGTTATAGTATTTATATTTTCTCTCAATGTTTCTATTTCACTAAGAAATCCAATTAGTTCATCTTTTCCTTTTAAATTTTTATACATTGGAGGTACTGATAGTTCAGATTGAGCAGCAAAGCTTGTATAATTATTTGTCATGAAAAGCGAAATTAATAATAAACCTACGAGTATGCATTTTTTCTTCATTTTGGTGTCCTTTCTAAATTAATAATTTAAGAATAGTTTATACTGTTGCATTAAAGTTTATTCAAATGTAAGTGGATAGAAAAAATTAAATATTTTAATTTGATTAATAAAATAAAAAAGAGCCATATCATATATAAGTGATACAGTTCTTTTTATAACTATTTAAATTTTTGAGGAAATTGCTTTATTATACCTTGGGTAATAATATCTGCAAATTCAATCATATGATCTTCGCCCTTATTATATGCTTTAATATCTGCATTCCAATCTTTATTTAACCTAGCAACAACTTGGTCTGTAACATATTGTAAATGTTTGTGTAACATGTCTTTTAGAACTTTTTGTGAATAGTTAGGATTAGCAGAACTTAAAAATTCAGCTATTTTATCAGCATTTTCATACCAAAGTTTATTGTATTTTTCTAAATCAGTTTTGTTTCCACTTTTAGCAGAATCAGTAACCTTAACTGCAAGTTCTATATGCTCTCTTAATAATGAAGCAAGTTTATTTCCTGCCTCTTCTCCATAATAAGGCTTAATTGAATTTCCAGTATCATCTTGATTTTTAAGAAGTCTTTCTAATACAGGACCTGTATCTTCTAGTGAAGATAAATCACTAATAATGGTATTTCTAGTCCAAGATACATGATCTATCCAAAGTTTTCTTTGTAACATTCTTAAATCGCAGGTAGCTTTATTGTAAGATACATCATTAGAAGAGATAGTTTCCAAAGCTTGTGATTTAAATGGGATGAAAATAAGCGTTAGTAAAAATAATGATAATAATGAACCTTTAAAAATTTTTTCATATTTAATTCTCCTTTTTATTAAATTCAACGTTAGTTTTTCCAAAGGTAAACACAGATATTCTCTTTAAAGAAGCTTTTATACACCCTTTATAAAAAAATTATAAAAGGATAAATATAACTTACAATTTCATAAGGTTATTCAAATTTATTGATTAATGATATGAAATCAAATAATATATAGTTGAATATATAGATTATTATACTGAAAAGTTAGTCGAGTATTTAAATTCTTACTATACAGAAAATCTTTCAAAGGAGCAAAAAATTTATCTCATAGATGATAGTAAAAAGGTTTATTGAAGTGATAATTTCGATAATAACTAAAAAAATAAAATAGTCATATCGAGTGAATCAACATGATTTTATTTTAAGGAGGGAGTAATGGAAATTGCATTTTTTTAAATCGTAGTAATCATAAAACGAATACGAGCACCAATCATAATAATGTTTAATTATTATTTTAATTAAATTTAATCTAAAAACTAAATTCATAATAAGTTAGGGGTGAGTAATGTGAATGGCGTAGAGGAACAATTACAAGATATATCAACTTCTATGGAGAATATAAGTAGTGCGGTAGAAGAGTTAAAAGAAAACCACGATTGTGGAGATTCTTTTTCAGGTGTTGGAATTGTTATAATAATTGTATTAATCTGTATTAATAACAATATAAAAAAGCTTACACAAGCAATTAGGGATAAGAAGTAAGGTTATAAGCTATTAAAAGGAGTAAATAATATGGAATGGAAGATGACAGTCGGGCAAGCGAGTAGACTATTCAATACTACTGCAGAGACCCTTAGGCATTATGATAGAATAGGTTTACTTAAACCAATAGTAAATGAAGAAAATGGCTATAGATATTATTCAATTAAAGAAATGGAAATATTAGATTTAATATTAGATGCAAAATATTTAGAATTACCACTTTCAAATATTAAAGATGTTATTGGAAATGAAAGTATAGATAATTACATAGAGCTTATAGAATTACAAGAAAAAACAATAGATGAGAAAATTGATCATTTGTTAAAAATAAAAGAACAAGCTAAAGAAAAGAAAAAAATATTAAATGAAATGATGGATTTTAAAAATAACTATAACTTTGAGCAATTAAATATAGTAAAAGAAGAAAATACTATAATATATATCCCTATTGATGCTATTATAAATAGAAAAGTTAAACAAAAAGATAGCTCATTAAAGCCAATGTATTTAGAACAATGGATAACATCATATAAGGCAAAAGATTGTAATTCATTAATCTATGATGAAATGAATATGGGAATATACGAAAAAGATGCATATAATTTAATAATACCTGAGAATAAAAAAATATTTAAAAAAACCTATAGTGAAAAAGCAATAAAAACAAAGTTTGTAGGAACTTTTGATGAATTAGAAAAGTATATTACTTCTATTTTAAACCACTACTATGATAATGATAAAGAATTAAATATAGATATAGGTATAAGCTGGATATGGAGTGTTTACAATGAAAAAGGAACTATAAACTTTATGGAGATTACTGTTCCTTTAGAAATATGATTATGAATAAAATAAATATGTTGACATTTGTGTTACACAAAACTTTATACTTATCAAGAGGTGATAAGTATGGATCAGAAAATATTAAAAACAGAAAAACTTTCAAAATTATTTATTAAATTTACTATTCCAAGTATTATAGGTATGGTATTTTTAGGAATACAAGGAATAATAGATGGACTATTTGTAGGTAATGTTATAGGAGAAAATGCCTTAGCGGCAGTAAACATAGTTCAGACTTATATGCAAATAGTAATGGCTTATGCCCTTGTAATAGGCGTAGGTGCGCAAAGTATAATTGGAATAAATTTAGGGAAGGGAGAAAATGAAAAAGCACAAAATATTTTTAGAACTTCATTAATCTTACTTACTTTAATTTCTACATTAGTAATGGTGTTTGGGATATTCTTTAGTGATAAAATAGCTATATTCTTAGGTGCTAATGAAGTGCTTTTGGAAGGCGCTTCAACTTATATTAAAATTATATCTTACTTTATAGTTTTTGTTTCCCTAATGTTTTTATTTGAAATGATAGTTAGAACAATTGGTAAGTCTAATATTTCACTGGTAAGTATGATTTTAGCAGTATTATTAAACGTGGTTTTAGATTATTTATTAATAAATAAGCTTAGTCTAGGAATAAAAGGAGCAGCTGTAGCTACTGGAATCTCTTACGCATCAGCCTTTTTTATTAACATAATACCTTTTTTAAACAAAAGTACTGTTGTTAACCTATATAAAGGAAAATTTGATGGGAGTTGCTTATTTCCAATGGTATACAATGGATCTTCAGAAGGGATTTCATCACTTTCAAATGGACTTTCAATGTTTTTATTTAATACAGCATTGATGAAAATAGCAGGAGAAAGTGGAATTGCTGCATTTTCTATAATAAACTATATAGCTCAAGTAGGGTATATGGTGTTATTTGGAATAGCAGATGGAGTAGGACCAATAATAAGCTACAATTATGGTGCAGAAAATGAAGAAAGAGTAAATAAAACATTAAAAGCATCAATTATAGTTAATTTATTAATTGGGATAATAATATTTATAGTTATGGAGATGTTCTCACAGCCGCTTATAAATGTTTTCTTAAAGGATGGGAAATCAGTACTAGAAATGGCTACAACAGGTGCAAAAATTTACGGAATAGCATTTTTATTTAATGGTGTTAATATATTAATATCATCATACTTTACTGCAATAGATGACCCTATGTCTTCTATAATAGTGGCAGTTAGTAGAGGCCTATTGTTTATAGCAGTAGGGATTTTTATACTTCCATATATATTTGGAATAAATGGAATATGGGGAAGTATAGTTTTTGCAGAAGTAATAACAATAATTATATGTTTTAAATTATTAAAAAATAGAACTAAAAAACAGACTGAATATTAGTACATTGTTAAATTTAACTTTGTATTTAAGTTTAAACTTGATTAAAGTGTTAAAAAAATAAGTGTAAATGTTAAGTAAAATACTACTTAAATGTTTACACTTATTTTGTTATTTAAATTTGCTCAAAGTTATAACACTTGGTAACCAAAATGTGCAATTAAACCTAATGTTTTAAAATTGTGATTTTAAAATTAATATTATTAAGTATATAGTTAAAAGTGCAAATGAAAGTTACAAAAGAAAATAATAGAAACACAAAATATTGAATGATTACACCATACAAGTAAACTATACGAAACTGTAAGATTATATAACAGTGTTTTAAGATATAATCATATCAAAGAGAGGGGAGATAATATGTGGAAAAGTAGCCAGTTAAAAGAAATAGCAAAAATCAATTTTAAAAGGTATTATTGGAAAGCAGTACTAGTAAGTTTTATAGCATTTGTTTTAGCAGGGGGTATGGGACAGGTAGCCAATGGTATTAACGAAGTTAAAGAGGATTACAATAGTGCCTACAACGAAAACTACACAGAAGAATACGAAGATACATATCTAGATTTAAAAGGAGGAGCTAAAAATATTTTTCAAAATATATTTGCAGATGGTTTAGTCCTACTCTTTATAAACATATTTGTAGTAGCCATTATTTTAAGTTTGCTTATTAAATTACTAATAGCCTACCCTATAATAATAGGTAAAAATAATTATTTTATGGGAATTAGGCATAAAGAAAAGCCTGTAAAAAGTATATTATTCCTTTATAAAAGCGGGAAACTTAAAAGTTCAATATTCACCATGTTTATGAAAGATTTATTTATATATTTGTGGTCACTATTATTTTTAATACCAGGAATAGTAAAATATTACGAATATAGAATGATACCTTATATATTAAGTGAAAATCCTAATATAAGCAGAAAAAGAGCTTTTGAAATAAGTAAAAACATGATGTATGGTAATAAAGGAGGAGCTCTTTTACTGGATATATCATTTATAGGTTGGTACTTATTATCAATATTAACTTTAGGATTACTTACTATATTTTATGTAAATCCATATGTGGAAAGTACAAATGCTGAGCTATATGCTTTTCTTAGAGAAGAGGCTTTAGAGAAGGGGTATGCAGAAGAATGGGAATTAACTGGATTTTAGTGGGGAGAATAGCAAACTCATATTAGCAGGATAAATATGCCATTTTAATTTGCCCATCCGTCCATTGTACTACCATTGAGAAGCAAATATTTTAACTTCAGTGGATTAATATTAGGATCTATGGCTCCAAATTTAATATACTTTGTATTATTTAGCCCAAGTAGTAATTTAGGACATACATTTTGGGGATTTTTATTATTTAATTTACCCATGTGTTTTTTATTAAATTACTTATTTTATTTTTTGTTTTATCTTATTTAATTATAAATCTATCAGATTAGTTAGATAACTTTACATTATTTTCAAAATAGATATAATATATATATCTATATTAGGGGGAGACAGAAAGATGACAAAAGAAAATGAAAAAGATGAATATGTTTATGAAGTAAAAGGCAGAGGTATTATAATCAAAGAATACATTGGGAAAGAGCAAATAATCAACATACCAGAAACAATTGAAAATAAGCCAGTAACAAAAATTGCTAGTGAAGCTTTTGAGGGAAAAAGTCTATTAGAAGTGTACATGCCAGACACTATTAAGGAAGTAGGTAAATTTGCCTTTGCATCAAATATGTGTATGACAGAAATAAAGTTATCAGAAAATCTAAAAGCTATACCAGAAGGAATGCTTGCCTTTTGTGGAAAGCTTAAAGAGCTTAATGTACCATCATCAGTAAAATCTATGGGGAAAAATTCACTTGACTGTGTGAAACTGAGAAAATTAATAATTCCAAGTTCAGTTGAAAAGATTAGCAATAAGATTTTTGGCAAAAACATAGAAGGAAGTAGATCTACTACTTTTGTGGTTGAAAAAGGTAGTTTTGTTGAAGAGTTCTTATCTTCTAAGAGTTTAAATATAGAATATAAAGAAGAAATATAATTATTAAAAACTTGTTATAATAATTTTTAATAGATTAACATAAACATACAGAGAGCACCTATTAACATAGTTATGACCCTGTCAAGTAGACACTCATAAAAAAGGCACTTCAAGCGGCATGTGTTCGGTATTCAACTGGACTCATGCCATTTTTTATTTGTACACGTTCGTGATTGTAGAAATAAATATATTCCTCTATAAGTTTTGTGATTTCTTTTGAATCTCTTGTATCAACTAG
>NZ_JAHZMO010000249.1 GCF_020748185.1 Terrisporobacter petrolearius | reverse complement strand
AGTGCTCTACCCCCGTTTCTCTAAATCTTGAGGCTAGCCCTAAAGCTATTTCGGAGAGAACCAGCTATCTCCGGGCTCGATTGGAATTTCACCGCTATCCACAGGTCATCCCCAAGCTTTTCAACGCCCGTGGGTTCGGTCCTCCACGAAATTTTACTTTCGCTTCAACCTGCCCATGGATAGGTCGCCCGGTTTCGGGTCTACGTCAACTACCTATACGCCCAGTTAAGACCCGCCTTCGCTGCGGC
>NZ_JAHZMO010000248.1 GCF_020748185.1 Terrisporobacter petrolearius | reverse complement strand
GCGATTTACTTCGGTAAAGAGCGGCGGACGGGTGAGTAACGCGTGGGTAACCTGCCTCATACACATGGATAACATACCGAAAGGTATGCTAATACAGGATAATATAAGAGATTCACATGGATTTTTTATCAAAGCTCCGGCGGTATGAGATGGACCCGCGTCTGATTAGCTAGTTGGTAAGGTAATGGCTTACCAAGGCGACGATCAGTAGCCGACCTGAGAGGGTGATCGGCCACATTGGAACTGAG
>NZ_JAHZMO010000247.1 GCF_020748185.1 Terrisporobacter petrolearius | reverse complement strand
ACTTCAGATATGATCCAGAGTACCACGGGACACGTGAAACCCTGTGGGAAGCAGGAGGGACCATCCTCCAAGCCTAAATACTACCTAGTGACCGATAGCGTATAGTACCGTGAGGGAAAGGGGAAAAGAACCCCGGGAGGGGAGTGAAATAGAACCTGAAACCCTACACTTACAAGCTGTAGGAGCACATTACTTGTGTGACTGCGTACTTTTTGTAGAACGGGCCAACGAGTTACGTTACCTAGCAAG
>NZ_JAHZMO010000246.1 GCF_020748185.1 Terrisporobacter petrolearius | reverse complement strand
CTCAGTTCCAATGTGGCCGATCACCCTCTCAGGTCGGCTACTGATCGTCGCCTTGGTAAGCCATTACCTTACCAACTAGCTAATCAGACGCGGGTCCATCTCATACCGCCGGAGCTTTGATAAAAAAATCCATGTGAATCTCTTATATTATCCTGTATTAGCATACCTTTCGGTATGTTATCCATGTGTATGAGGCAGGTTACCCACGCGTTACTCACCCGTCCGCCGCTCTTTACCGAAGTAAATCGC
>NZ_JAHZMO010000245.1 GCF_020748185.1 Terrisporobacter petrolearius | reverse complement strand
ACAGGCCAAACCAGTGAAGTTTTCTTCACTGGGGTTGCGGACATATCATAACGAAGAGGCTATTGTAGACGAGGAGAGTTGGAAAGCTCCGCTATAAAGTGTAAAAGCCACGTAGTCAAAACAAGAAAACTTCAGATATGATCCAGAGTACCACGGGACACGTGAAACCCTGTGGGAAGCAGGAGGGACCATCCTCCAAGCCTAAATACTACCTAGTGACCGATAGCGTATAGTACCGTGAGGGAAAGG
>NZ_JAHZMO010000244.1 GCF_020748185.1 Terrisporobacter petrolearius | reverse complement strand
CTTTTTTATTTTTCATTTTAATACCTCCAAAAGTTTAATATGAATATTATTCCAAACTTACCAGTTTTACATACAAAAAAGACTGTAGGTAAGTTTGTTTTACACAAATCTACCTACAGTCCCTATAAGTCAGGTAGATAAAATTAATCTACCTGATTTTTTAATACTGATATTTTTTAACTCTTTCTTTTAAATTCTCATCCATATCTAATTGATTTCTGACAAGAGCCCAATTTGAAATTGGACGATT
>NZ_JAHZMO010000243.1 GCF_020748185.1 Terrisporobacter petrolearius | reverse complement strand
AACATCCTGGTTGTCTGTGCAATCCCACCTCCTTTACCCCTTAACCTACATTTAGGGACCTTAGCTGACGATCTGGGCTGTTGCCCTTTTGACTATGAATCTTATCACCCATAGTCTGACTCCCAAGCATAAGAATACGGTATTCGGAGTTTGATAGTCTTCGGTAAGTGCAATACCCCCTAGGACATTCAGTGCTCTACCCCCGTTTCTCTAAATCTTGAGGCTAGCCCTAAAGCTATTTCGGAGAGAA
>NZ_JAHZMO010000242.1 GCF_020748185.1 Terrisporobacter petrolearius | reverse complement strand
AAGGTTTGATTTATAATTTTAATTTAACTGGAATGGTAAGGCATTTGTGTAAGATAGCTAATGTATCCACTTCTGGTTATTATAGGTTCCTTAAAACAAAAGATTATAGGGATATAAAAGAAGATAGGGATATAAAAGAAGATAGAGATATAAAATCAAGAGATATTATATTAAAAGCATTTAATCACCGTGGATATAAAAGAGGCTCTAGGTCTATAAAGATGACATTAGAAAATGAATTTGGAATAAA
>NZ_JAHZMO010000241.1 GCF_020748185.1 Terrisporobacter petrolearius | reverse complement strand
AGCATTGTATTTAGCTACTTTTGAAGCAACAAAAAAATGGACCTTACCCCTTAGAAATTGGGGCAAAGTTTATGGTGAATTATCAATAATGTATGAAGGAAGACTTATTTAAAAAACAAATTATTTCGAGAATGTCTATAGATTTGTGTAATAATTTTGTTTTGTAATTTATATTACTGGAAATTCAAAATTCCAGTAATATTTTTTTATTTCTAAGAAATACTAATACTAGCATTCTTTTCACAATTATT
>NZ_JAHZMO010000240.1 GCF_020748185.1 Terrisporobacter petrolearius | reverse complement strand
TACATACAGATCAAGGGTTTCAGTATACTAGAAAACAATACTCATATAAGTTAAAAATTAATGGAATTAAGCAATCTATGTCTAGAAGAGGTAACTGTTGGGATAACGCTCCTATTGAAAGTTTTTTAGTCATCTAAAATGTGAACTAGTCTATCTAGTTGATACAAGAGATTCAAAAGAAATCACAAAACTTATAGAGGAATATATTTATTTCTACAATCACGAACGTTTACAAAAAAAAAATGGCATGA
>NZ_JAHZMO010000023.1 GCF_020748185.1 Terrisporobacter petrolearius | reverse complement strand
AATCTCTTCTTTAGAAAATAGTTTTTTGTTCATAATTACTCAACTCCTTAATGAATATTTTACACAAAAATAAACCCTATACAAGTAAACACTTTTTCTAGTATCCACTTTATAGGGTCCATTTTAAATATTATGGTAACTTTTATTCTGGCAAATTTAACATAATTTTTCTTTTTTCACGAAAACACCTCATAAAGCCACAGGATTGATTTTAAGACAATTTTATATTTTTCCATACAAATACATTGCACCTCCTTTGATACCGCCTTAAATTACCATTAAAAATGTTAGTTTTTTGTGTAATTAAAGTTAATTCCCAGATTGTTTACATAATATAATTATGTAAACAAATATCTTGTAATGCATTTTCTTATTATAAAAAAATAGACATCTATAAGGAATTGTTTCCATCGATATTTTACTTCAGGAAATTTACAATTTTATAGAAATATTTATTCATATATGTTTTTTTAATTTAATAAGTCTTACTATTATTTTTCGCGTCACAAAAGAAAAGTTACCATAATATTGTTATGGTAACTTTTTAAAAATCATATTCTATTCATTTTCTAATATTCGTTATACAAAGCCGCGTATGACATTTTAAGGAAACAACTGCCTATAATTAACCGTTGATATTACAAAAGCATTATATGTGCCTTAAAATCCATTATAAAAACTTTGTTTTCTTACTTTTTATTAAGTAAGGAAAATTCATTCAATATAAAACGAAACTAACTCATTTTTCTATCTTTATTAAATAAAGTGCTAGAAATTTTATCAGAAGCTTCTTGATCCATTTCTTTAAGAGCGTGAGAATATATATTAAGAGTAGTATTAATATTAGAATGACCAACTCTTTCAGAAATAACTTTTATAGGTACCCTTGCATCAATTAATAAAGTGACATGGGAGTGACGTAAATCATGAAATCTTATGTGTTTCAAATTATTCTCTTTCAAAAATATTCTAAATTTCTTGCTCAAAACATCCGGGGCTATAGGATTTAAATTTTTATCATAGAATATAAGCTCTCTATGTGACTTTTCGCCTCTTAATTTAGCTGCCAATCTATCTTTTTTCAGCTGTTTTAACATTAGAATTACCTCTTTTGGAGCTGAAATAGTTCTTATAGACGACTCAGTTTTAGGATCTTTAAGTATAACTTGGCCATTATTTCTAACTGTTATTTTATCTATTGTAATAGTAAAGTTATTAAAATCCACATTGTTCCATGTAAGACCTAGTATTTCTGATATTCTTAGTCCTAATCCTCCAGCCAGTACAATAGGCAATTCCATAGAAGTTCCTTGGGATTTTTCTAACAGTTTTTGCATATCTTGTGCATTATAAATCTCATTTTTATATTTTCTGTTCTTAGGTACCTCTACAAATTGCACTGGATTTTCTTTAATAAGCTTCAATCTATAAGCTCTTTTTAGTGCTAAATTAAGTACATTTAAGTGCACTTTTATAGTCTGCGGTGTTAGTAAATCAAGCAAATCGTCCACGTAATTTTGTACATGTATTGGTTTTATTTCGCATAATTTCATATCCCCAAGTAGAGGAATTATATATTTTTTGCATATTCTAGTATAAATATTATAAGTGGTGATGGATAAATTTATCTTATATTTTTCTAGAAAGTCCAATATGTAATCTTCTAAAATCATTTCATTTGGAACTAACAATTCATCTTTATATATATCTTCTTTTACTTCATTTAATCTCTTACTTGCATCTCTTTTTAGTGGATAAGAGCCCATATTTTTCTGCTTCTTTTTATTGGTTTTTTTATCAAAATACTCTAAATAAACTATATAGTTTTTGCTTCTTTTTCTTATAAAAGCTGTACTCATTATTAATCTCCCTATTTATAATTTCTAAATATTTATAAATATATATTACCATAAATTCCAGAAAAAAAGTAAATATTTTACTGGCATACTACTGACATGCACTTACATATACCTTGCTAAATCACTGCAATTTCAACAATATTATAATTTTAGCATAAAAGTATATATTTTATGTCTTTAATATTTCAAATAAATATAACTTATTACCAAAAACTAAAAATAACCCTTGATTTATAATACTACTTGCTACACAAATCATACACATATAGAGCGTTCTACAATTAA
Source organism: Terrisporobacter petrolearius (assembly GCF_020748185.1). Classification (GTDB taxonomy): domain Bacteria; phylum Bacillota; class Clostridia; order Peptostreptococcales; family Peptostreptococcaceae; genus Terrisporobacter; species Terrisporobacter petrolearius. The sequence continues at coordinate 48,443 of NZ_JAHZMO010000023.1, read as the reverse complement.
AAGCATATCTATCTTTATCACAATCAATGTATAATTTTACAAAATAATAATCTATAATTGCTGATATAAAAGACAAAATAAACTTAAAAATAAAAACAATATTAGATTATATTATCAAAGGATTTTGTCAAAAATATAAATCGAATACTATACGTAGTTACATAAAATTTACATATATATTTAAATATTTGAAAGCTTCTTATTTAAATAGTTTGGATTTTATTGTATACTTATATAAGATGATCAAACTAAAATCAGAAAGGTGGATTAAATATGAAAGTATTTGCACCAGAATCAGCTATAAATGCTTTAAAAGAAATAATAGCAGATAACCAAGATAAACCAAATAATGTAAGAGTATACTTTGCAGGTTTTGCTTGCTCAGGTCCAAACTTTGCTTTAGCTCTAGATAGCGAAATAGAAGGTGAAGATGTATCTTGCGACGTAGAAGGAATTCACTTTATAATGAACCAAGACGAATTCTTAACATACGGAAATGTAATCATTCAAGAAATGCCAAACAGAGGATTTGTTGTTATGGTTGAAAATATGCCTTCTAACGGTGGCGGAGGTTGCTCTGGTTGTTCAGGCGGTTGCGACTGTTAATTATTTATATAGAGTACTAGTAAATTATCTAGTACTCTATTATTTTGTACTAAAGGAGTAGAGACAAGTGAGAAGAAGAAAGAAAAAAGGTTCAGACCTAAAATTATTAAGCTACGAAAATTATGTTAAAAACGAAGACATAGAAAGTTTAAAAGGACAGTGGAGTAAAGTATTTGGTAATGACAACGAAATACACGCGGAATTTGGAACGGGTAGAGGTAAATTTATCACTACATTAGCAAAACTAAATCCCAATATAAATTATATTGCAATGGAGATTAAAGAAGAGGTATTATTAAAAGCCGTAGAAAAAGCTGCCAATGATAATTTAACAAATATAACTTTCATTTGGGGCGACGTTAATAGCATCGAAGATTACTTTAATAAAAACGAATTATCAAGAGTGTATATAAATTTCTGTGATCCATGGCCAAAGAAAAGATGGGCAAAGAGAAGATTAACACATACAAACTTTTTACAAAAATATTACCACATTTTAAAAGATGATGGAGAGGTACATTTTAAATCAGATAACGAGAAATTATTCGAATTTACCTTAAATGAATTTTGTAATAATCCCTGGAAAATGAAAAATATTTCATTAGACTTAGCAAATAACGAAGATATAGAAAACATAACAACAGAATATGAAGATAAATTTATATCTCAAGGATTAAAAATATATAGATGTGAAGCACAAAAAGTAGTAAATCCATTAAAATAAAGTTAAAACATAAAAACAAGTAGAAAAATACATTAATATATTGTACGAAAGTAGACATGAAGTACAAGGGAATAAAAACCTTCCATAGAAATTTAGTAATATACTATTATTCTATGGGAGGTTTTTTATTAAATGAAAATTTTAAAATTATGTTCATTGTTTATATTATTAACACTATCTATGGGTTTAGTTCCACTAAAAAACGAAAACATACCTCTTACTAAACAAGAATTAACTGATTTATTTCCAGATAGTGATTTTCGTGATGTAATATACGACTACTTCCCCAACGAAGAAATAACTTTATTAAAGTTAAAATCTTTAGATGGAGAATTTTATGCCAGTAACGAAGGTATAGAAGATTTAACTGGTATATCAACATTAGAAAATATAGATACTTTTATATTTTGGAACAACCACATTAAAACATTACCTAATGAAATTTTAAATCTAGAAAATGTAAAACACATAAATTTAGAAAATAACTATCTAACAGAAAATAAAGTAATTGATTTGTTGGAAAAGAAAAACGTAGACGTGGATCATGATTTAAATTTTATTCAATCTGAAAAGTCACAATATGAGTTATGTAGCAATAAAACTAAAATAACTCTAGAAAAAAACGAAAAAATAAATATAAGAAGCTTATTGTATAAATCAATAAACAACTACCCAAACTACTGGGAGCCTTCAAAAGATATACCAAAGGATTGTAAGCTATATATACAGACAAATAATCCTGCCCTAACATCCATATCAAATGATAGTAATATTTCATTTACCAAAGATGGCATATATTATGTAGTTGTAAGTTTAAACACTAATAAATACACATCTTCAACAGTTGTCATCAAAGCTATCGTAAAATAAAAAGGCTATACGCCTTTTTATTTTAGAATAGATCAGTTTTTCTTCTAGTTATTATTAATCCCCATACAACTACTAGACAGTAAGTTATATATAAAGTCGATTTAGCTTCTTCAACATCTATACTAAAGATTTCTTTAGTATCAGGCAAGACTACTAGAATAGAAGCAATAATAATCAAAACAGGATTAATTATTATTTGTCTTTCAGATCTAAATAATAATATATTACCTGCCCACATAACTGAAAACACAAGAAATAAAACTTTGAAAATAAATTCCATATTATTCATTCTTCTAATCTCCCCTCTACTTAGTAATATAGCACATTAACTAAGTAGTATTTAGTTTAATAAAAAACGCAAGCAATAAAGATTATATAACTTTTTACGTTAAATATAAAGATATTTTTAATTATTCTTTCATATACTTTTATAATTAATATATTAATATACAGATTTATATATTTATAATAATTTAATAATTTTTAAGAAGGGGATAGGTAGATGAAATTTTATCAATGGTATTCTCAAGCCTGTGGAAGCATTTTAGGAATAGCATCTTGTATCTATTGCTATTTAAGAGGGGATTTGTTAATCTATTCTAACTTAAGTGGCAATTTTGATATAATTAGCTTTAACGGCATATTAGCAAGTTACATATTATACCCATTATGTTTTTTAACTTTTATTATGGCAATAGTTATGGCATTACCAAACACAAACCATAAAAAAATATTGAACGTTGAAATAAAAAAAATTAATTCTTTTCTAATCTACTTAACTACACTCGTTGGCATACTAGGCTGCAATGTTTATTTTATAATTCCAGCCTTATTACTACTAATAAAAGAATTCATGTATTCGTTTAAATACTGCGTATCGAAAATTAACAATAAACAAACATCAACAATTAAAATTAACAACACTGAGCAAGATAATCAAGAATTAAATGATACAAGGGAGCAACTTCTAGCTACAAAGACAGAAATGGCAGTTAATCTTTTAAATAAAAATGCAAATATCAACTTTATAGCAGAGGTAACAGGTTTATCAGAAGACTTTATCTCAAATTTAAAAAGAGTAGACCTAACAAAAAAATAGTATAAAAATCACTTAAAATAATTTTCATACTATATTTGTTATACTTTTTAATTCATATAATCTATTGAGAAATATAATTAAGTATATCCTCATATATAGGTTTATCTAGCCCCATTATTTTTACAGGATCTCCATTATATTTCATATATAAGTATGTAGCATCTTCATTATCTTTAATATTACAAGATGTTATATACTTGTATTCATAGGATTGTAGTAAGTGCGGGTGATCACCTATCAATTTACAAAATATTAATCTTCTATCCGAAGCTAATAATAGGCCCTCTGTATCAAGTATATCAAATGCAGTAATACTTTTTAATCTACATTCAGTAAAAAATGTTAATTTCTCATTTTCTTTTAGAAAATAATTAAAACGACAAAGCTTCATTTAGTTCCTCCTCAAATATTAAATATATTTTTATAACCCCTTTATAATATATTATATTTTATATTTATATCTTGCATCAATAATTAAGTACATGATTAATAAAAACTATTTTATTATAAATAAAGGTATTATTATTATGAATATAGAAATAAATACTAAGTTAGATTATTTAGTACTTTGAATTATTACTTAAATCATTATACTTATGTAAAAATACTTATGTAAAATTGAAATTAAAAATTGTTTTAAAACAAATCAAGGAGGATATTGAAATGGAAGTATTAAAAGTTTCATCAAAGTCTAATCCTAATTCTGTAGCTGGAGCTCTAGCAGGAGTACTAAGGGAAAAGGGAAGTGCAGAAATACAAGCAATTGGTGCAGGGGCCCTAAATCAAGCAATAAAATCAATTGCTATTGCAAGAGGTTTTGTTGCACCAAGTGGCCTAGATTTAATCTGTGTTCCTGCATTTACTGATATAGAAATTGATGGTGAACAAAAAACTGCTATAAAGTTAATTATAGAGCCTAGATAGTATAGAATTGTTATTTAAAATAATCATGTAGATTAGCTGCATGATTATTTTTTTACATATTTGTAGAGATTATTTTTTTACATATTTGTAGAGAGACCAAAAAAGATAATATAAAATGTTATAATATTTATAAATTATACTAATATAATCATTATTAAGAATTAAGATCAAAAGAGTGATACAAACAATTAGTTTCTAAATGTATATTTAGGGAATAGTTACTTATAATATAGTACAATAGGTACCCTTTTTGCTATATTTCTTATAATTCATATTTCTTTAGTTTTTATCACTATTTCATTACTTTTTATTGTAACTACACTGTATTTATGGTATTTTCATTAATGAAAATTGTTTTTAAGGTGGTATTTTATATGAGTAAAAAAACGTTAAAAATTAATAATAAATCAGATAAGCCAGATAACATTGTTATAAAGGAACACGAACTTATAGAAAAAAGCATCTCTTTCGAAAATAAGCTCCCACCTTTTATGAAAGATTATTTTATATACTTAAAAGGTTCTGTAGCTGTTTCTACAAGATCTGCTTATTTAGAAGATATTTGCTTTTTCTGTGATTACATAATAAGTGAAACTGACATATCAAGCGCTCAATCAACAGAAGAAATTACACTAGAAGAGTTTAACAGCATTAAAGCTAGAGATGTTAACTTATTTTTAGGAGATTATTGCCCTAGATATTATAGAGATAGAAATAATACTACATTAATATATGAGAACAATAATCGTGCTTTAGCCAGAAAAAAATCATCCATCTCTACTCTATTTAAATTTTTATATAGAAATGAACAGTTGGATAACAATATTACAGATGGATTTAACCCTATAAAGCTTCCTAAGCCTCAACCAGACGCCATAAAAAGACTTGATATAGATGAGGTTGCGAGGATGTTAGACTCAGTAGAAAGCGGCCAAGGGCTAACAGATAAGGAATTAATTTATTGGGAGAAAACAAAACTAAGAGATAAGGCTATATTAGCTTTATTTGTTACATATGGTTTAAGATTAAATGAGCTTCGAGAATTAAATATATCTTCCTTTAACTTTTCTAGAGGTGAGTTTAAGATTTATAGAAAAAGAGGAAAAGAAGTTCTAATGCCAATAAACAAAACATGTGAATATGTGGTAAAAGACTATATTTATAATGAAAGACCAAACAACGAGTTACTAGACGAGGAAGTTAAGGATGCTCTATTTTTATCTTTACAAAAAAAACGTCTCACTCCAAAGTCAATTAGACAATTGGTGAAGAAATATACATCTATCTGCATGAATACTAGTAGAGAAAACGGATATAGTCCTCATAAGCTAAGAGCAACAGCTGCTACTTCTCTTATTCAGTCTGGATTTTCAATTTATGATGTTAAAACATTGTTAGACCACGATAACGTCACTACTACACAACTATATGCTGCACATAAAAAGAATATAAAACGAGATATTGTCAATAATTTTGAATGGATAGACGAGAATAGTGATGAATTAGAAGATATTGATGAAAATAGTGATAACTTATAAACAAATTCGAGAACAAACGTTTGTGTCATCAGCTTGTATATGATACAATATAAATATATAGTTATTTAAGATAATTATTACATATTAATAAGAAATGAGTGATTTTATGTATATGGATTTAACAAACAAACAGGCAATGATCTTTGAATTTATAAAAGAGCAACAATTATCTAAAGGTTATCCACCTTCAGTAAGAGAAATTTGTTCTGCAGTTGGCTTAAAATCTACATCAACTGTTCATTCACACCTTAATAAATTAGAAAAATTAGGTTATATAAGGCGAGACCCTACAAAACCAAGAGCAATTGAAATACTAAATGGTAATTCTTTAGGCGATGTTACAGGTATGAATCAAGAAATTATTCCTATTCCCGTTGTTGGTCAAATCACAGCTGGAGAGCCTATATTAGCTGAACAAAACATAGAAGAATACATTCCCCTACCTTCAAACTTAATACAAGGTAAAGATAACTTTATATTGAAAGTTAAGGGTGAAAGTATGATAGGCGCAGGTATATTAGACAAGGACTATGTAATAGTTGATAGAAATAATCATGCTTCTAACTCACAAATAGTAGTTGCTTTAATAAATGGCGAATATGCTACTGTAAAGAGATTTTTTAAAGAAGATAGATTAGTTAGGTTACAACCAGAAAATGAATTTATGGATTCAATTATTTTGGATGAAAGAAACATAGAAATTGTAGGTATCGTAAAAGGTGTTTTCAGGACATTATAAAAGTCTTCTACTAAAAGTAGAAGACTTTTTCTTTTATAATACGCTAATTATGCTAAGCTTAATGCTATTTCCATCATTTTAGTAAATGCTACTTGTCTTTCATGAGAAGTAGTAGCTTTGCCTTCAAGAGGACAGTCTGAAATAGTAAGTATAGCAAGTGCATTAACTCCTGCTCTAGCAGCATTCATATAAAGTCCTGCAGCTTCCATTTCTACACACATAACTCCCATTTTGGCCCATTTTCTTAAACTTTCTAAACCTTCATCTCCGTAGAATACATCACTTGATAAAATGTTTCCTACATGAACTTCTTTACCTTGTTCTTTTGCAACTTCTACAGCTTTAGAAAGTAATTCATAACTAGCTGTAGGTGTATATGTACCTGGTAGATTATATTGCGATGCAAAATTTGAATCTGTACAAGCTCCCATTCCTATAACTATGTCATAAAGGTCTAGCTTATCACTTATTGCTCCAGCTGAACCTATTCTTATTAAATTTTTTACTCCATAAAAATGGATTAATTCAAATGAGTATATACCTATTGATGGTATCCCCATTCCTGAACCTTGAACTGATATTCTTTTTCCTTTATAGTATCCTGTATAGCCATACATTCCTCTTACAGTATTGTACTCTGTCACATCTTCTAAGAAGTTTTCAGCTATAAATTTAGCTCTTAGCGGATCTCCTGGTAATAAAACTGTTTCAGCTATATCTCCAACTTTCGCCCCTATATGAGGAGTTGGAACTGGTGATTTAGTCATAGTGTTTCCTCCTATTATGTTACATACTTATCATAAGTATATAATATTCTTCTTTATTATATTATACACCCAATTTAAAGAAAACATATAACTAATTTGGGCAATCGTACAAACACTCTAATCTTTTAATATAAACAAACATAAGTTTATTTAGACATTACCATTTAAGATTAAGCTTTCAATCATCTCTGATAATTCTTCATCAGAAAAGGAATTAAAGGATTTATCATAAAACTCTTTAAAGTATGAGCTTCTCGCAAAGATTAAAAAAGATGATTTTTTTATATATCTGTTAACTAATTTTGCATCTTCAATTAATAAGCTCTCTAGCTTATCTTTATCTCCATACTTCTCTACTCCTGACATCACATCCAAGTAATTTCCATCATCAAAAGATATTAGTGCTTCTTTATGTAATTCATTTTTAGTTTTACTTATTTGTTTTAAATCATCTGTTTCCAATCTAAAATAACTCCATTCTAAAGCTTCTTCATAATAGTGAAAAGAAAGCTTTAGGGGACTTACTATATCAATAGTATTTTCTGTAATCAATTCTATGCATTTATCTTCAGTAGAAAAATCAACTCCATATATACCTAGTTTTTTACCTTCTGGGTAAAAAATATTTGCCACCTTGTTGCTACACAATGTAAATAATACATTTAAAATATCTATCTCATCTAACCATGTACACTCATTTGGAATAGCAGTTGGGAAAATCTTTATAATCTTCTCCTCCCAATCTTGAACATTCTTACAAGTTCTACTCTCTTCTTTTGCCATTAAAAAACCTCCTTATGTATAAAATTAATAAATTTAAACTATTATAATTATTATGAAAATATATGTTTTTTTATACATTTTAACTAATTATTCTTATTAATTATATGATATACTTCTAATTAGTGATTCTTGCGAAAGGTGGATTTAATTATGTTCAAGCAAGCTAAACCAACTATCAGTATTATACTACCTGTGCATAATACAAGTTCTTATCTAGAGGAATGTTTAAACTCTATACATAACCAAAGTTTTAAAAACTATGAGCTTATTTGTGTTGATGATGGTTCTTTGGATAATTCTTACGAAATATTAAAAAAATACGAAAAGATAATCACAAACTGTAAGGTAATTCACCAAAGTAATCAAGGAGTTGCCAGTGCTCGTAATGAGGGGTTAAGAAATGTAAATGGTGACTACATAGTATTTATTGATAGCGATGACTTTATTGAATACAATTACTTAGAAAGGCTTTATAATGAGAGTTGTAATACAAATGCAGATGTAGTAATTTGCAATTTTTATAGATATTATGATAATTCAAAATTAAAATTGCCAGTAGTTTGTAAAAAAAGTTCTGGGATATACTCTAATTACCATATTTTAAAATCTTTAATACCAGATAACCTTATTCACTCATACTTGTGGAATAAACTATGGAAAAAAGAACTATTTGATAATATAGAGTTTCCAAGCATAAAATATGAAGATATTTCAATAATGTGTGATTTATTTTATAAGGCAAAAAAAATATCTATAATTTCTGATAGACTCTACTATTATAGAATCAGAAAAACAAGTATTGTAAGAAACTATTCTATTAGCACTCAAAATGATTACGTTAAGGCATATGGCTTTATAAGATTATTTTTAAAAGAAAAAAATATATATGATAAGTTTAAATTTTCATTTGCTTTATTATCAATAAAAGTATTTTTTGTAATGTTTTTCATTAATATATTTTTGATTAGTGAATATAAAAGTTTAAAAATTACTTTTGAAAATTTTGACTCATTTTATAATTTTATTTCTTGCGCTAATTCATCAGATTACAATTACTCAATGGAGCAAATAATGAATTTAGAAGTTTTACAATCTTCAAATTAAACAACAAAAAGCACAGAATAGGTTTTTATTCTGTGCTTTCTTATGAATTAGTAATTTTTTATTTAATAAATTTAGATATAAAAGTAATTACTTTCTCCCAATACAAGTCACTATCAACTTTTTCACATTTTGCATGACCTGCACTATTGATTATTAACTTATCTTTATAAGCATTACACCCATTATATAATTCCTCTAACATATAAAATGGAACAAACTTATCTTTATCTCCATGTATAAATAGTATAGGTGTTTTTGATTTTTTTATTTGATCAATAGCTGAAGCTTCACTTATAAAATATTTTGCTTTTATTTTTGTTATTATACTACATATATTTAGTAAAGGAAATGATGGCAATTTAAACATGTTTTTTAACTTATATGCAAGTTGTTCTTTTGCACATGTGTATCCGCAGTCTTCAATAATAACCTTTACGTTTTTAGGCAACTCTTCCCCACTAACCATCATAACTGTTGCTGCACCCATAGAAATTCCATGTAATAAAATTTGAGCATTTTCGTCTTCATTTAAAATATATTCTATCCATTTTATAATATCCAACCTGTCATGCCAACCCATGCCTATATAATGACCTTCACTTTTTCCATGACCTCTTAAGTCTGGCACAATGAGATTATATCCTAAAGTGTAATACTTACAGGCTATGCTGCTCATAGACTCTGCATTTGCTGTATATCCATGAACTGTAATAGCCCATTTGTTACTTTTACTTTCCTTTATTTCATATGCATGAAGTCTTAAGTGATCAAATGAATTTATGTAGACATTTTTTTTATAATTAAAATCCTCAATCCAAAGATCTTCTTTTCTAAGTTCATTTTTATTATTACTATTAAATATTCCTTTTTTTGAACTATTTGGATTTAATGCATAATTATATAATTTATAAGCAATACAAATTAATATTACTAGCACAATTATTAATAAAACTAATATAAATATAAACATAACTATATACAAATTCCTTTCTCTTCTTAACTTTACATTAAAAATAATATAATAGCATTATATCAGATTAATATTAAAATATAAACGAATGCAAATTAATATCACACTCGTTTATATTAGCTAATTTGTTATTTTAACTATTCTATTTATCACTATTGTCTTCTTCAGCACTATTATTTCCTTGTATTAGATTTTTAAATGCTTGATGTAATCCTGTACTTGATAAACCGCTAACCATACCTGCTAGTGCAATATTAGCATCTATCCCCTTATTCATCAATACATTAACTACAAGACCTAATACAGCCATTATCAATGGTATATATTTGTTTGGTATAAAATCCAAACTAGATTTTATTACATATCCTACACAAAAACAAATTCCAATAATAACAGGAACTTCAAAACTTGCCAAAAAACTTAAATCCATTATATCCCCTCCTTACTTCTACCTAGACATATTCCAACAGGTTAAAATATATCATTTGTATAAATTATTCTAAAAAGTAAGAAAATGTGCTATGATCTCAGGAATTAAATATACAAAATATCTAAAATTTTACATATATAGAATGAAAATCAAACATTTGTAAATAATAATAAAAAGATAAATGGAGGGAAAATACAATGACATTAAATTGCTATGCTGACAATTGTATTTATAATAATTCAGGGATATGTTATGCTGGAAATATCGACGTTTTAGGATCTGGAGCAGCAACTTCAACAGGAACTAAGTGTGGAACTTTTAATCCAAACAAAAGCGACCTTATGAGCTGCACAAGTAATTCGCTCACAACATCTACAGATATAAAATGTAAAGCTAAAAAGTGTAAATATAACAGTATGGAAACTTGTACAGCTTCTAGTGTACAGATTAACTATAACAATACAAATTGTGATACTTTCATTTCTTATTAATATATAAGATAAACGTAACACTTACATATTAATAATTTTTCACTAAAAAACATCAGATAGAATATTTATCTGATGTTTTAAAAAATTATTTAATAGCATTTTCAGTTAATTTTTTTATATTGTTCATCACTTAAGTCAGCATAATAGAATAATTTATAGAACTCTTTTGTTTTTTCTTTTAAATCGTAATTAAATTCTTCTGGATAAAGAGTTTCAGATAACAAGATCATTCCCAAATGGTACACCAATAAATTAAGTTAATATTCCTATAAGTATTTCACTAATCCATAAATTTTTAGACACATTATCTACCAAAAATAAAAATGATGCTACAAATAAACAAAATTATTTCCAACTAATTTTTTAGATAAATGTGGTATCACAAGATCAATCCAACCGATCATTCCACTTACTGCTACACTGGCAGAAGTTAAAAGCGTTGCACATATAATAGTTATAAATCGTATGAGCTTGGTGTTTATACCCATTGTTCTAGCTTCGTCTTCTCCAACTGTTAATATGTTTACTTGCCAACTAATACAAAGTAGGAGGTATTGGTATTAAAGAAAATATAATTACCTTGCTACGTTTAATACTTTTATTCACTTATTTTGGCCCCCTTTACTTATTACTATTTTCATAACAGTATATATTTTATTTATCACCCCCATTTGTATAACTTCTTAATATTTTTCAAGTAATACCTCTTAAATTTTTCATATATTTTTTATCCTTTTAACGTAAGCATGTTACTGTTCATCGCCTTTCGTAATGTTTATTGTAACTAATTTCTGTAAAACTTTTATTCAACAGAATGAGAACTTCAAGTTATTTATAAAAAAAATAGCCTAGGTCTGTTTTTCAGACCTAGGCTATTTTTACATTACTTTATTCTCTTGACTCTTTTAAAACTTCTTGAAGTGAAATTTATCTTTAAAATATACGTAAAAAGATCTTTATAATTCTGTGAACAGTTTTGAGATGACTCTTAAAGAATCACCTTTATTAATTACTATCTTGTTAATTTAATAATAGCATCTTTATGTTGAGGGTATTTATTTAAAAGATATTCTCTTTCAAATAACTCAAAGTCTTCAAATTGAAATCCAGGGGAAACCATACATCCAACAAGAGCATATCCTGGATTATTCATGGCAGAACCAAATATATAGTTTTTACGAACTAAAACTTGAGGCTTTTCTCCATTTTCAATATCTAGTCCAAGCTTTTCTTCTGTAAGTTCACCTTCAGGAGAAATCATATATATTGTTAATGGAGAACCTGCTTGGTAATACCACATTTCATCAGATTTAAGTCTATGAAAATTTGAAACTTCTCCATCTCTTAATAAAAAGTAAATACTCGACCATAATTTTCTAACGCCTTTAAAGTTCACATCTAAGTCATTATCTGTAATAGTTTGTTCAGAAACAAATGTTTCTTTGTAAAATCCACCTTCTGGGTGAGAATTCATATTTAATTTTTCAATAAAATAATCTGCTGTATACATTTTTCAAACTCCTTTTAATCTTCTCTTTTGTATTAATGTGTAAATTCAATTATAAATTTTTATGATTATATATAAAATTGGTGTATGTATAATTTCTATTATAATACTAGGGATAACTTTGATTAATTATACCAATTATTGGCTGTATATTCTAATTATATTTTCATATGTTAAATCTTTACTAACAATATTATGCACTACTTGACTACGTTTGTATATATATTATAAGCATAAATTTGTAATCATAATCTTTTTGAGAATTTAAATCATGTATGTAACTGAGTAAATACATTGAATACCTACGATGTACAAATCTATAAATGTTCTTACCTTTTGATTAAATACAATTTGAACATACTTATATCTTGAGCAACTTAATATCACTACAAATATCCAGACTATTTTATTTCTGTTAGTGTATAGTTAAGTGATTATTAATTCTCTAAATTTTGGTACAAATACTAACCCCAATTAATACTATAATGTATAGTCTTTAAACTTCATGGGGGTGACTTAAATGGAGGAGATTATCAAAGTTACTGACCTCTGTAAAAATTTTTATTCAAAAGAAGGAGAACTTCAAGTTCTTCAAAATATTAACTTCTCTCTTCAACAAGGAGAAATTTTGTCACTACTAGGGCCATCTGGCTCTGGAAAATCAACAATACTAAATATTCTTACGAAACTTTTACAACCAACAAGTGGTGATGTTGTTATTAATGGAACCATTGGTTATATGTTCCAAAGAGATCATCTCTTAGAATGGCGTAGCATCATGGATAACATTACCATAGGTCTTGAAGTACAAAAAAACAAAGACCCTAAAGCAATCGAAAGAGTTGAAAAATTATTAAAAACTTATGATTTGTGGGATTTTAGAAATATGTATCCTAAAGAATTATCAGGAGGTATGAGACAAAGAGTGGCACTTATTCGTACATTGTCAGTTGACCCTGATGTTCTTTTACTTGATGAAGCATTTTCCGCACTAGATTATCAAACAAGATTGCTTGTAAGTGATGATGTTTATAGAATAATAAAAAATGAAAACAAATCTGCTATTTTAGTAACTCATGATATAAGTGAAGCTATAGCTATGGGAGATAAGGTAGCAGTACTATCAAAGCGTCCTTCTACTATTAAAAGTGAATGTGACATAGACTTAGGACTTGGAGAATCTAGAACACCATTTGAGTGTCGTAAAGTTCCTAAATTTCAAACTTACTTTGACTTATTATGGAAGGAGCTAGATAATAATGAGATTTAAAGATAAATCAGTCGAATACGAAAAATATTTAAAAGATGTTAAAATCAGAAAAATTAAAATATTAGTAATACAAATTGTTTTACTAATAGGTTTCTTTATTATTTGGGAAGTATTAGCTAACAATAATATTATTAGTACTTTTTTATTTAGTAAACCTTCTGATATTTATAATCTATTTATATCTTATGTTTCGAACGGATTATTAATTAAACATATAGGTATATCAGTTTATGAAACAGTTCTCGGTTTAGTTATTGGTAGTACTTTAGGTATAATTATAGCCATTATGCTATGGTGGTCAGATACTCTAGCTAAAATATTAGACCCATTCTTAGTAGTTCTTAATGCATTACCTAAAACAGCCCTTGCTCCTATTATAATTGTATGGGTAGGCGCAGGAGTTGGGGGTATCGTAGTTACAGCTGTTGCTATTTCCATTGTTATTACTATATTATCTGCATATAATTATTTTAAAAATATGGACGAAGAAAAAATTAAAATGTTAAAAAGTTTTGGGGCTACAAAGAGTCAAATTCTTTTTAAGCTTATTTTACCTGGTAATATAGGAAATTTAATAAATCTAACTAAAATAAATATTGGTATGGCTTGGGTAGGTGTTATAGTCGGCGAATTTTTAGTATCAAGATATGGTATAGGTTATTTAATTGTCTATGGAAGCCAAGTATTTAAGTTAGATGTAGTAATGATGGGTGTATTTGTACTTGCAGTTTGTGCTTGGGGTATGTATGAAATTGTTAATCTAATAGAAAAGTTTTATTATTATAGACAAAGAAAAATTAAAGGATAGAAAAAGTATTGCTTTTTAAGCAATACTTTTTCTTTATCTATCTACTTCCCTTATCATAAGGCTTTGCCACTGCCCTTGGTGCTTGTGATGATTTTGACGTGAAAGCTAGTACTATTAAAGTTGCCATAAAAGGAATCATTTTATATACATCACTAGGTATATTTAAACTTGATAGTAAAGGTATAACTGAATATGCTGATGCGATAGTCTTCATTAAACCAAAGAAAAATGCTGCAAATAATACTCTTAAAGGTTTCCATTGACCAAAAATCATAACAGCCAAAGCTAAGAAGCCATATCCAGAAACTGTAGCATTAAAATTCGTAGAAGTTGGTATTACAAATACTAAACCTCCAAGTCCTGCAAGGGCACCAGAGATTACTACTCCTGCATAACGCATTTTATAAACATTAATCCCTACTGAATCAGCTGCTTGAGGATGCTCTCCACAAGCTCTAAGTCTAAGTCCAAATTTCGTTTTATATAATACTATAATCGCTATTACTAAAATTGATAAACCGATATATGTAGTTATATAGCAATTCTTAAAGAACAAATCTCCTAGTATTGGTATATCTCCTAATATAGGAACTGAAGGAATTCTAAAAGTATTATCAAATGTAATTTGTTGTACTCCATTTGTTTGAATCATTCTAGCTGCATAAATAGCAAAAGCTGGAGCAAACATATTTAAAGCCGTTCCACCTATAATTTGGTCTGCTTTCATATTTATTGCTGAGTAAGCAAGTAACAGTGAAAATATCATACCTGTTATTATTGCAATAAGTATTGCCATTATTAATAGTAATTGACCACTCATTTTATCTTGCATTTTATTTATAAATAAAATACTTGTGAAAGCACCCATAATCATAATTCCATCTAAGGCTATATTTGTAACTCCACCTCGTTCAGTAAATACTCCTCCAAGTGCAACTATTAATAAAGGTATGGAAAAGAACATTGTTTGTTGTACTATTAAAAATAGTATATCCATTACTCTTCACTCCCTTCAGCAGCTTCTATAATTTCTTTTTTTAAATCTTTCTTTTTCAATATTTTAGGTAATATGGATTTGAAAAATAATGCAAAAGCACTAAAGTAAATAATACAAGCTATAATTATATCAATTACTTCCGGCATAAAGTTAAGTGTTTGCAGGTAGTTTCCACCTAAAGTTAAGTAAGAAATAAATATTGCAGAAAATATTATACCTATAGGATTTGATAAAGCAAGTAAGGCAACTGGTATTCCATTAAATCCTTCTATAGCTAAAACATCTACAACTTTAATATGTCTGCCGTTTGCTCCTGATAAATAAAGCAATCCTCCGCCAAGTCCTGATAAAGCTCCTGATATTACCATAGATAAAATAATGTTTCTCTTTTCATTTATTCCCGCATATTTACTTGCACTTGAATTAAATCCACAAGCCTTTAACTCATATCCAAATATAGTCTTATTTAAGATAACATAAATTAAAATAGCCACAATAATAGCAATTAGGATTCCTCCATTTACTGTAGAAATATCTTTGTAGGTGCCTGTAACGTTGACAAATACATTGTCTAACCCCCATTTGGGTAAATCCGCACTTTCTAAACAATTTTGAGACATGGACTTGTTAGAATCATATATATAAAGTTTAACTAACATATTACATAAATACATCCCAATATAATTCATCATAATAGTTGAAATGACTTCATGCACATTATAATAAGCTTTTAATATACCAGGAATCAATGCCCAAAGTCCTCCTACAACTGCTGCAGCCAGCAGTGCTACTATCCAATGAAAAGGTACTGGTAAAAAAGTACACTTAACACCTACAAGCACTGCTGCAAACGCGCCCATTATAAATTGCCCTGGGGCACCTATGTTAAATAGTCCTGTTTTAAATGCAAATCCTACTGAAAGACCAGTTAGTATTAATGGTGTGGCAAAATAAAGAACTTGTCCAACACCTTTTGCTCCTGTACTAAATCCACCTTCCAAAATTATGCCAAATCCTCTTACAGCTTGTGATGGATTACTTATTAATAAAACAATAAATCCAAAAGCAAGTCCTATTAATATGGCAAATATAGAAGACATTGCACTATTGAACCCATCACTTCGTATTAGTTTATTTAACTTATTCATGGGCGCTCACCTCACTTGTAATTTGTGTTTTAGATCCAGCCATATATAAACCTAATTCTTGAACTGTTACTTCTTCAGGTTTTAAGTCTGCAACAATTTTACCTTCATAAATTACTAGTATTCTATCACTTAAATTCATAACTTCATCAAGTTCAAGAGATACAAGTAAAATCGCTTTTCCTTTGTCTCTTTCTTCGATTAGCTGATTATGTATATACTCTATTGCTCCAACGTCCAGCCCTCTAGTAGGCTGTACTGCAATTAATATTTCTGGATCTAAATCAACTTCTCTAGCTATAATTGCCTTTTGTTGGTTACCTCCAGACATGCTTCTCGTAGTAGTTTTGTTACCTTTACCACTTCTTATATCATATTGATTTATTAATTTATTTGTATATTCATCAACACTTCTAAAATTTATAAATCCTTTATTTTGATAGTCTTTCGTAAAATATCTTTTTAACATAAGATTTTCACCTAAGGAATACTCTAAAACTAGCCCATCTTTATGTCTATCTTCCGGTATATGTGCCATTCCTTTAATATTTCTTTTTCTAACACTTTCATTAGTGATATCACTTCCATTTAAATAAACGCATCCACTACTTATGGGACCAAGTCCTGTTAAAGCATATACTAATTCAGATTGACCATTTCCATCAATTCCTGCAATGCAAACTATCTCTCCTTTTTTAACATTAAAGGACACATTGTCAACCAACATCTTACTATTACCTTTTGAATTAACTGATAAGTTTTTTACTTCCAACGCAGTTTCACCAATTTGTGGCATACTTTTTTCTATTTCTAAATTTACCTTACGCCCTACCATCATTTCAGAAAGCTCTTCTTTTGTAACTTCACTAACTTTAACTGTATCGATATACTTTCCTTTTCTAAGAACTGTACATCTATCTGATACTGCTTTTATTTCATTTAATTTATGAGTAATAAATAAAATGGATTTTCCTTCCTTAGCCAAGCTTTTCATTATTTTCATTAATTCTTCTATCTCTTGAGGAGTAAGCACTGCCGTTGGTTCATCAAATATCAAAATTTCATTATCTCTATATAACATTTTTAATATTTCTACACGTTGTTGCATTCCTACTGTTATGTCCTCTATAATGGCATCTGGCTCAACCATCAGCCCATATTTTTGTGATAAGTCTATAACCCTTTTTCTAGCATCCTCCATTTTTAACATCCCATGACTAGTAGTTTCTACCCCTAGAATTATATTTTGTAATACAGTAAAATTATGAACTAACTTAAAGTGTTGGTGAACCATTCCAATGCCTAGTTCATTTGCATCGTTTGGATCCTTAATATTTACAACCTCTCCATTTTTTTTTATTACACCTTTTTCTGGTTGGTATAAACCGAACAGTACACTCATTAGCGTAGATTTTCCTGCTCCATTTTCACCCAATAAAGCATGTATTTCTCCTTTTTTTAGTTGTAAAGTAATATTGTCATTAGCTATTATTCCAGGAAATTCTTTAGTTATATTTAGCATTTCTATTATATGTTCCATAGATATCTCCTTACTAATTATTTGTTTATTATAATTATACAAGAAAAAAAGTTTATTTACAATTTATGGAAATTATTCATTAAAAAATCAGTTCCTAAGAACTGATTTTTTACTTATTTATAAAATAAATTTATTTTACAACTTTTACAGATACAACACCAACATTTAAATCTGTTGCTTTTTGAATATCGTCTTTTTGAAGTTTTATTTTGCCATCTGCTAAATTTTTGTAAACTTTATCATAATCTGCTTTAGTGAATTTTTCAAACTTAGAAGTTTCCATAGGAAGCATAACGCCATCCTTGTCTGCACCAAGAACTAAAGATTGCCCTCCTGGGAACTTGTTATTATAATATGCATCTAATGTTTGTTCAACAGCTGATGATAAACCTTTCATTGCAGAAGTTATTACTGTATCAGACTCACTACTTTGGTCAACGTCAACACCTATAACTTTCTTGCCTTCTATTGATTCAGCTGCTGACATTACAGAGTTTCCTACAGCACCACCAGCTGCAAATATTACTTCAGTTCCATCAGTATACCAAGATGAAGCTAATGTTTGTACTTCTGGTGTAGCATCAAATCCACCAGTATAATGGTATTTAATATCTACTTTATCTAATTTTAACTCTTTTGCAGCAGCGTCAGCACCTTGTACAAAACCGTATCCAAAACGAGTTACAGCAGGTACTGCCATTCCACCCATAAATCCAAGTTTTGTATAACCTTCTTTAACAGCTGCATAACCTGCCAAATAACCAGATTGCTCTTCTGCAAATACTATACCTACAGTATTATTATTTGTTTTGTAATCTTTCATATCTTTATCATGTGGATTACCATCTATTAGTATAAAGTGTACATCTGGGTATTTGTCTTGAGCTATGTATATAGGCTCTTCAAATAAAAATCCTGGAGTAACTACTACTTTTGCACCGCCCTTAACAGCTAACTCTATAGCTGCTAAATATGCATCTGTAGATTGTTCTGTTGGTTTATAATACTCATGAGAAATATTATGTTCTTTAGCATAAGCTTCTATTCCCTCCCAAGTACCTTGGTTAAATGACTTGTCATCAATTGTTCCTATATCAGTTATCATTGCTATTTCTTTACCCTCACTACTAGTTTCATTTGATGATGAACTACACGCAACTAAACCAAGTCCTAGGACACAAGATAGTAAAATAGATAAGATCTTTTTCATTCCTTAAATTACCCCCTCTTATTTTTTTGACTTATAGTCAATATAATTATATTCCATTTTTTACCATTTAGAAAGGGGTTACGAATATTTTATTAAATAACTTTAATTAATATAATTAAAATTTAAAAGGTATAAAAAAGTAATCTATTGGAAAAAAATTCAATTATTTCTTGCCCTAATATACTTGTATTGGTATAATTCTTACTATAAATAAATATAATCAGATTGGGTGATGGAAATGTCAAAATACAAAAAAATTATTATTTGTATAATATCCCTTATTGTCATAATACCAGTGTCAGTATATGGATATTTACAATACAAACTGAAAGATGTAACAGTATCATCAACTTACAAATCTAAAATTAAAGAAGTTGATGGTATAACTAATATTTTATTACTTGGAACAGATGGTAGAAAAGATGAAACTGCTTTTAGAACAGATTCTATGATTATTCTTACTCTTGATAATAACAATAAAAATATTAAACTTACTTCTTTAGCAAGAGATACTTATGTCAATATACCAGGTAGAGATAAAGGTAAATTGAATGCTGCATATTTTTGGGGAAAAGAAAATCTTTTGTTTGAAACAATTGAAAATGAATTTGGTATAGGTCTAGATAAATATGTAATTGTGGACTTTACTTCTTTAATGGACATTATTTATGCTCTAGATGGAGTAGAATTAGATGTTAAAGAGTCAGAAATAAAGGAAATTAATAAATTTATTCCTGAGTGCTATAAGTTCTGTGAAAATCCTAATAAGGGAGAAATGAAACTAATAGAATCATCAGGTAAACAAACATTAAATGGTTATCAAGCTTTATCTTACAGCCGTATTAGAAAAGCCGATAGTGCTATACTTAGAGATGGTAGACAAAGAAAAGTTATTAATGCCATTATGAAAAAATACCAAGATGTATCTTTTACAAAATATCCACAACTAATAGATGCTCTAACACCATATATTAAAACAAATTTAACATCTAACGACATTACTAGTCTTGCACTTACAGGACACAATATTTTAACTGGAAAATCACTTAAAGAAACTTTAAGAGAAGGGGAATTCCCTATTACAGATGAAATACATTCAAAAGGTGGAATATATGGCAAATCAGGTTGGGTATGGGTATATGATACTAATTCCACATGTGTATTAAGAGATTTTATATACAAAAACATAGACATGAAAGATAATGAATATTTACTTAACAATGATAACATCTCTTTAAATTATTAAAATTTTATATTCAAATTCTATTTGAAACTTTGAATATTTAAAAGGAGTGTAAATATGTCTCGTGGGAAAAAAATTGTCATAGCTTTAGTTTTAGTACTTTTATTATTGCCCATGGCTGTTTTTGGGTTTCTTTATTACAAAATAAATAATATAGATACTAATGAACAAGTCGATGGAGTTACCAACATATTATTACTGGGAACTGATGGTAGAGAAAATGAAAGCGCCTATAGATCTGACTGCATGATGATACTTACTATTGATAATACACATAAAAGTGTAAAGTTAACTTCTTTAGCCCGTGATACATATGTTGAAATACCTGGAGAAGGTATGGGCAAGCTTAATGCATCATACTTTTGGGGTAAAGAACAGTTATTGTTTAAAACCATAAAAAATGAATTTGGAATAGAGATTGATAAATTTATCCAAATTGACTTTGAAGGGTTGATGGATGTAATAACAAAACTTGGAGGAGTGGAAGTAGATATTTCTAAAAAAGAAATGAAGGCTGTAAATAAATTAATACCTTCCACATATGAATCTTATAACAATCCTGATAAGGGTGAAATGAAATTAATTTCAGGTTCTGGTGTACAAACATTAACTGGTTATCAAGCTATATCTTATTGTAGAATTAGAGATATAGACAGTGCCATTTACAGAGATGGCAGACAAAGAAAAGTTATTATGGGGGTAGCATCAAAATTAAAAAGTCTTTCTTTATCTGAATATCCAAAATTAATAAAATCTTTACTTCCTTGTGTAAGTACTAATATGGGATCTATTGAATTATTAAATCTTGGAACATCAGCTTATAATATTTTATCTAAAGATAGTACAATTAAACAGGGACAATTCCCTATTATAGATGAAGTACACTCTAAAGGTGGAAAATACAAAAATGCTGGCTGGGTTTGGTTATATGATAAAAATTCAGTAGTAGTTTTAAAACAATTTATTTTTGATGATATACCAATGGAAAACAATAAATATTTAAGTGAAAAAAATAAAATAGAACTAAATAATTAAATTTTTAGAGAACATATATAATATATGTTCTCTTTTTTGTAACATAAAGATCACCTATTAAATATAATATATTATCGTTAATTTATAGGGGGATATATATATGCATAAAAAGATTATTGCTCTGGCAAGTGCTCTTTCTTTAGGCGCGTGCTGTCTTACTGGCTGTGCTTCAAATAACCAATCTACAAAGGATAAAAAGTTAGATAAGGTTACTGTAGCAGAAGTAACACACTCTGTTTTCTATGCACCTCAATACGCAGCAATTACACAAGGATTTTTTGAAGAAGAAGGAATTGAAATAGATTTAATAGATGCACAAGGTGCTGACAAAACTATGGCAGCTTTAATTTCTGGAGAAGCTGATATTGGTCTTATGGGTCCTGAAGCTTCTATATACGTGTATAAACAAAGTAGCGATGATTATGCTATTAACTTTGCGCAATTAACAAAGAGAGACGGAAGTTTCATAGTGTCTAGAGAAAAAAATGATAATTTTACTTATAAAGATTTAGCAGGAAAAGAAATTCTAGGTGGAAGAGCTGGTGGAGTTCCTTTAATGACATTGGAATATTTGTTAAAAAATGAAGGTTTAACTATTGGCGAAAAAACATCAAAAGACCAAGTTAATGTTAGAACAGATATTCAGTTTGGCGTAATGGCAGGAGCATTTGCTGCTGGTGAAGCTGATTATACCACTGCATTTGAACCTACAGCAACTCAGCTAGTAAAAGAAGGTGCAGGATATATTGTAGCATCTGTTGGCAAAGATGCTGGTGAAATACCTTTTACTTGTTACAGTGCTACTAAATCCTATATGGATAAGAATTCAGACTTAATACAAAGATTTACTAATGCCCTATATAAAGGTCAAAAATGGGTCCAACAAGCTTCTGATGAAGAAGTAGCTAAAGCTATGCAACCATTCTTTGAAGACACTTCTTTAGAAGATCTAATAGTTGTAGCACAAAAGTATAAAGAAATTGATGCATGGTCATCTGATCCTCTTCTAAAGGCAGACAGCTTAAACAGATTAATGGATGTTATGATCGAAGGTGGAGAATTAAACGAGAAAGTACCATATGATTCAGTAGTAACTACAACTTATGCTGAAAAATCTATTAAAAATGTAAAATAATCCAATTTAATTTCTATAATACAAGAGCCACCCTATTAAAGGGTGGCTCCATTATTTATATAGAATACGCCATATTATTTTACTTGTTTAGGTAATCTTTCATTTATAACATTCATTAAATTATCTGTACAATTATGAACATTTACAAATTCACCATCATCTACCACTACAAATTTAGCATCAACTGGCGATAATACATTTCCGTATATTTCCCCAAGTTTTGCGTATTTATATTTTGGTAAAACATCTTCCATTTCAACACTTATATCAGCAGTATCTCTATAGTTAAAGTCTACTTCGTATACATGAGCTATTTCAGCTGCAACTTCATAATTAGATAATACATTTTCATCTATTGCTGCATTTACGTTTTGTATTCTTCTTTCTGTGTTAGTAAATGTTCCATTTACTGACGCAAAACCAGTACCTGGTATAATAACATCAGCTATATCACAAGTTTCAGTCATATGAGTATCTAAAACCATTAAGAATTCTAAATTAGATAAATTAACATGAGGATTTTCTCCAAAGCATAGAAGTCCTTTAACACCTTCCATAGCCTCTGCTCCAGCTTTTATTCCCATATCAATCAATCCTTGAGAATTGTTTTTAGCTTTTATTTGAAGTACACCATCTCTAGGTGATCCTATATGTCCTGAAAGTAGGGCAATATTTCCTATCATAGTAGCAACTTCAACTGAAACTACATTTTGTTGGAATACAAGCATTGCTTTTTTAGCTGTAGCATAAGCATTTGCTATTTCTTTTATTTCATCACTTACAGAAATATTCTCTAGTGAAGCTTTGAATTGTTCAAAGTTATCCATTGAAGAAACTTTACCCATTTCTATTAATGCCTTGGCCATTTCTTTAACAACACTTAAATCATTTTCTACATATACAACTTTTGTAGCAAAATCAAAGTTATTTACTTCATATCCTTTAGGATTTATAACATATACTTTTGCTCCTTGCTCAGCTGCTTGTTTTAACTTAAGTTGAATAACTGGATTATTTTCCATTACAAATCCGAAAGTAACTATTACATTTGTAGCTAATAATTCATCCATTGTATTAGGTGAAGCATCTAATCCTAATACTTTTTCTAATCCGCTTTCAACATTATTGAAGCAAAGCGTTTTCGCTCCCATAGTGTCTGCTAATTTTTTCATTACATAGGCTTCTTCATTTGTAAATCTATCTGATATGGCAACTGCAACAGCATCTTTACCATATTTAGCTGCTATACTCTCCGCTTTCTTAGCAGTAAGTACTAGTGCTTCATGATAATCAGCTTCTCTAAATCCATCTTCACATTTTATAAGTGGATTAGCTAATTTTCCTTCTAATACTGAACAATCAAATCCCCATTTACCCTTACCACATAGAAGGCCTCTATTTACAGGACCATTTTTATCTGGATTAGATTTAATTAGCATGTCTCCATATGATTCTAAATGTAGAGAACATCCTACTGAACAGAATGAACATGTTGTATCAGTAACATCTGTTGCAAGAGGAACTTCTTTTACCACACTTTGTCTTTCTTGAAGTGCTCCTGTTGGACAAACACTTACACACTGACCACAAGACATACACCCAGACTCAGCTAAAGGTTTTTCAAGTGATGGTTTAACAACAGTATCAAATCCTCTATCAACAAGTCCTAGAGCTCCAACACCCATAACTTCATCACAAACTCTTACACAAAGTCCGCAAAGTATACATTTGTTAGGGTCTCTTACGATAAATGGATGATCATCTTCAAATTCTATTACATTTTTATCTCCAGCTAATCTTTCTGGATGAACATCATATTCATTAGCGTAATCTATTAACTTACATTCGAAGTAATCATGACAACCACACTCTAAACATCTAGAAGCATCTTTTACTGCTTGTTCTTCGTCATATCCAAATACTACTTCAGTAAAGTTATCTTTTCGCTCTTCAGCTTCTAATTGATCCATAACTGGTCTACACATTCTTTCCCTATCTTCAAATGTTTTTTCAGTTATATCAAATCTTTCAACAACAAATGGTTTCTCATATTTTAATACTTCTCCGTTTAAATAAGCATCTATAGATTCTGATACTTTTTTCGCATCTGCTATGGCTTCTACAGCTATTGATATCTTATCATTACCACAGTCACCACCAGCAAATACACCTTCCTGTGACGTCATAAATGTATCTTTATCATAAGCTATAGCATTTTTTCTAGTCTTATCCATACCTTCAAATTTAGAAGCATCTACTGCTTGACCTATAGCTAGTATCATAGTATCTATATCTATAGTTTCAGTTTTTCCTTCTACTGGCACTGGTTTTCTTCTGCCTGATGCATCAGCTTCACCTAACTCCATAACTTGAAGTACTACTTGTTTAACTTTTCCATTCTCGTCTGCAATAACTTCTATAGGATTAGTTAAGTTTTTGAAGATTACTCCTTCTTCCTCAGCTTCAACTATTTCTACCATGTCAGCTGGCATTTCATTTTTAGTTCTTCTATATATATTATAAACTTTTTTAGCTCCTAGTCTTACAGCAGTTCTACAAGCATCCATTGCAGTATTACCACCACCAACTATAGCTACATTTTCACCAAGTTTTATTTCTTCATTTCTAACAACTTTTCTAAGGAAATCTATACCACCTATAACACCTTCACTATCTTCACCTTTGCATCTAACACCAGTAGATACCCAAGCACCTATTCCAAGAAGTACAGCGTCATAATCTGCTTTTATAGTTTCAAATGGTATATCAACACCAACTTTAGTATTAGGTATCATTTTAACACCCATACTTTCTATTAATGCTATTTCTTCATCTAGTACAGCCTTTGGAAGTCTGTACTCTGGTATACCATAACGAAGCATACCACCAAGTTTAGGCATTGATTCAATTATAGTTACACTATGACCCATTTGTCTTAAGAAATATGCAGCAGATAGCCCCATTGGTCCACCACCTATGATGGCAACATTCTTACCAGTTTCTTCTGCTATTTCTGGTATAAATGGATTTTCACTTTCTAAATCTTTATCAGCAGCAAATCTTTTTAACCAAGCTATAGACACTGGTTCTTCCACAAGTTTTCTTCTACAGTTTTCTTCACATGGATGAGGACATACTCTACCAATAGCTGCTGGTAGTGGAATCTTATTTTTTATTAATTCAATAGCTGCGTCATATTCTCCATTTGCTATTAAACCCACGTATCCTTGGCAATCAGTGCCTGCAGGACATGCTAGAGCACATGGAGGTCTACAATCTCCCACGTGATTAGATAGTAATAACTCTAAATTTGTTTTTCTTGATTCTATAACTCTGCTTGTGTTAGTTTTTATTATCATATTAGGTGATATTTCAGTAGCACAAGCCTTTACCATTTTTGGCATTCCTTCTATTTCAACTACACATAAACCACATGAACCATATATTTTAGTTCTTTCATCGTAGCATAGAGTAGGAATGAAAACATCATTTTCTCTTGCAACTTCAAGAATTGTTTGACCTGGTAATCCAAATACTTCTTTTCCGTCTATATTTAATCTGAATTTATTCATATTATCATCCTCCTCCCCTAGTCTCTAACTATTGCGCCGAATTTACAAGTTTCTTCGCACTTACCACATTTTATACATTTATCGTGATCTATTACATGCATTTCTTTCTTTTCACCTGATATAGCTTCAACTGGACATTTTTTAGCACAAGCCCTACATCCTTTACAATCTTCAGTTATATTAAATGTAATTAAAGCTTTACATGATTTAGCTGTACATTTTTTATTGTAAATATGATCTTCATACTCATTTCTAAAATATTTAATAGTTGTAAGAACTGGGTTAGGAGCAGTTTGACCTAGACCACACATAGAACCATCTTTTATTTTTACTGCCAATTCTTCAAGAAGCTCTATATCTCCATCCTTACCTTTACCTTTAGTGATTCTCTCTAATATTTCAAGCATTCTCTTAGTACCAACTCTACAGTAGTTACATTTACCGCAAGATTCTTTTCTAGTAAAATCAAGGAAATATCTTGCCATGTCAACCATACATGTAGTTTCGTCCATTACAATCATACCACCAGAACCAACTATAGCCCCAGTTTTATTAATATTTTCATAATCAACAGGAGTTTCTATTAAAGCAGATGGTATACATCCACCAGATGGTCCACCCATTTGAACTGCCTTAAATGCTTTATCTTTTTTAATTCCTCCACCTATTCCAAATATAACATCTTTTAGTGGAAGACCCATAGGCACTTCAACTAGTCCACCTTTTTTAATTTTACCAGCAAGAGCAAATACTTTTGTCCCCTTGCTCTTTTCAGTTCCCATTGAACCAAATGCAACTCCACCATTTACTATTATCCAGGCAACGTTAGCATAAGTTTCAACGTTATTTATATTTGTAGGTTTTTGCCAATATCCTTTTTGTGCTGGGAATGGTGGCTTAAGTCTTGGCATACCTCTCTCACCTTCAAGAGAAGCTATAAGTGCAGTCTCTTCACCACAAACGAATGCTCCAGCACCTGCTTTTATTCTTAAATCAAAATCAAATCCTGATCCAAATATGTTTTTGCCAAGAAAACCTTTTTCTCTAGCTTGTGCCATAGCTATTTCAAGTCTATGTATAGCAAGAGGGTACTCAGCTCTAACATATATAACACCTTCAGTAGCCCCCATTGCATATCCACCAATTATCATACCTTCTATAAGTGAATGAGGGTCACCTTCTAGAACAGATCTATCCATAAATGCACCTGGGTCACCTTCGTCTGCATTACACACTATGTATTTTTGATCTGCTTTATTTTGTAAGGCTGCATTCCACTTAAACCAAGTAGGGAATCCTGCTCCGCCTCTACCTCTAAGTCCTGAAACTTTTATTTCTTCTATTACATCTTCTTGTGTCATTGAAGTTACTACTTTTTTAGTAGCTTCATATCCACCTACTGCAACGTATTCTTCTATTTTTTCAGGATTTATTAAACCACAGTTTCTAAGTACAACTCTTTGTTGTTTTTCTATAAATAATTTATCCTCATCTGATATTGCTAAATCAGTAGCTATTTCCCCATTAACAATATGTTTTTCTATTATTTCTAAAACGCATTCTGGTTTTACCTTTACATATCTTGTCATTACTTCATCATCGTCATATACATCTACAATTGGCTCTAGATAACAAGTACCTACACAACCAGTAATATCAACCTTAACATCTAGGTTTTTTTCTTTTATAAGTCTCTCAAATTCTGCTGCTGTCTTTTTTGCTCCAGTTGCAACACCGCAACTACCTTGACCGATTATAACTTTCATTACTATTCACCCCCCTATGATCTTTCTCTAATTTCTGTTAATATTTCTTTAACAGAATCTTTAGTTAAGTTTCCATAAGTTTCATCACCATCTGCACTTTTAACCATCATAACAGGTGCTAATGAACAACATCCTAAACATGCAACATTATTTAAAGTAAATAATCCATCTTCTGTCGTTTGGCCGTCTTGAATATTTAAAAATTCACAAACAGCTTCTTCAATCATTTCAGATCCATTTACATGGCATGCAGTTCCTTGACATAACATTATTAAATACTTTCCTATTGGTTGCAATCTAAATTGCGCATAGAATGTGGCAACACCATATATTTTGGCAGTTTTTATACCTGTCGCCTCTGAAATATAATTCATGGCATCAATTGAAATATATCCATAGATATCTTGAGTTTTTTGTAAAATAGTTATCAAACTTCCAGGTACTTTGGCATATTTGTCTAATACGGGATCAAGCTCTTTGAAGTCTTGACATTTATCAGTCCCGCAACAGCATTTTTCACTCATTTAATTTACCCCCTATTTAAAAATTGTATCTTTATTAGGTATATGTACTACTAATAATAATATTAGCAAAAAAAGGAAATTATAGCAAACATAAAACTTGTAATTTTGTTATTTATTTAACCGTTTTTTAGGTTTTTATATCTTTTCTTCAAGTATTTTTTTATTATGCTTTATTATCAGAATTTTTTGTAAAAATAATAGTTTAATTAACGCATATTTTATAATAAGAATTAACAATATTATTCTATTTAGTAATTAATTATTTTAATCAATAATATTACTACTTTATAGGGAAATTTAATAAAAATAAACAATAATACTATATTTACTTTTATTTTATTTGTATATTAATCATTTTTACTTTAAATATTATTTTATTAAATAAAATTCTCACTTTTAGTAATTATTATAAATAATTATATACGTCAGTATAAGTAGCATATTAATCAAAGTAAATATTATTAATTTTAACAATAAAACTATCTTGCATATGTATTTATTAAATAAATTAACTAAATAAAATATTAACCTAATTTACAAAAGTTTTTTGAATTTTTTAAATATACAAAAAGCTTCTACTTAATAAGTAGAAGCTTTTTTCTATGCATTTTCAAAAGTATATATAGCATCAATTCTAGTTATAAATATACTATCATCTTTACAGCCTATATATTTTGCATACTTTTTAACTTTTTCTTTTGCAGTGTCAATATCAACCACACCTACATCCATCAATTCTTTTATGTACATGTCCATTAAAAAACTTTTATATTCTTTTAAATCAAATCCTAAGTATGTTGCTAGACTTTCTATTTCTCCTGAAAAATCACCATCTTCTTTGATAAGAAACTCATAAACTTCTTTTCTATATGGATTTGACATTATAATCTTTTGTACTACCTTACATCCATCTAACTTGCTAATAAATCCATCTTTATAGTTATTAAAAAGAGCATTGGATTGTCTAATAGATTTTTTGTCTATATAAGAATTAACTTCTGTTACACCATTATCTATTAGAGCATCTAAAACAGCAAGATGTACACTAAAACAATCTTCATAAAGATATCCGCAAAGTTTAGATATTACTGGTTTAATATCAAATAGCTTTATATTTTTTTTATTTTTAGAATTTGATAAATCTCTAGTTACGTTATTAAAAAGTCTTTGAAAATCTAAATACTTATTACAATATAACTCTTTAAACAAATTAAAATCAATTGTTATAATATTATATCCAACAAGAGTTTCTACACCCTTTCTTATTACCTCACAAACTAAATTTTGACCATATTCTAAGTGCTTTTCACTTATGTGTCTAGTATTTGTTACACTGTCCAAACAGTAATCCATAAATTGTTTAGAACACTCATCTCCATACAATTTAAAATTTTTTCTAATTGTGTTATACTCATCTCTTTTTTCATCAAATTTTATTATTGCTCCGTTTATATCAAAAGTTATCATTTAGTTCCCCCTCCTAAAAATCAAATATTAATTCATTTTATTACTAAATATTTGATTTTAAGAGTTATATTCCTTCCAAATAAATAATTTGTCTAAAACTTCTTCTAAATAATGTTGAAAATCCCCATAATTATAGGAATAAACATAGCTGGTAGCATATTTGCAACTTTTATATCACATGCTTTAATCATGTTTAATCCCATAGCCATAATTAACAAACTACCTACACAGGTCATATATGTTATAACACTGGTACTTAGTATATTTGATAAGCCAGAAGCTCCTATTGTAATTATTCCTTCATATAAAAAAACAGCTATACTTGATAATAATACTCCTACACCCATTGATGCAGCAAAGAATATGGAAGAAATTCCATCTAGTACAGATTTTGCTAATAAAACAGAATTGTCATTTGAAAGTCCGCTTTGTATAGAACCAACTACCGCCATAGCTCCTACACAAAATAACAAACTAGAAGAAACAAAGCCTTTTGATATTTTATTCTCCTCACTTGAATCCGATATATTTTTTTTAGAAAATTTTTCATTTAGATATGAACCTAATTTATTCAACAAATTGTCTATATCAATTAATTCACCTATGATTATACCAATAGTCATAGAAATTATTACATATAATGGATTATCTCCTTTTAATGCCCCAGAAATGCCCATATATATAACTACAAGTGCTAATCCATCCATTATAGATTTGTCTAATCGCTTAGGTATTCCTTTATTTATTATTAAACCTAGTAATCCTCCAAAAACTATGGCTAAACTATTTACTATTACTCCAAACATCCCTTTTCCCCCTAATATTTTTAATACTACATTTCATTATTTTTTATAAGACTTATATATTTATTAGGATTCATGGCAAAATCCTGAAAGGAATCATTAGTAAAAATAATATCTTCACCCAAAAATCTTTTATATCTCATTTCTTCTTTTTTTAATGCTGAAGTTAATTTATTTTCATGATTATTAAATACAATTATCTTTAAAGGCTTTTTATTTCTACTAGTCTGAACTCTTTTTAACATATATTTAATATGAATATCCGCCTCTGGAAAGGAATATCCACAAAAGATAATCAAATCAGCTTTTCTTAATGAAGCTTCTGCTTTGTTCCATACACTACTTAAATAAACATTAGACATGTTCTTAAAATATGTAGGTGGAACTATTATTGGAATTGTACGCTCATTGCAATTCAAGCAAGTAGCTTCATCTTGGTTATTTAAAATCCTCATTACACCACCTTCATATGGAGTAAGTGTTAAACTTGAACATATGGGACAGTATAACCAATTTAGCGAACCATGTATCTTATACAATTTTATAGTTTTTCCACAAGGTCTTTTCCAAGAGCTATTCTTAAAATTAAAATTAGCAAAATCTACTCCATAATCTAGCATTGCAGGCATCTTTTCTTTATTATACAATTTAGAAATTGTATTATCTATATGAATATCATAATTTGCACTTATAAAAGTAGTATTTAGCAATTGATCTTTTTCCAATAAATTATTTAATAATAATTCATGATATTTATTGCTTGATTTTGCCGCATTGTTAATTGAATTTGCAGTTAATAATACTAAGTATTGTCGTAAAATATTAATTGAGCCACTTCTATTGTTATAAGTATCTGTTCCAAAGTTTTTAAACGATTCTCTTCTTTGTTCTGCCATATCCAAAATACCAATCACTTCTTCAAACGTTGGAAAGTTAACCTTATCTATATCATCAAGTAAAACGTCAATATTAAAAATTTCTTTAAAAAACTCTCTAAGATTTGTATTCATTTTGCTATATGGATGCAAAGGAAGACTGTTCTTAAAATAATTAGAAAATAATTCATTTTGTATAGGTAAATTTTCTGCTGCAGAAGCTCCCGCTCCTAAAAAAACACATATTTCCATATGATTAAACACCCTCTATCCCTTAATATATAAAAAATTCGCTTCACTACTGCTTCAGGCAACGACTTTGCTCAAAAATACATTTTCTAAATGAGTTGATATAACTTAATTTAAGAGTATATCAACAGCGTAAATGGAACTATAATTTCCTAACATGTAAAAAAGTCTTAATACAATTATATATTAAGACTTTTTTAAATTATTATTCTATTTATTTATTTTTTTAATATATTCTACTGCTTTTAATGTTCCCATTTTGGAGTGATCAAATGTAAGCCCACCTTGGAAATAAACATTGTATGGTGGTCTTATTGGGGCATCAGCACTAAGTTCTATTGATGAGCCTTGAATAAATGCGCCTGCTGCCATTATTACTTCATCTTCATATCCTGGCATTGCCCATGGTTCTGGTTTTACATAAGAATCAACGGGAGCTGCAGCTTGTACACCTTGACAAAAGGCTATAACTTCCTCTGCATTTTTAAGTCTTACAACTTGTATAATATCACTTCTTAGATCATCATATTTTGGAAGTACATCGTATCCTAATTTTTCAAACATTCTAGCACAGTATATTGCACCCATTACAGCTTGTGATGTAACATATGGCGCCATGAAAAATCCTTGTAGTACATTTCTTGTAGTTCCAAATGTTAAACCACATTCTTTTCCTATACCTGGTGTAGTCAATCTGTAAGATATCATTTCAACTAAATCTTTTCTACCTGCTATGTAGCCACCTGTTAAAGCTAGTCCACCACCTGGATTTTTGATTAAAGAACCAGCCATAATATCAGCTCCTACTTCAGTAGGTTCTTTTGTATCTAAAAATTCACCATAACAGTTATCTACCATAACTATTAAGTCTTTATTAACTGATTTAACCACTTCTATAGCTTCTTTTATATCTTCAATTGATAAAGATTTTCTCCAAGAATATCCTTTTGATCTTTGTATCATTACTAATTTAGTTTTTTCATTTATTTTTTTCTTAACACCTTCTAAGTCGATATTCCCATCTGGCAAGAAGTCAACGTCTTTATATGTAACACCAAATTCTTTAAGAGATCCTTTTTCTTCTCTTATTCCTATTACACCTTGTAGAGTATCATAAGGCTTTTCTGTAATTGATAATATCTCATCCCCTGGCCTAACTATACCTTGGATACATAAACTTAAAGCATGAGTTCCGTTTACTATTATTGGCCTAACCAAAGCATCTTCTGCTTTAAATACATCTGCAAATATTTCTTCTATTTTTTCACGACCAATATCATTATATCCATATCCTGTTGTCCAGTTAAAATGGTTATCACTTAAATGAGCTCTTTGCATAGCTCTTAATACTTTATATTGGTTAAATTCCCTTATTTGTTTTATTTTTTCAAATTGATCGTTTATATCTTCCATTACTTCATTAGATAAATCAAAAGTTTCATCATCTAATCCGTAATATTCTTTTAATAATTCACTTGTCTCTTTAAGCACTTAATTTCACCTATTTTCTTTTATTTGTCACTTTAAAAATTTTATCATAGTAAAAATTTAAGTTCAAGATTTAAAGGAAAATAATTAAAAAAGGCACTTATATTAACCTATAATTTTTGTAGGTTAGTATAAGTACCTTTTATATTTAAATTACTTTGTATTATTTGGGTTTGTGTTTTGTATGTTTATGCTTTTGCCTGGTACTATTGTAGAAACTGCATGTTTATAAATTAGGTTTTGTTGTTTATTTTCACCCTCTATTAATACTATATAACTATCAAATCCCTTTACATAACCTTTAACTTGAACACCATTCATTAAATATATTGTTACAGGTATTCTTTCTTTTCTAGCATTATTTAAAAATAAATCTTGTAAATTTAAAGCAGTATTTTTCATTAACAATATCCTCCCGACTAAATTATATTAAATTAACTCTTTATCTATAAACAATCATATTATAATATTATACATTTTTAGTTATATTTTCAATAAAGTTCATAATATCTTCTTTAAGTAATTCCATATTGTCATACTTCTCTAAGTCAAACCACTCACTATCTTTATATCTTTTAAACCATGTTATTTGTCTTTTCGCATACCTTCTTGAATCTCTTTTAATTATTTCTACAGCTTCATCTAAAGTGTATTCACCTTCTAGATATCTTACTATTTCTTTATATCCTATTCCTTGCATAGAAATCAAGTTCTTATCATATCCCATACTTAGCAATTTTTTAACTTCTTCAATTAATCCTGATTCCATCATAATATCTACTCTTTTGTTTATTCTATTGTAAAGAATCTCTCTATCACGGTTTAGTACTATTATTATTGGCAAGTATTCTTCATTGTATCTTAAGTCATTGGAGAAGTCTTGCATTTTTTTCCCATCTAAACATACCTCTAAAGCTCTTATAACTCTTTTCGTGTTGTTTTTATGTATTCTAAAAGCAGCTTCACTGTCTAGCAATTTTAACTTGTCATGCATATAATTTATGCCTTTTTCCTTAAGTTCTTTTTCTAATTCTTCTCTTATTTTAGAATTACTATTAGACTTTGCAAAATCCATATTGTAAATTAATGAATTAAGGTATAAACCTGTGCCACCTGTTACTAACACGTTTTTACCTTTATTTGCTACTTCTTTTATATAATTATTTGCTCTATATTGAAACTCTGAAACAGAAAAAGGAAAATCTGGTTTAACTTCATCTATCATATAATGTGTTACACCATCCATTTCTTCTTTTGTAACTTTTGCACTTCCTATATCCATATATTCATATATTTGCATAGAATCAGCTGATATAATCTCTGCATTTAAGTCCTTTGCTAACTCTATTGATAAAGCCGTTTTACCAACGGCCGTAGGTCCCGTTAAGATGATAAGTGGTATTTTCTTCATAACAATCCTTTCTTACATAATTCTTTTAAACATTTTTTCTATTTCTTTTTTTGATATTTCAACTATGGTAGGTCTACCGTGAGGACACGTAAATGGATTTTCACATAATTCCATTTGAGACAAAAGTTTTTTCATTTCCATAGTATGAATCTTATCATTTGCTTTTATAGCTGCTCTACATGCCATTGAGGCAAATTTATCTCCTTTTAAGTCGTAACTATTTTTCAGATCCTCTATATTGTCAATGATTTGAAGAATAAATTTCTCACTTTCAGGGTTCCCAAAAATAGTAGGTACACCTCTTATCATAATGTGATTATTACCAAATAGCTCAATTTCAAAACCAAATTTTAAAAACAAGTCAAGATTTGATTCTACCTTCAACATATCTACATTTGATATTTCAACTACTATAGGATCTAATAACATTTGCATATCTATTTTGTGGTTTTTAAATTTTTTCATATATTCTTCATAAAGCACTTTTTCGTGAGCTGCATGTTGGTCTAATAAGTACATAGAATCATTTTTCTCAAGTACAATATAAGTGTTAAGTATACTTCCTACAACCCTAAAATCCGTAATGGAAAATCTATTTTCATTTTTTATAGGATTTTCTTCCTTAATTATTTCAACATCATTACTTTTATTATCCACATTACTCAAATATTCTAGTTCATCAAAAGTAAATGACTTACTAAGATCGATATTACCATCTATAAAATATTCGCCTTTTTTACTTTCTAAAGGTTGAAGCTTAATCTCTTCTTTATCAACACTATTTAAACTTTCCTTATGATCCTTTTTATTATTTTCTTTACTCAAAGCCTCTTCAAAAGACATAAATTTATTGTTATCATCTAGTATTTCTATTGGTGTAGTTTTATTTATTTTATTTGAAATTACAGTATTTGAAGTTTCTTCTTTTTTTGCTAAATAGTCGTCTTTACCTTCACTTATAATAGGTTTTCTATCATAGCTTTCATATTTACCAATTAAAGCAGTATTTAATAACTTTCTTTTTAATAAATCTCTAATTTCTATATATAAATCTTTGTCATTTTCAAACTTAATTTCCATTTTTGTAGGATGAATATTAACATCTATTTTTGTAGGATGAATATTAATATTTAAAAAACATACGCCATGTTTATTTATGGGTATAATGCTTTTGTATGATTCATTTATAGCATCTAATATTATTTTACTTTTTACAAATCTATTATTTATGTAAATATGTTGCAAGTTTTTATTTGAACGATAAATATTATTATTTCCTATATATCCTGAAAGACTGCAACATTCACCTTTTTCATCAATTTCAATTAAATTTTCAACTATCTCTTTACCATAGATACTTCTAATAACAGAAAGAAGCTTTCCATCTCCTGGAGTATTTAGCATTAACTTTCCATTGTTTATATATTTAAATTGTATATGTGTATTTCCTATGGCGAGCTTATTAATTAAATCACTTATATTTATAGTTTCTGCATGTGTAGATTTTAAGAACTTCTGTCTAACAGGAGTATTAAAGAATAAATCTTTTATAATAATAGTCGTTCCATTTTTTGTTCCCACAGGCTCTTTTAAAATTTCTTTTCCACCTTCTAAAATAACTTTTGTTCCAATGGGTTCTTCCTTGGTTTTTGTAATCATTTCCAAGCGAGACACTGAAGCTATGGAAGCTAAAGCTTCACCTCTAAAACCTAAAGAATATAAGTCGTATAAGTCATCTATTTCTTTTATTTTACTGGTAGCGTGTCTTAAAAATGATTTGTCTACTTCACTGGATAAAATTCCGCTACCATTATCTGTTATCCTTATTTGTTTTTTTCCTCCATCAGTTATATCTATAACTATTTGTGTAGAATTAGCATCTATGGAGTTTTCTATTAATTCTTTAGTAACAGAAGAAGGTCTTTCGACTACTTCTCCTGCTGCTATTTTATTTATGGTTATATCATCTAATATATTTATTTTCTTTGACATAATATCCCTCCAAAGAATTTGTTTTTCTGTGTCCTATTTCTTTAAGCCACTGCTTGAGCGCTACTTTTTTACTTTCTTTTGAAGATTGAAAAGTGCGTTCATGGCATCTAGTGGTGTCATACTTAATATGTCTAGATTTTTTATTTCCTCTGATATATCATCATCTTTAACTACATCAAAAGATATTTGGTCCACACTTACAGCTACTTCTTTATTTACTACATTATCCATGTTTTCTCTTTGTAGTCTTTCATATTCATTATTTAACTTTTCATAATCTTTTTTTAGCTTTTTATAAGTCTTATTTAAGTTTTCTTTTTCTAATTTCAAATGCTCATTTTCATTTTTTAAATTGCTATCTTCAAGTTTTTTTAGTTCTAATTCTAAGTTTGGTGCTGAATTTCCGCCACCCGAACATTCGTTCCTTGTGTCTAAATTAGCATCTTCCTTATTAGCTCCTCCATTTATGGCGTAGCCGTTGTATATATGATTTTTTTCTAAATCCTTTAAAATTTCTGATGATCTATTAATAACTTCATCTGGAAGCTTAGCAAGTTTAGCAACGTAAATACCATAACTTTTATCGGCTGCCTGATCTATGATTTTTCTAAGGAATATTATATTT
Organism: Terrisporobacter petrolearius; assembly: GCF_020748185.1. Lineage (GTDB taxonomy): Bacteria > Bacillota > Clostridia > Peptostreptococcales > Peptostreptococcaceae > Terrisporobacter > Terrisporobacter petrolearius. The sequence goes on along the minus strand of NZ_JAHZMO010000023.1, from coordinate 10,736 downwards.
TCTCCATCGTCTTTAACAGCAATAGAGTAGTTTTTTACTTCATCAAATTCATTTTCTAATTCAGTTAGTTCATGATAATGAGTTGCAAACAAAGTCTTACATTTAATATATTTTTCTATATATTCAACTATGGACCAAGCTAAACTTATACCATCATAAGTTGATGTACCCCTACCTATTTCATCTAGTATAACTAAACTTTTGTCTGTGGCATTTTTTAATATATGGGAAACTTCGCTCATTTCCACCATAAATGTCGATTGGCCTTGTGATAAGTCATCGCTGGCACCTACTCTAGTAAATATCCTATCGCAAATTGGAATATTAGCGTAATCAGCCGGTACAAATGAACCCATATGTGCCATTAAACAGATTATGGCTGTTTGTCTCATATATGTAGATTTACCAGACATATTAGGTCCTGTAATTATATTTATAATATTTTCGTTACTATTTAAATAAGTATCATTTGGAACAAAGTTTTCTTCTCCAACTATGTTTTCAATAACTGGATGACGTCCATTTTTTATATCCAGTTTATTATCATTATTAATGTTTGGTTTAACATAATTATTAATATGAGCCACTGTGGCAAATGAAGTAAATACATCTATATTACCTATGATTTTAGCCACATTTTGAATTCTATCAATGTTGCTATAAATAGTTTGTCTAATTTTTACAAAAATCTCATATTCTAATGCTTTTATTTTTTCCTCAGCATGTAAGATTTTATCTTCTATTTCTTTTAATTCTTCAGTTATAAATCTTTCTGCATTACTTAAAGTTTGTTTTCTTATATATCTACCTTCTAAATCTAAATTTGCAAGATTTACTTTAGTTATTTCTATATAGTAACCAAAAACTTTATTAAATCCTATTTTAAGAGATTTAACTCCTGTTTTTTCTCTCTCACGATTTTCTATATCTTTTATCATGAAAGCTCCATTTTTTGAAATATCTCTAAGTTCCTTTAATTCTTCGTTGTAAGAGGATTTTATTATATTTCCGTCCTTAATAGTAATACTAGGTTCTTCTATGATAGCTTCATGTATTAATTCATAAATGTCTTTTAAGTCTTCCATATTATATATATATTTTTTTATAGTATCTCCATCACAAGAGTTTATTCTATCTCTTAAAAGCGGAAGCTTTTCTATGGAATTCTTTAAGTTAATCATTTCTTTTGGGGTTACTTTTTCAAAGGCAATTTTTCCACAAATTCTTTCTATGTCGTAGACATTTTTTAAAATATCTATTAAGTCTTCTCTTAATGAAAAATCTTCTTTTATTTCCTCAATAACATCTAGTCTTTCATCTATTTTATTTTTATTAACTAAAGGTTCCTCCACATACTTTCTAAGAAGTCTACCTCCCATGGCAGTTGACGTTTTATCTAATACATGTAGTAGTGATCCTTTTTTCTTAGAACCTCTAATTGTTTGAGTTAACTCAAGATTTATTCTAGTAAACATATCAAGAACCATATATTCCATAGGATTATATATATTTATTACATTTATATTTGATGTTATTTGTTTTTGAGTATTATATATATAATTAAGTAGTATGCATAAGCTAGTTTTTATTAAATTCTCATTATCAAACCTTAAAGTTTTCAGATAATCTTCACTGAAGTATTCACTTAATATATTTGTATTTAAATAATTTTCATCAAAATTTTCATTTATATAAATATTACCCATTATAGCAATATTTTTTAAATTATTTTTGAAGCTTAAATCATTTAATATTATTTCCGAAGGACTAACCTTTGCTATTTCTTCAATAACTTTATCCTTTGCTATACAAGTTGCATTTGTTTCTCCCGTACTTATATCCACATAAGAAAGTCCTATTTTATCATTTACTTTATATAAAGACATAAGGTAGTTATTCTTCTTGTTTTCAAGTAAACTTCCTTCTAACACAGTCCCTGGTGTAACCACTTGAATTACTTCTCTTTTTACTATACCTTTTACGCTTTGAGGATCTTCCATTTGCTCTCCAATTGCAACTTTATATCCTGCTTCTACTAACTTTGATATATATGAAGCGGCAGCATGAAAGGGAATGCCACACATAGGTGCTCTCTCTTCTAAACCGCAAGATTTTCCTGTTAATGCTATTTCTAGTACTTTTGATGCCACGATAGCATCTTCAAAGAACATTTCGTAAAAATCCCCTAATCTGAAAAATAATATACAATCAGGATATTTATCCTTACATTCAAAATATTGTCTCATCATAGGAGTAAGTTTATTTCTGTCAATCTCCATATTTCTACCTCCTCATCTTTTGTTATTATATCATATAACACAATTTATATGTTATCTATAAAAACATATAATTTATTATAAATTTTTATGGAAGTTTTGAAAAAATATATATAGTTATTGCCATTTTAGTTGGATCTAAAAATTTTTAGAAATAGAAGATAATTTGTAAATATATTAACAAAAATAAATAGCTATTTATTTTTTATAAATAAATAGCTATTTGAATATGAATATTATTAATCTTAGAATATCATTTGATCTACGATGTAATGAAGTTAATATTAGACCTTATTTGTTACTCTTTAAAATTTTATTAAGAGATACACCTGCTGCTCCTGCGATTATAACAAATACTGTTGCCATAAATATCCAAGCCGTAGTAGTCATACTATCCACTCCTTTTTATTTTATTATATTACATCACGGATTAATATTTCCCAAATTAACAGCATCTTAACAGACTTTACAATAATTTAATATTTTAATATTCTTTTAACATTTTATATGATAAAATTACCATTCTCATCAAAATTTATTTCAAAATAACTTCCTTCAGTTTCAACCATTTTTTGTTCACTTATGCTTTCATAAGCCTCTTGGCTCATATAAATTTCATTTAAATTTTTAGTATTCTCTATTATAACTAACTTAATATTTTTGTAATTTAAAATACCGCAGGTTTTAGCGCAAGCTTTAAATACATATTTATCATTTTCTAAAACCATAGGAAGCTTAATACTATTTGGTTCTGTAGAAGTTATGGCATTTAAATATGTACTTTCAAACTCAATATTCTTGTAAAATTTTTTGCTTATAAAATCTGCCAAACCCATTCCATTGGCATTTCCATTTGAACTACTATTTAAACTTAGCACACCTATTTTTGTTATATTTGGACCTCCTGATGCAGCTTTAGTATGATATCTTCCTATAATATTTGTATCCATACCTGTACCACTTATATTTTTACCAATTTCTTTTACTATTAACACGTCTATATTATCCAAATATAATTTTCCCATTAGATCTTTTGATTTTTCTAATAATAATGGTTCTTTTGTAAGAATTTCATCCTTATTTAATATATTTATATTAGCTACATGGTCATAGGCATCTTCTACTGTGCTAACTCCAAATAATATATTTAGCTTAGATAGTGATACTTTAGCTGACTCTAAAATATTTTCAGCCATTTTTTCAAATCTTAAGGAATGAGTAATATCTGCTCCTTTTCTTTTTCCTAGTCCTATTGCAAGCATTTTAACAAGGCCGCTTTCATATTCCCCTCTAAAGGAAGTATGTGCTTTTATTCTGTTAACAAGTATTATACCATGGGCATCAAAAGCATTTTTATCTATATAAACAGGTAAGCCTTTGATTGTTTTTCCTATTTCCACAACTTCCATGGAAGACTTTATTTCACATCCCATATTTTCCTGCGTAATTCCTAGTTTTTCAAGAATATACTTTTGTCCTTTTGCATCGCCTCCACCATGACTCCCCATTGCTGGAACAATAAATGGAATGCCACCTTGGTCTTTTACAAAATCAACTATGGTTTTCATTATAATTTTATAATTACTAATTCCTCTACTTCCCCCAGTTATAGCTACAGTTTTTCCCTTTTTAATTTTGTTTTTAAAGTTTCCTTCACTTAATAATCTTTTTATTTCTTCTTCCACGTTATTTATACTTGTTTTATTAAATATTTGTTTTACTTTTATAACTTCAGGAAGTTTTATTTCTTCTAGTATGTTATTAATTTTATCCATCAAATCCCCCCATTAGCTCATCATTATTATTTTAGTATAACATAAATTTTTTTAATATCTTTAACTCTATAATGTTATTATAGTATTATATTAATAATATGTTTAATTTTAGGAGGCTTTATTTTGAAAGACATAATTGACAAATTTAATAATTATCAGCCCTATATAAATGGCTATAAAAATATGAATCGTGCTTCTGTATTAATACCTTTAGTAAAAGAAAATGGAAAATACTCTATTTTGTTTGAACTAAGATCAAGAAAAATGAGGCGTCAGCCTGGGGAAATTTCCTTCCCTGGAGGAAGAATTGAAAAAAATGAAACTCCAAAAGAGGCTTGTATAAGAGAAACTTGTGAAGAGATAGGAACAACTGAAGATAACATTAATATCATATCTCCTTTAGATATTTATGTATCACATGCAAATTTAATTATTCATCCTTATTTAGGTGAAATTAAAGACATAAAAAACTTAGATATTAATAAAGATGAAGTGGATCATATATTTTTAGTTCCCCTTGATTACTTAATAAATTACGATGCAAATATTTATACAAATGATGTAAAAGTAGTTCCAAATGAAAATTTTCCTTATGAAAAAATACCAAATAAAGAAAAATATGAGTTTGCCATAGGTGAATATCCTGTTTGGTTTTATGAATATAAGGATTATGTTATTTGGGGTATAACTGCTAGGATTTTAGAAAATTTTTTAAACTTTATAAAAAACAAATAAGGCCTCATAACTATATTGTGGGCCTTATTTTATAATTTGATATAGACATAAACTATCTAACCATCTTCCTTTATTTATTAATCTTATAACAACACAAATATAAGTTTTATCATTCATCACTGTAGCAGAAAATATACTTGTTCCAGCATCTAATGGACTTTCTGCTTTTAAACCTTAAACCTTAAAATAGCAATACTCACTATAGGGATTTATTAGCTCATTTGCATTTTCATATCTAACTTTATTACCATCCGAATATTTATCCTTTAATTTAACCCCGTCTAATAAAATTTGAATTTTTAACTCCAATTAGAACTGCCTTCTTATTAGTATGAAATTTGATATGTTTTCTTCAATTGGTAATTAACTAGCAGATATTTTTTTATTTGTTTATTTTACCAAGACGTAGGCTGCATTATTGCCGAAGGTAGTAATAGACCCTCTAGTAATTCCTTTATAGTTACTACATATCATCTTTTGAGTCAGACCTTAAGTCATCACTAAATACAAATTTAACCTAATCATCTAGATTCACTTTTTTATTGATGTTACAATAGTCTAACATGGTGAGAGCCATAATGGTTTTTACAGTACTAGCTGGTGCAATTTTTTCATAAAACCTTTTGATATATATTATATTTTTACCATCTGGATCAAGTGAGCAAGCATTTGTGACTTGAATATTATCTAACTATAAATTAAAATCATCCTAAAAATTATAATTAAAAGAAGCTTAATATAAAAAGGTGCAAAATTATTAAATTTTGCACCTTTTTATATTAAGCTTCTTCCCCAACTAATGAAAATGTTGTGGCTGAACTTATTTTTACGTTCATCAACTTTCCAACTAAGTTTTCTTCTGGATTTTTAACTGTGAAATTTACTAATTTATTTTGTCTAGTTCTTCCTGTAAATTTACTATCATCAGTTTTACTTTTTCCTTCTATTAAAACTTCAACTGTTTTGCCTACATATTCTTTGTTAAGACCTACTAGTATTTCATTTACTTTAGCTAAAACTTTATTAAATCTTTCATGTTTTACGTCTTCTGGAATTTGATCTTCCATTTTAGCTGCTGGAGTACCTTCTCTTTTAGAGTATATAAATGTGAATACATTGTCGTATTTAACCTTTTCAACCACATCTATAGTATCTAATAAATCTTCTTCAGTTTCTCCTGGGAATCCTATCATTAAATCAGTAGAAAAAGCAATTCCTGGTATTTCACTTTTAGCTTTTTCTATTATTCTTAAATAGTCTTCTTTAGTGTAGTGTCTGTTCATCTTTTTAAGAAGACCTGTACTACCACATTGTACTGGTAAATGTAAGAATTCACATACTTTATCACAATCTCTCATGGCATATATAACTTCATCAGATATGTCCTTTGGATGAGAAGTCATAAATCTTATTCTTTCTAATCCTTCTATTTCATTTGTCATTCTAAGTAACTGTGCAAATGTTATAGGCTCTTCTAAAGTTTTTCCATAAGAGTCAACATTTTGACCAAGTAGTGTTATTTCTTTAGTCCCATTTGCTGCCAATTCTTTTATTTCATTTATTATGTCTTCTGGGGTTCTAGATCTTTCTCTTCCTCTAGTGTATGGCACTATACAATAAGTACAGAAGTTATTACATCCATACATTATGTTTACAAAGGCTTTAAGCTCAAATTTTCTACTACTTCTAAGTCCTTCAACCACTTCTCCATCTACATCCCAAACATCTACTAGTGTAGTTTGACTATCCATAGTCTGAGTTAATAGTTCAGGAAATTTATATAAGTTGTGTGTACCAAAAACTAAATCTACATGTTTATATTTAGTTTTTATTTCTTTTACAACATGAGGTTGTTGCATCATACATCCACATACAGCAATTTTTAAATCAGGATTTTTTCTTTTAGCTAATTTTAAGTGACCTAAGTTACCATAAACTTTAAGTTCAGCGTTTTCTCTTACTGCACAAGTGTTATATATTATTAAATCACAATCAGAAGTCATTAAAGTAGCTTCGTAACCCATAGCCTCTAACATTCCTGCTAAATTTTCTGAGTCGTGTTCATTCATTTGACATCCAAAAGTTTGGATCATATATTTAGGTTTTCTTTTATTTATAGCAAAATATCTATTATTTTTTTCTCCTATTGCTTCAATAAATCTATTTTGCTCTTCTATCTTTTCCACAGGAACTTGAACTTGTTTTCTTTTTCCCATTTGTCTTCCTCCTTAGTAAATAATGCAAATTCAATTATACCATAATTTTTCTTAAATATACTAGTAAAAAGCACCAGGATATATATCCTAGTGCTTTATCCCTATTTTTTGACCAATTTACTATATTTAGTTTTCTATAATTTCTATTTCCAACTCTCTACACACAATTTCACATACTCTTTGTGTTGCCATAGCTACTATATTAGTGCATTTGCTTTTATGTCCATTGTTGTCTCTATCTAGTCCTTCTGTTATTTTCCCACAACATTGATATCCTGCAAACTCAACAAATGCATCACTAAATTCCTTTGTTAAATCAAAACATTTATTTATTTTAGGATCATTTGGATTCCTTCTTCCAAAAAAATACCCAAGGCACATTGTACCTCCAGCCAGAACTCCACAAATACAATATGCTCTTCCAAGTCCCCAAGGAAATCCTGATGACATGGCAATTACATCATCAGGTAAATCTAGGTTAAAATTTTTTCTAATAGCATAAATTACAGATTCTGAGCATGCAAAACCATTATTAAATATATGTTTTGCATCCTCAACAGTATTTTTTATATTAATACTTTCTACCATTTTATCCCCCTCTTAATACATACTTTTATTCTATATACCTAAATTATACATAAAGGATTAAATTTTACAAATAATAAGTTATTATATTGTGGAAGAAGGGAGAAAATATGTTAGTTGTATTTATTAGAAGTATAATACTATATATTGCCGTTTTAGTTTCGCTAAGAATTATGGGTAAAGGTGAAATAGCTGAAATGAATTGTTTTGATTTAGTAATAACTTTACTAATAGCAGAAGTAGCCTCAACTCCTATGGAAAACAACGATATTCCCATGCTTTATGGAATAGCTGCTCTAACAGGTTTAGTTTTTATGCAAACTTTAATCTCTATTTTAGGACTTAAATCAAAATTTATTGGGAGATTAGTATCAGGTAAACCTTCTATACTAATTAATAAAGGTAAAATAGATTATAGTGCACTAAAAAAAGAAAAGATAACTATTAACGAACTATTAGAACAACTTCGTGTACAAGGATATTTTAATATTAAATATGTTCAGTATGCCATATTAGAAACTGATGGTAATTTGAGCGTTGTTCCAACAACAACTTATAATACTACTCCAAGTCGAGAGTATAATCATCTACCCATATCATTGATACATGATGGTAAAACTCTTAAAAGTAATTTAAAGCTAATTAATAAAGATGATGAATGGCTATTAAATATTCTTAAATCTCATCATATTAATGATGTTAAAGATGTTCTTATTTGTGTATTAGATGAATATGACAAAATATTTATTCAAAAAAAATATGAGTGAGGTGTATTTTTATGAAATCCTCTTATTTTGTACTTGCATGGACAATATTGTTCATCATATTAGGATTATTTAATCATGAGAAAATCAATGAGTTTTCTTCAAATTATATAGATCAAGTCAATGTAATAGAAGAAAAAATAAAAGAAGATAAATGGGAACAAGCGTTATATATTTTAAAAGATACTAAAATGAATTTAGATGAAGAAAAAAGTGTATGGTATAAACTAGTAAATCATGGTTATTTTAATGAAATATTTGCATCGCTAGAAGTTCTTAATCAAAGTATATGTCTAGAGGAAAAAATGATAAGTCTTCAAGAAATCGAAAAAATAAAAATGGTTCTAGAAAACCTAATGGAAGATGAGTGTTGTAATCTTAATCGAATTTTTTAAATACATACAATTTTTAAGGAAACTTTAAGTTATTCGTAGTGAATATAAAAATTTTAAATTTAAGTATTGCCATCTTACACTATAAGCACTTTAAGCTAATAATTTTAAGTAACGGAGTTATCCGAAGCGAAAGCAAGGATATCTCGTTGACGCTATGAGCGTAGCGAATTTTAGCTTTTAAAACAAATTATATAAAACACTATCTACAAAAATAACGAGTTTCTTTATAGGTAGTGTTTTACGATTTTGTTATTAATAATATATTTATATTATATCCTACTAGGAAATAATATCATATTTCTATTGTGCTATTATCTATAAACTTGCAGTGATAATTAATTTTTTTCAAATCATTCATCAATTTAAATAAGGCTTGATCTTTCTTTTTAGCCTCTATCATAACATCAAAATCTCTATTTACATTTTCTTTTGCTAAATCTAAAAAACTACAAAAATCATTAGCATCTATATAATCCGCGTGTTTTCTATCTAGTTCTCCTTCTTTTGGGGTAGAAAAATGAATTTTAGGTGGCAGACTTTCACTATCCCATGTAGAAAATATATGAGGAAGTAAATGTGCCATACTTTCTTTATTATTATTGCAATTATGATGATGTATATCTACTACCATAGGTGCATTAATTTCCTCACAAATTTCAAGCACGTCTTTAGCAGTAAATACTTTATCATCATTTTCTAAAATCAAACGCTCTCTTACTCTTTTGGGAAAAGCTTTATAGTTTGAAATAAATCTATGTATACTCTCATCTTTTCCTCCAGCTGAACTTCCTGTATGAATTACTAATTTTCCAGCATCATACTTCATAAGTTCAAATAAATCCACTGCGTGATTAAGATTTCTTATGGTGTCTTGTACCACATTATCTTTAACACTATTTATCACATTAAATTGATCTGGATGGGCATCTAATCTCATGTTTGATGATTTAATTATATTTCCTATTGTCCTTAATTCTTTGCTAAAATACTTTTCATAATCCCAGCTTACTTCTGGGTGTGTAGATAAAGGTATTAATTTTGAAGTTAATCTATAAAAATGTATATTGTTTTCAATATTGTATTTTAATATGGTCTCCAAATCATCTATATTAGAAAATGTTACTCTTTTTAGTTTTCTAAGCTTTTCATCTTCACATTTTAATTTATTATAGTTAGCAAAGGTCACTGTGCTTGAAGATGTAATATTTTTCAGATTTAATGCAATTGCCACATAACCTAATCTAATTCTCATAATTCTCTCCTCAAAAATTTGTTTACTTATATTTTTTTCACTATAGACAGATAGTATTCAAATATTTACTTTAATAATTTTTCCTAAAGGAGTATAATATTTTATAAAATAGCGTGAATTTTATTATTATGATACAATTTTATTTAAAATGATAATAATAATATTTATATATAAAAATAGGAGTGAAATGTATGGAACTTGAAAAGGATTATATTTTAAGAATGGTAAAAGATTTAGTTAAATCCATTGCTCATATTGTGCTTGGTAAAAGTGAGATGGAATACGAACTACCAGAAAACGACGAATATTCTAGAATAGATTATTTATATGTGAGGTTATTAGAACTTGTAAATCAAGGAAAGATAAATGACGCTGAAGATATGTTATTCGATGAAATAAATACTTCTGATATGAAACAATTTGAAATGGCAATGTCATTTTATTTGTATCTTAATGATTTTGGCGATGATTATTTAGAGTCAAATGATTATTCTAGAGACGAAATTTCTGAAGGAATAAAATCTATTTGTAAAGAATACGGAGTGTCCTCTATGGTAGAGTTTTTATTCTAAGTTACAAAATAACCATATATAATTTTCTTTATAAAAAGTGTGTGTGAAAAAAACTCTGTAAATAACAAAATTCAACAGCTTTCTATGATAATATTTAATTATTATAGGAGGCTGTTTTATTATGGGAAAAAGAAAACAAAAGCTTAGCGAAGGAAAAAGAAATATC
>NZ_JAHZMO010000239.1 GCF_020748185.1 Terrisporobacter petrolearius | reverse complement strand
ATTTTGACAGACCTTCTATTAAAACTTCTGTTGCCTGTCTTCTTCCTAAATATCCAACTATTCCACACATATTATGTGTCCTCCTAAAAATATTATTTTATATATTTTTAGAGTTAGGTCATGAAAAAGTTTACTTTGGTTTTCCTTTGTCCACAGAATCACTTCTATGATTTGAAAAAACCTTAACGATGGTAAACACACCGCAGAGCATCCGCCGAAAAATCGATTTATTTTTTTATTTTTTAGTTTTT
>NZ_JAHZMO010000238.1 GCF_020748185.1 Terrisporobacter petrolearius | reverse complement strand
TTTCTTTATTAGAAAATATTTTTTTGCTCATAATTATTCAACTCCTCTATACCTATTTTTACATAAAAATAAACCCTATACAAGTAAACACTCTTTTTCTAGCGTCTACTGTATAGGGTCCACTTTATATTATCCTTGGGGTGAATGAAAATGGTAAAAAAGAGGTTCTAAGTATTCAAATTGGTCAAAATGAAAGCAGTAAATATTGGTTAGGAATTTTAAATGAATTAAAAAATAGAGGTGTTAAAGATA
>NZ_JAHZMO010000237.1 GCF_020748185.1 Terrisporobacter petrolearius | reverse complement strand
TTACTACAATAATTATAGATATCAGTGGAATTTGAAAAAGCTGACTCCTATTCAATATAGAAATCAGCTTTTAATGGCGGCTTAGCCACTCTTTTTTTCTAGTGTCCTTGACAAAGGGTCCACTTTAATATACGCTGCTAGTTTTTTAATTACATGATTATCTCTCACCGAAAAATGAACAGCATCAATAAATATTATAGGATAAACCTCACTCAGCGGACGCTGTTGCCAATCTTTTATTTCAGGAAGTAA
>NZ_JAHZMO010000236.1 GCF_020748185.1 Terrisporobacter petrolearius | reverse complement strand
ACGATACATTATTAGTTCAAAATACAATAGATAAACTTTTAAATATGAACTTGCAAAAAAACTGTATAATACATACAGATCAAGGGTTTCAGTATACTAGAAAACAATACTCATATAAGTTAAAAATGAGAATGTCTATAGATTTGTGTAATAATTTTGTTTTGTAATTTATATTACTGGAAATTCAAAATTCCAGTAATATTTTTTTATTTCTAAGAAATACTAATACTAGCATTCTTTTCACAATTATTAT
>NZ_JAHZMO010000235.1 GCF_020748185.1 Terrisporobacter petrolearius | reverse complement strand
TCAAAGGGTGATTTTAGTGTTAGTGGAACTACTGTAGATACAAATGCACCAGAAATAGATGAGAGCACATTAAAAGTAGATAAGACAGATGTAACAGTAGGAGATGTAGTGAAAATAAGCATAAAGGTAACAGATGAAACAGGAATAGAGGATGCTTTTATGTTTTATAGAATGCCAATATCAGGTAATTCGAAGTATATATATTTAAAATATAATAATGAAACAGATAGATATGAAGGTAGTTATGAGGTAAAT
>NZ_JAHZMO010000234.1 GCF_020748185.1 Terrisporobacter petrolearius | reverse complement strand
GCATTCTTTTCACAATTATTATGTGTTTAATTTAGTTGTTTATACACTAAATTTCCCATAGTTTCAAAAAAATATATGATTTATATTGTGTAAGAGCTAGGGATTCTATCTCCAAACCTAATTGTGATCTGGCCTAAAGTAGACGCCCAAGATGTCCATTTCTCCATAATTTTCATAGTTGATAAGTATAGTGATTTTCTCAATGACTCATCTGTTGGAAATACAGTTCTTACTTTAGTATACTTTCTTAATTGT
>NZ_JAHZMO010000233.1 GCF_020748185.1 Terrisporobacter petrolearius | reverse complement strand
GTAAGGTTAAGACCCCATGAAGACTACATGGTTGATAGGTCAGAGGTGGAAGTGTGGTAACATATGTAGCTTACTGATACTAATAGGTCGAGGACTTGACCAAAATAAACCTAAAGGTTTATATCGCCAACTAAATCTTTAATTATATAATTATAAAGAAGATTTCAGTTGCTAAAAAATATAATGGAAATATTAAATGTTAGCAGTTTTGAAAGTACTAACAAAAGTTAATACTTACAAACACTTAGAGCAACG
>NZ_JAHZMO010000232.1 GCF_020748185.1 Terrisporobacter petrolearius | reverse complement strand
AAGGCAGGTGAAAAAAGGTAAATTACAAGCATCTAAAATATTTGGACTGATAAAAGGTTTGATTTATAATTTTAATTTAACTGGAATGGTAAGGCATTTGTGTAAGATAGCTAATTTATCCACTTCTAGTTATTATAGGTTCCTTAAAACAAAAGATTATAGGGATATAAAAGAAGATAGAGTTATAAAATCAAGAGATATTATATTAAAAGCATTTAATCACCCTTCATATAAAAGATTTTTGGGTTCTAAAAA
>NZ_JAHZMO010000231.1 GCF_020748185.1 Terrisporobacter petrolearius | reverse complement strand
TTCACACATAATGGTTGATAATGTTAATAACTTTTTTTGTATTTTTACTGAAATAATAATTATTTGTTATTAAATATTTTATTCACATTTATTAATATACTCAAGTCAAGAAGAATTATTCCTAGTTTTTAATAGTTATTTAATTATAATTAATTACCCCTTGCTCCTATATTTAATTTATATAAATGCACAAAAACTACAATATGGAAGTTAATAAATGTTTTTGTTCTAAATAAAGATCTCACGGTTTTTGTA
>NZ_JAHZMO010000230.1 GCF_020748185.1 Terrisporobacter petrolearius | reverse complement strand
TTCTCTCCGAAATAGCTTTAGGGCTAGCCTCAAGATTTAGAGAAACGGGGGTAGAGCACTGAATGTCCTAGGGGGTATTGCACTTACCGAAGACTATCAAACTCCGAATACCGTATTCTTATGCTTGAGAGTCAGACTATGGGTGATAAGATTCATAGTCAAAAGGGCAACAGCCCAGATCGTCAGCTAAGGTCCCTAAATGTACGTTAAGTGGTAAAGGATGTGGGATTGCACAGACAACCAGGATGTTGGCTT
>NZ_JAHZMO010000022.1 GCF_020748185.1 Terrisporobacter petrolearius | reverse complement strand
TTACTACAATAATTATAGATATCAGTGGAATTTGAAAAAGCTGACTCCTATTCAATATAGAAATCAGCTTTTAATGGCGGCTTAGCCACTCTTTTTTTCTAGTGTCCTTGACAAAGGGTCCACTTTATATTAAGATATAGCATTTTTTTATTATGTTAATTAAAGTTGTATCGTATCTATTTCTTTTATGGGTCTGGCTTTTATATAACCTCTATATCCTTGTGGCTCCATCTGAAAACTTGGCGACTCATTTAAATGCCACTCATATCCATATAAAGTAGGATTATATTTATCTATTTCCCTTGATAAAAAAACTATTGCACTTTGAAAATTATCATTTTCAAATGGTTCTCCCTGAAAAATCATCATTTTACATGTAGGCAGTGTTATTATTTCAAATCCTTCTGGAACAATTCCTTTGTAATCTAGTGGAACATCAACTCCCTGAACATAATTAGAAGTATTCTCTTTAATAAATTTATCTGGCAACCACATTCCTACAGGTTCATTAATAGCTTCTTTGATGCTAGATAAAATTCCCCATACTTCCTCTCCTGTTTCTTCAAAGTACTCAAAGTAATTTCCAGCTTTTTTACCTCTTTTTAAAATACATTTTCTCCTTGGGAAATTAATAACTTGAGTGAAAAAATTATTGTATATCAATTTGCTATCAGTATTTAAGTTATTCTCATATATATACTGTTCTTTTATAGGATAAGAAGTAAATAAACTTATAGGCGGAGTATCTTTTTTATAACTTTTAGGGGTTAAACCAAACTGCTTTTTAAAAGCTCTTGTAAATCCTTCGTGGGAATCAAATACAAAATCCAATGCCACGTCCACAACTTTTTTATCCTGGTCTCGAAGCTCTATGGCTGCTTTTGATAATCTTTTTAGTCTTATATATTCAAAAGGTGTTTTTCCTATATATTCTTTAAATAATTTAGCACAATACCACGGGGAATAATTAGAGCACTTTGCTAGTTCATAAAGAGTTATATTTTTATTTAAATTATCATCTATATAATCCTGCATTTGTTGAACAGCTATAACTTTTTCAAATTCTTTCAAATTACATACCACCTTTAATTTATTTGTATTAGCGAAGAAATTTCATTACTATAGGTTAAATTTAAGTTATTCATAGCTCTAGTACATGCTACATATAGTAAATTTCTATCAAAATCAGAACTATAATTATGATTATTTACAAAAGGAAGTAATACTTCATCAAATTCCAGACCTTTTGACATTTGAATAGTAGAAATAATTACCCCTTCTTTAAATTCTCTGGAATCAAAATCTAATTTATTTATTTCATATTTTTCTTTAAAAATTTCATATGAATACTCAACTTCTTCTTTCATTTTGCAGATTATTCCCAAAGTAGTTGATTTACTTTCATTAAATTTCTTAATTATCTTTTCTATTTCTTGTACTTCTTCTTTAATATTATTACATTTTATTATTTGCGGATCTTTGCCATGCCTTTCTATAGGTTCAATATCAGTATAATATATTTTCTTTGCAAAATTAACTATCTCATACGTGGATCTATAACTTTTATTAATATGAACAATTTGGCTGTCTTCAAATATATTTTTCAATGTATTCAATGTATTTGAATTATATTGATTAACACACTGACCAAAATCACCCAATATAGTTTTTTTGCATTTATATATTTTTTTAATAACTTCATATTGAATCGGTGTATAGTCTTGCATTTCATCTATGATTATATGCTGAATATGATTTATTTCCTTAGTTCCCTCCGTATAATGTTGTAAATAAATGTATGGAAATACATCATAATACTCTAATTCTTTTTATCCTTTATGATCAAGTAATTTTCTTTATTTATATATTTATAGAAATCTTTATAAAGCTCTAAAGTTGTATTTAACTTGAACATCTCTTTGACTTGCTTGTATATTTCTTTTTTATTTATATCAATTATATTTCTAGTATCCATATTTATCTTTTCTGTAATGTCATCACTTATTTTTTCTTATCTTTTAAATATCGGATGTCGTTTATAACCATTATACTTTTCTAAAATAAAGTTTTTATCAATTAATATATTTTTATAAACAACTTCTTTTGGAAAAAAATACCTACTATCCACATATTTAATATAATCATCTAATAAATCTACAAATTTACTAGTTGCTTTGAACTTTATTCTCTCTACTACTGATTCATTATTATTTTCTACTACTTCATTGTATTTTTCAAATTTAATATCTTTGTTTAGTTGTTCTTTCACTATATCTTCAAAGCTTAGCTCATTCATAGGCTCTTCACCAAGTTGTGGTAATACGGTTGATATATAATCAGAAAATACTTTATTGGGTGATATTATAGCTATATTTTCTGCATGTAAGTAATCTCTGTACTTATATAAAAAATATGCCACTCTATGTAGTGCAATAGAAGTTTTTCCTGATCCTGCCACACCTTGAATTATTAAAGTATCTTTGTCTTCATTTCTTATTATTTCATTTTGCTCTTTTTGAATTGTTGCTACGATATTTTTCATTTTTTGATCAGACCCATAGCT
This sequence comes from Terrisporobacter petrolearius, assembly GCF_020748185.1. Classification (GTDB taxonomy): domain Bacteria; phylum Bacillota; class Clostridia; order Peptostreptococcales; family Peptostreptococcaceae; genus Terrisporobacter; species Terrisporobacter petrolearius. Next base: position 48,992 of record NZ_JAHZMO010000022.1, on the reverse strand, counting down.
TAATCCTCTTTGTAGTATTTCATCATTAATACTAAGTGAACTTTCTAATACATATTCCATATTACTTTTACTTATTTTAAATTGTCTCTTCTTAGTTATCTCTCCGTGTATATTTCCAGCCGGCGCTTCATAGTTAGCATTACCAAGCTCAAAATCATAATACATACTCGAAATTGGTGCTCTCCAATCGTAAATAATCATATCCCCATGCTCATCTAAAAATGAATTTCTTCCTATATAAATTTTTTCACTTTCCCCTTCCCCCTCATATAGAAAATCTATTCTTGCAAAGTATGGTGATTCAATTAGGTTTTCTATTCTTCTTTTTTGTTCATAAGCAAATTCTCCATTATCCACAATTTGATTGATGGAATTCTCGTTTGAAAATACTTCCATGGCATCCATATCATTTCTATTTTCATAAAGATATTTTTTTGATTCTTTAAATTCTTCAGTATAAAGTTTTATCTTTCTCTCTAAATTCTTTAAATAGTTTTTTAATTTTTCTAAGGTAAAATTAAGATATTCTTTTTCTTCTGGGTAATTAAATAACATAAATATACCTCCTTTTCAGAGTATATTTTATACCCTATGGGATTTAGTTTCTTGATTTTTTTTGCTATAAGTTTTTACTAATAAAAAAACGAACTTTATAAGTTCGCTTTTTAGACTAAAATATTCATTCTATAATTAGTTTTTTATTAATACTGCCGAACCATGCATATCACATAATGGCACAATAAAAATACTATTTGCATTACAATACTCTTTTACAGCTTTTTTTACTCCTGGAAATTGACTACTGTTATAATCATGTACTATAATCATTCCACCTTTAACAAGCTTTGGATAAAATATTTTTAATCCTTCATAGGTAGGTTTATACAAATCTGTATCTAAACTAACAAAGCAAAAACTTGGCAAATCTTCTTTTATACTTTCAGGAAAGTGTCCTTTTATAAACTTTGCTTGTTCTTTATATGGAAGCTTATTTTTTACCAACTCCACATTAGTGTCTGAGAAATCACCTTTCTTAGCTCTTGAATATCCATGATTTCTTTCTACCTCAATATCTTCATCATAAAATCCTTCAAAAGTATCAAAGAGATATATTTTTTTATTTGGAAAAAGTTTATTTATTTCTGATGCAAATCTCCCTTTGTATACACCTAATTCAGCAACCTCTCCCTCTAGTTTTTGCTCATTTATTTCTGATGCTATTAATCTTAATGAGGCCAATCTTATATCAATATAATGTTTAAACTCATTAATATCAAATACCATTCCTTTATAGTCTAATAACTTTAATTGTAGTTGAATTTCCTCGACTGCTTCTTTGTTTAGGACCGCTATAACAATAATGTCTGGCATAAATTTTACAGATTCTTTAGTTGAATAGATTTTTTTATTATGTCTATATTCCCCACATAAATCGGGATCATTATCTATAAACCCTAATAATTCAAAATCTCTATTTATCCAATTTGATATCATATTTCCAGCTTGACCTGCTCCAAATATCATTATCTTACTCATAATACTCTCCCATTTTCATTTTCATTTTCATTTTTCTTTTTTTAATAAACAATATTTATTTTACCTATTGATATTTAGCTATTTAAATATACGTTATTTAACCAAGTATTAATTTTATCTACTACTTTTTCTTTACCTTCTTCTAATGGATCTTTAAAATCAATTTCTCCTTTAAAATTATTCTTTGGAATCACTTCTTTTATATTCTTATAGAACTTATCTGCTCCACCGCCTCCATGACAAGCAAATAAATATATGTTTTTATTACATATGTCCTCTTGATCTAAAAAAGTATTGTAAGGAGGTGCATAAGTACCTACCCATATAGGTGTTCCTATAAAAACATTATCATAATCGTCTACATTTATGTAATATGATAAAAGTTCAGGTTTTTCTTTAAATAATACACTTCTTCCTCCCCAAAAATATTTTTTGAACCCGGAATTGTGATACTTTTTCTTTGGTTTTAGTTCTAACACATCTGCGTTAGTTTTTTTAACTATAGCATCTGCTATTAGTTTTGTATTACCTTCTAATGAATAAAAAATCACAAGATTTTTCATATATTTTTCATCTTCTTTCTTTTTATACTTATATATAGTATAGTAATAATTTAATCTCTAAATCTCAATATAAATTAAATTTATGTTGTCAAACTTATAATATGTTAAAAAAATAGTGAGGATAACAATCCCCACTATCTTTATTTGTTATTAAAAACTCACGTTTAATTTTACTTCTTTACCTTCTCTATTCACTACTAAAGTTGTTTTATCACCACTTTTATATTCATATAAACGTTTAGTTAAGTCAGACATACTTGTTAATTTTGTGTCCCCTAATTTAACTATTATATCTCCTGCTTTAACTCCTGCTTTTTTAGCTGGTGAATTATCTACTACTTCTCCAACAAATACACCTTCGTCAGTAGCTACTTGTTGCCCTTGAGACTGAGCATAAGCTGCATAAGTTGATGCATCGTATCCTTTTATACCAAGTGTCACTTTTTTATAACTTCCATCTTTAATTACTGATTGTATTATTTCTTTTGCTTGATTAATTGGAATAGCAAATCCTAAACTTTCACCTTCAGATGTTTTAGCTGTATTTATTCCTATAACTTGGCCACTTTCGTTTAACAATGGTCCACCACTATTACCAGAGTTTATACTTGCATCTGTTTGAATAAGTCCTGCCATAGTAGCTTGTTGAGTTTTTATGGTTCTATCTAGTCCACTTATTATACCTTGTGTAACTGTTCTTTGTAATTCTAATCCTAGTGGATTTCCTATAGCTATTGCTATATCTCCTATTGAAACTTTGTCACTATCTCCAAGTTCTGCTGGAGTAAGTCCAGTTTTATTTACTTTTACTACAGCTAAATCAAATTGTGAGTCATACCAAACTACATTACCATTAACACTTGAACCATCGTTAAATAGTACATTTACTTTTTTAGCTTTTCCATCAGAAATAACATGTGAATTTGTAAGAATATATCCATTTGAATCTACTACTATACCTGTTCCCACACCTTCTGATTCAGTCGGAATAGAAAACATATTATCTGAATTCATAACAGTTGTAGTAATACCTACTACAGATGGCATTGCTTTTTCTGTTACTGCCTGATATACATTTGTACTTTTTCCATTGCTATTTATACTTATACTTTGTGATGAAGATGATCCAGATGATGTACTTAAATTATTTTTTAATAGTACTACTGTTAAAAACGAGCTAAGTACTGAGCATATTATAGCTACAACTACTACCAATCCTATCCCTTTTTTTCTTGCCATTTTTTCTCCTCCTAACAAAATAAACTTATTATTATTTTATTTATATTATTAAATTTTATAATCTTTTCTAAAAAAAAGAAATCATCAAATTCGATATAAATCTCTTATGATGATTTCATTATAATATTTTATTCTTAATTAAACCTTAATTTCTAAAGTCTTTTTTCTAATTCTTCTTTTTCTTTTTCAAATCCTGGTTTACCTAATAAAGCAAACATGTTTCTCTTGTATGCTTCAACGCCTGGTTGATTAAATGGATTTACTCCTAATAAATATCCACTTATTCCACAAGCTTTTTCAAAGAAGTATACTAAATATCCAAAATTATACTCGTTTAATGTTGGTATATCTATTATTAAGTTTGGAACTTGACCATCAGTATGAGCAAGTAGAGTTCCTTGGAATGCTTTTTCATTTACAAAATCCATAGTTTTTTCACTTAAGTAGTTAAGTCCATCTAAGTCTTTTTCTTCTGACTTTAATTCAACTACTTTTCTTGGTTTTTCCACATTTAGAACTGTTTCGAATAGTATTCTCTTACCATCTTGAACATATTGTCCCATTGAGTGTAAATCAGTTGAAAAGTCTACTGAAGCTGGGAATATACCTTTTTGATCTTTCCCTTCACTTTCTCCATATAATTGTTTCCACCATTCACTTACAAAGTGTAAATTTGGTTCATAGTTTACAAGTAATTCTATGTCTTTACCTTTTCTATGTAATATATTTCTTACAGCTGCATATTGGTAACAATCATTTTCTTCTAAGTTAGATTTAGAATATTTTATACGAGCATCATTAGCTCCTTGCATCATTTCATCTATATTAAATCCTGCTGCTGCTATTGGTAATAGTCCAACTGCTGTTAAAACAGAGAATCTTCCCCCAACATCATCTGGTATTACAAAAGTTTCATATCCCTCTTCATCAGAAACTTGTTTTAATGCGCCTTTTTTAGCATCTGTAGTTGCATATATTCTTTTTGATGCTTCTTCTTTACCATATTTATTTTCTAGGAACTCTTTTAAAACCCTAAAAGCTATAGCTGGTTCAGTAGTAGTTCCTGATTTAGATATAACATTTAATGATACATCTTTGTCCTTTATTATTTCAATTAAGTCCATTAAATAAGTTGAACTTATATTGTTTCCTGCAAAATATACTTCTGGAGCTTTTCTATCCTCTTTGCTTAAGCTATTTCTAAATGAGTGACCTAAGCATTCTATTGCAGCTCTAGACCCTAAATATGAACCACCAATTCCTATTACTACTAGCACATCTGAATCAGATTGTATCTTTTGAGCTGCTTTTTTTATTCTTGCAAACTCTTCTTTGTCATAATTATTAGGAAGATCTATCCAACCTAAAAAATCCTTTCCTGGACCAGTTTTTTCATGAAGCATCTCATGGGCAACATCAACATAGGGTTGTAATGTATCAACTTCTTCCTTAGCAAAAAAATCTAAGGCTTTACTGTAATTAAATTTAATTTTGTTCATAATTGTACTCCCTTTTTTATAATATTTATACCATAGAATTATATCATAAAACTAATTTGCCTTCTTGTTAAAAAATTGTTTAGTTTATATTATTTTTTTATTACATTGATTAATATTTACATTTTTTTAAAAAATATAAAAAGCTTTAGAAATAAATATTATCTCTAAAGCTTTATATGTTATCTATTTTTCATTTACACTTTGTGCTATAACTTGTTGAGCTATATTAACAGCGTGGTCTGAAACTCTTTCTAAGTTAGCTATTACTTCTAAATAAATAATCCCATTGTCAATACTACACATATTATTATTTAATCTTCTCATATGATTTATTCTACATGATTTTTCCATAACATTTACTTGTTCTTCCATTTTGATTACTTTACAAGCAAGATCAACATCTGACGTTCTCATAGATTCTAATGCATAAGTATATGTTGATAAAACTTTGTTGTACATATCGTCTAATTCATTTCTTGCATGATCTGAAAATGTAACATCATTTGTTATACTATTTTGAGCTAATTCTGCTATATTTTCAGCGTGATCTCCTATTCTTTCTATATCATTAACTGTATTAAACAATGAATCTATAACTTCCCTTGATTCTTCATTTAAAGGAGCTTTTGATAATTTAAGTAAATAATTTAGTATCATTTTTTGTAATTCATTTATTCTTTTTTCTTTCCTTAAAGTACTAGATATATCTTTTTCTGATTTTTCCAGTACACCCTTCATCGCACAATTTAAACTTTGCTTAGACTTTTCACCCATTCTTAATGTTTCTTTTTCTACATTTACTAATGCTATTGAAGGTGTTTCAATTATTCTATCATCTATAAATTTAACAATTCTTACATCATCATCTTCAGTGTGGTTATCTGGTATTAATCTAGTAGCTAATTTTATTATAAATTTATTGAATGGTAATAAAATTAAAGTTGATGCTATATTAAATATTGTATGAACGTTGGCAATTTGTCTGGCAACATTGTTTGGATCCATATAAGTTACTGCAGAAACAACTAATTTATTTAAGAATATTAAGAATATTACAGTTCCAAGTATATTAAATATTAAATGTATAAGAGCTGCTCTTTTTGCACTTATACTTGCACCTATGCTTGATAATAAAGATGTTACACAAGTACCTATATTTTGACCATATAACATTGGTAGTGCACTGCTAAGTGGTATTAATCCCTGTGATGCTAAAACAACTAACATACCCATTGAGGCGCTTGAACTTTGTATAATTGCTGTTATTCCAAATCCTAATAATAACCCTAAGATTGGATATTTACCAAAAGTAAGTAATGCGTTTGTAAATCCTTGGTATTCTGATAATGGTTGAACTGCTTCTTTCATAAAGTCCATACCTGTAAATAATATACCAAATCCTATTAAAACTTCTGCTATATGCTTAGTTTTTGGTTTGCCTCCGAATAAATAAAGAATAATACCTATTCCTAAAGCTACAGGAGCTAGGCCATTCATATCTATAGATACTAACTGGGCTGTAACTGTTGTACCTATATTGGCACCCATAATTACTCCTACTGCTTGTGGCAATGTCATTATACCAGCATTAACAAAACCAACTACCATTACCGTAGTGGCACTTGATGACTGAATTACAGCTGTTACTAATGTCCCAATAAGAACTCCCATAAATATATTACTAGTTAGAAGTTCTATGATTTTTTTAAGCTTACTTCCAGCTGCTTTTTCTAGGGCTTCTCCCATAAGGTTCATTCCAAATAGGAATAGTCCTAATCCACCCATAATACCTATGATTATTTCCAAATTTTATTCCTCCTTAGTTACATTCGTTCATTGATTATTATATTTTGCTTTTAATCTTAAAAAATTTTTTATTATTATGTATTTATGATTTAATGCATAAACATTATATCATAAATCTTTGTTAATTTTTTTTATCAATTTCCCCATTATTGTTAAAATTATTTAACAATAGGGCAATAATTTCCAATTATTTTCTCTGCACATTTTATACCATCAACAGCAGCTGTAACTATTCCTCCTGCGTAACCAGCACCCTCGCCACAAGGATATAAATTTTTAGTACTTACTGATTGTAATGTTTCTTCATCTCTTACAATTCTAACTGGTGCCGATGATCTCGTTTCCACTCCTGTTAATACTGCGTCATACGTAGCAAATCCATTTAATTTTTTATCAAGAGATACTAATGCTTCTTTCATAGTTGATGCTACAAACTCTGGTAGGCATTCTCTTAGATCAGTACCTGTTACACCTGGTTTGTATGAAGGCTCAATCTTTCCTATATCTGTTGTTATCTTATCATTTAAAAAATCTCCTACTAACTGCATTGGTGCATTATAGTTGTTTCCACCTAATTCATAGGCAAGTTTTTCATATTTCCTTTGGAATTCAATACCTGCCAGAGGATGAGCACTTCCAAAGTCTTCTGGGGTAACATTAACTAAGAAGGCACTATTTGCATTTACCTTATCTCTTGCATGTTCACTCATACCATTTGTTACTACTTCAAATTCATTTGATGCAGAGGCTATTACAGTCCCTCCTGGACACATACAAAATGAATATGCAGTCCTTCCATTAGATGTATGCTCTATTAATCTATAATCCGCCGCTCCAAGTCTTGGATGGTCGTAAAACTCTTTATATTGAGATTTATTAATTAATACTTGTGGATGTTCTATTCTTGCCCCAATAGCAAATGGTTTTTGGATTATTTTCACACCTTTGCTATATAACATTTCATAAGAATCTCTTGCACTATGACCTACAGCAAAAATTACATGGTCACATTCTATTTTTTCTTTATTATTTATTATTACAGCTTTTATACTATCATTTTCTACTTCTATATCTGTAACTTTAGTGTTAAATCTTACTTCTCCACCTAATCTTTTTATTTCTTCTCTTATATTTTTTACCACATTTTTAAGTATGTCAGTTCCCACATGAGGTTTATGAGAGTATAATATTTCATCAGGCGACCCAAAGTTTACAAGCTCTTCTAGAACCTTTCTACACCTGATATCTTTTATTCTTGTTGTAAGCTTACCATCCGAGAATGTTCCAGCTCCACCTTCTCCAAATTGTACATTTGAATTATTCTTAAAAACTCTATTATTCCAGAAGTTATTAATATCTTTTGTTCTTTCATCCACATCTAATCCTCTTTCAAGCAATAGTGGATTGTATCCTCTTTGTGCCAAAAGTAAAGATGCAAATAAACCTGCCGGTCCACTTCCCACAACAACTGGTCTATTATTTATTTTATTACTTCCATGTTTAACATCTAAATAACTATGTTGTTTTACTTCAACTACATCTTTTAGTCCTCTTTTTAATAATTTTTCTTCATTTTTAACTTTTACATCTACAGTGTATACAAAATCTATTTTTCCATTTTTTCGTGCATCTATAGATTCTTTAAAAATATGATATTTAATTATCTCATTTTCTTTTATTTTTAATTTTTTCAGTACTAACTTTAGTATTTTCGATTTATCATCGTTAATGCTAATTTTTATATTGGATACTCTTAACATTTTTTTCTCCTTAATTGTAATTGTTTGTTTTCCCTTACCTATTATGTTTACCACTAAAATAATAATATTACTGTTATTACTCAAAAAAAATCAAAAGCTAGGAGTTTCCAATGCCTTTGATTTTTAAAAACTATTATTTATTTTTAGCTATTAAATACTCTTAGTCTCTTTTAGTAATAAGACCTCTTATAACCTTCATATTATTAAATACCTTTTCTAAGAAATCTTCAGCTTCATCATTGTCTAATAATGTTATCTCTAATTGATCTCCCTCAGGTATACCTTTCATTTCACAGTATTTCTTTGCTGTGTCTAATAATTCATCTTTCTTTTCTGAAGATAAATCAAAGTCTTTATAGTCAATTATTATGTATTGTTTTACTTTTTGTTCTTTACCTTCATTGTATCCTATCTCTATATGATAAATTACAGCATATAAGTTGCTAGGACTTTCCTCACCATTATATACAGGCACTGCTGGATTTGATTTTATATAGTTAGTTGATACTGCAATTCCATTTCCTAAACTAAGACTCATATTTTTACCTCTTTCTCTATTATATATGTATTATTTTATCACCTTTTAAATATATTAAAACCTTTTTTTTATAACTTTTTATATTTTAAACGCAAAAATACTATTAAATATAAAATTTAATAGTATTTTCTTATTAATCTAATTAATTTTTAATAGTAATAAATTTTATGATGCTCGTAATTCTTTATATCTTTTACCTAGGGTACGAGGACTTATTTCATATTTTTCAGATACTTGTACTTGAGTTATAATTTCTCCTGCATCCTTTTTAATATAATATTCTATTGCAGCAGCCCATCCATTTTCGCTACCTTTTATAGATCTATTGGATTTAATAAACTCTTTCCATAAATCTAATCCTTTTTGCAGATATTTTTCTTCCATGTTATGTTTTAATGCATCATATATGTTCACATCTGAATTATTGTTATCTTTGCTTACTATATCATTTTTAACTTGAGTACTTAATGAGTTTGAAATATGTGATTTATTATTTAATAGTATTTGTTGTCCAAACTTATAAATTATTTCACTATTATAAGTTACAAATTCTTTTATACTCTTTGTTTTTTTGCTGTTAGATTTGTATAGTTGCTTAACATTATCAAGTATAATCTTTAAGCTTTTATCTGATACATTTATACATTCATCAACTAATATGTTCATTCCTTGAACATTTACCACTCTTACAATTATACTTTCGTCAACATTTAAGTTTTTGAAAGCATCAACATCTTCCACCACTATTTTATTATCATTAAAATAGTCTCTAATTATTGATTTTGTAATTCCTATATTTTCAATTTTAAATATGCTTATATTAGCTTTAAGCATTGCCGATAATAAATTTCTTTGATTTTTATTTAAAGTTAGTTTATTATCGTCTATAAACATTTTAGTTATAGTATTTCCCTTATCGTTTCTATAATCATACATAAAATATGTATTATATAGCTTGTCTATTTTAGAGTTACTTTCTTGTGAAATATGAAATTTCTTCCCACATTCTTCTCTATCACTGTAGAAACTTGATGTCTTAGAATATTCATATATTTTATTTTCCATATTTTTATACAAACCTTTTGCATATAATATTTTGTTTCTTGTAAACTCTACTAACTGATTTTTTTGTAAGCAACATTTTTTATACTTTTTACCACTACCACAAGGACATAGTTCATTTCTACCTATCAAGTTATCTTCACTCCTTTACTATTTTTAAGCACGGCAATATATACTTGATCCTATATTAGAATTTATCATTCATTTATATTGTTAATTATTATTATAAGTTTGCTTTTTATAGTTTCATATAATCTTTTAGACTTCCATACTTTAATAATAATTTTCTAGAAATTAGTCTATTATCCTTTTAAATTTATTAACAATCGTACTACTATTTTCATTGTAAACTTTCATAAAACTCCAATTCATAAATTATTACCTTGTCATATTACTTTATATGACTTTAAACGTCATCATACAATCTACATAATTCTTCTCATTTCCCTTTTCATCTTTAGCATTTTTTATATCCATCTTTTCTATTTTATAATTTAGATTCAAATCATTTAAAACACTTTCTATTTCTTTAATTTTATCTAAATTTCCAGATACACTTAATTCAATTGAGGAATATGATTTATTATTTTCATCAGTTTCATCAAATTTATTAACAAAATTAATATCTAAACTAGAATCCATTTTCCCAATTATCTTAATCACTATATCATCATTTAAATCCATTGTTTCATCATAACAGTCGCCTTTATATTGAGGTTTAGTTTCTGTTAGTTTAGTTTTTTCCTGTTCCAAAGCATTGATTTTATTGTTCATAGGATAAGAAACAACAATGCTAACTACTGTAAATGTTATTACTGCTATGCATATTTTTTTAAATTCTTTTTTATTCTTCAAAATTATTCAGAACCTCCTATTTCGTATACTGCATGAAAATATAATCTATTATTTTTATTTTCCACACTAGCTATAGAAAAATTTTTTATATTATCCATATATTTTAATTCATCTAATTTTTTTAAGTTTTTACATTTACCTTCTATACTTACTTTATTATTTTCAACTGATAGTTTCTCTACATTTGAAAAGCCTAACAAATCATATATTTTATTTGTATCTTTTATTAATGTACTCTTTTTATTTTCCGATTTTAGTACTTCATTAGATTGAGTCATTAATTTAGTGTTATTGATTTCTTCTTTTAAATTGTTAACTGTTTTTATATTTGTATAAGTTTGAAAAATTAATAAGTATATTAATATTATTACAGTACACTTAAAAATTTTTTCTTCTTGTTTTTCTTCTTTCAAAAAATTGATATTTTTATTCTTTTTCATTTATACTATCATCCCCCAAGCTAATAAATTGTCTAATGTTATATCTACAATTTCTTCACTATTATTTAAAATTAATTTATTCTTCAGATCTAGTTTTTGTATTTGTAAACTCTCTATAAATTCATCATTTATTCCATAATAGTATGTATTATCACAGGAAAATTGATTAATAGAACACTGGCTATTGGATTTATCTACCACATAAGATTCAATAATTTTTTTATTACAAACTGTATTTAAAACCATATCTTTTTTTCTATTTTCTATTATAGTTATTTTTTCATAATCACTTTGCAATAAACTAATAACTTTCATATCAATCAGTTTTTGTAAAATATCAAAATTAATATATAAATATTTTTTCTTAATATTTAGCTTTTCGCTTATAGATTTGCATATGTCTACATATTTCTTGGGAAATAATATTCCTTGTATTGATCCCTTTCCCTTAGTATTGATAATTTTTTTATATTTTATTACATAATTTTGTAAATCTAAGGATATATGGTCACCTATTTCATATTTAATTAGTTGAATAATTTCTTTTTGTCTTTTAGAGTTTATATTTGGTATATTTCTAATTATAATTTCATCATTTTGTATATTGAAATATATATTTTTTAACTTATAATTTATATTTTCCTTTATTATTTTAACTAATTCATCTCCGTACATATTATTCATTTTATTATTTAAACAACTGCTACCCTTTTCATATGTTAATTGATTATATACATTATACTTATTTCTATTTTTTCTTATGAGCAGTATTTCTGTATTTTCATTATTAATATTTACAACAAGATATTCCTTTATAAAATCACCTCCACAAATTTATTATTAATTATATTGTTGAGGTACTAATTTTTGTTAGTTTCATTAGACTTTGGATAAAATGTTTCAGTACCTATTTTAACTGTTACAGAATCTCCTTGTGCTGTTACATCAAATGAACCGCCTTTTACTGATTTCGCAACTGGCACAAATTGAATATATCCATCACTTTCTAAGTTACTTGGTTGAACTGATGTATTTCCATCGCTTATAGATATCATTGCTGCTGTTGCCAAATTGGCAGCTGTAGCATAATCAGCATTTTTCTTTGCATTTTCTTGCACTTTAGAGTATTTTGTTACTGCAATGCTAGATAAAATTCCTATTATAGTAATGACTATAACCATTTCAATCAGAGTAAATCCTCTTCTTTTCTTATTATTCTTTAATTTAAACATTATTATTTCCTCCTTATTTAAATAGCTGATACAGCATCAAACATTGGTACCATCATAGATATAACAATTATCCCTACAGCTACTCCTATAACTAAAGTAATAAAGTTTTCAAAGTATTTTGTCCCAATTTCAAGTTTTGAATCTAGTTCATTTTCATAGTACTCAGTGACAGTATTTAGCACTGTATCTAGTTTCCCACTTTCTTCTCCTATTGTTATCATTGATAATAGCAATGATGGCAATTCCTCTACTGTTTTTAGAGAATCTCCTATGCTATTACCTTTTTTAATAAGCTCATTTGATTTACATATTTTAAAATATATATATTCATTACTCATTACTTTTGCTGATATTTCAATAGAGTCTACAATTTGAACTCCACTAGATATTAAAATTGATAAAGCTTTTATAAATCTGTTACTAATAATTAATTTCATATATGTTTTAACAATTGGAAGTTTAAATATAAGCTTATTTAGCATTTGATTAAACTTATCATTATTATTCTTGAGATATACTAATCCGCATACTAAAATCAAATTAACAATTATAATTAAAAGAAAATCATCTCTAAGTAAATGAGAGATAAATATTAGTATTTTAGTTAATCCTGGTGTTTCCATGTTATTATCTGCATAGATATCTTCAAAGTTAGGGATTAAAAAAAGTAAAATAAATATAAATGATATAATCACGGTGATTATCAATATGGTTGGATAAATTAATATACTTGTAATTTTATTTTTCAATTTGTTTTCTTTATCATAATAAATTGCTAGTTTGTCCATAATATCATCTAAGTTACCACTCATTTCTCCTGCTGCTATCATGCTTATATAAAAATTGGAGAATGCCTTCGTATTTTCAAAAGACTCTTTTATTGAATTACCTCTTTCAATGTCTCCAAGTATTTTTTTTAGTACAATTCTTACTTTATCCTTTGACTCATTTATTAGTATTGTTAAAATTTTAGATATTTCACATCCTGATTTTAAAAGAATACTCATTTCTTTTGAAAAAACTTTTAAATCCTTGTTTTTTAATTTCTTCCCTTTAAAAAGTGATTTTATTTCCTTAATATCTACTACTTTAAATCTGTTTTTATCAGCATAAGAATATACTTCGTATTCACTATCAATATCTAGTTTTAAAACTTTTCTATTATTTTCTTCATCATAAATTATGCATTTATACAATATTTTTTCTCCTAATTAATAATTTCTTTGCTCATTATGCATTCTTCTAACGTTGTTATTTTATTTTTAATTAAATAAGAATAAGTATCTTCAAAAGTAATCATTCCATTTTTAACCGCTATACTTTTTATATCCTTTGCTTCTTTGTTTTTTTGAATTGCATTTCGTATTTCATCATCTACAGGCAAAATTTCAAAAGCTACAGTTCTGCCATTATATCCTGTGTGTGAGCACTCTTCACATCCAATAGGAATAGCTGTATAAATTGATTTATTTTCATTTTGATTAATAATAACTTCATTACTACAGCTTTCACATACTTTTCTTACTAATCTTTGAGATATAATGCCAATCAAAGATGCATTTAGTAAGTATGGTGGAATTTCCATGTCAATTAATCTAGCTACAGATGAGACTGCATCATTAGTATGAAGAGTACTTATTACCAAATGTCCTGTAATAGCTGCTCTCACAGCCGTTTTTGCTGTTTCTATATCTCTAATTTCACCAACCATAATAATATCTGGGTCTTGTCTTAGAATTGCTTTTAACCCTTTTTCAAAAGTAAGACCTACTTTGTGATTTACTTGTATTTGATTTATGCCTTCCATTTTGTATTCAACAGGATCTTCAATTGTCATAATATTTTTACTTGTATTTCTCAAATCCTTTAAAATAGAATATACAGTTGTAGTTTTTCCGCTTCCTGTTGGACCAGTAACAAGCAATATGCCTGTCTTTTTATTTATTATTTCTTGAATTTTTTTTATAGCATCTTTCGAAAATCCCAGTTCTTCTTTTGTTTTAAGAAAAGAATCCCTACTTAAAAGTCTAAGCACTATTTTTTCTCCATAAGTGGTTGGCACAGTTGAAATCCTAATATCTACTAATAAATCCTTGATTTTTACGTCTATTCTTCCATCTTGAGGTAATCTTTTTTCTGTAATATCCATATCAGCTTTGTATTTTATTACAGATGCAAGGGATGGGTATAAGTCCAATTCTAAATTCAACATTTCTTTCATATTGCCATCCACCCTCATACGAATTTTTAATAACTCACTAAAAGGTTCAATATGTATATCGCTGGCTTTTTCTTTTACAGCTTTTTGTAGAATGTCTTGAAATAAATAGTTAGCATAATCATCATCTATATCAATTGAATCGCCATAACATAATTCAATATTTTCTAAAACCTCTTCTCTTGATACTTGTTTTAAAATTATGTTTTTTCCTGTGACTAACTTTAAATCTTGAGCTGCATATATGTTTTCTTTTTCTATTCCTATTATTAAATAATCTTCATTTAGCTCCATAGGAAATAAATTATATTTCCTTGCTAGCTTTTCTGGTACTAATATGGACAAATCCACTTCTGATGTTGTAATTTTAATCACCTCCATTACAATGAATATCTACTATGATTATCAACACTTAAGTTCTTATTTATACAGATATAAACTCTTATTTTATCCAAAACAATAAAAGCTATGATATTAAAATGAATTTTTTCATTTTACATCATAGCTTTTTATCTTAACTATTTATTTTCATATTTTAGAATTCGCCCTATTAATTCCTCTTTCAACTGATTAATCTTATCAAAATCCATATTTGGTATATAGTAACCTTCAATTACATCATGATTTGATTTTGCTTTCTTCAAATTAGAAATAGCATAATTAATTAATTCATCTAATATTTTTTCATCTACTTCTACCTCTTCTTTGTGATTATCTATTTTTTCTTTATCTATAAATTCTCCTAGGTTAATTGCATCCTTATTTTCAAATAAAGAGCTTGTAGTTATTGCTATCCCTAAATCTATAATCATTATTGATTCTATTTTTTCTGGTATAAGAGGATAGTGAAATACTTCTACCTTTAGTCCTTTTAATATTGCTTTATCATATACTCGCTTTAAAAAAGTTGTCTTTCCATAACCTATTTTTCCATCAAGATAATAAACTTTTTTAGCATCTTGAAGCAAGCTATCTGAATAGTCAATATGTCCTATTGGAGTTATTGCTGTTCCAAATAAATGTCTAGGATTAGATAATTCATCTTTATTTTCTATTCCTTTAAATATTTCTTCCATAAATTCATCTGTAAATTTGTTGAGTTTACCAAAATTCATCATATCCATATTTTTGCTTTCTATGTCATAAAAAATAGGCTCTGCTGCCTTTAAATATTTAAATGCCCTTTGGAAACATTCTCCTATTTCTTTATTGCATTGAACCACTTCTTCCTTATTTTTTTCTAAATTATCTACATTCCAAAAATCACCAAAATTAACTATTTCGTCTATAGCACCTGGTATTTTAGGATCAACAACATGTGGTGCTGTTGCATCTAACAATACGACTTTTAGTTTTTTTACTACAACTGCGTCTAACGAACTCGGATCAGATGAACATGGAAATACTTCTACATCATATCCTATTTCTGAAAAGTCACGCGCTACTTTTTTCATTAGAGATGATTTTCCGACTCCAGGACCTCCTTTTAAACAAAAGATTCTATTTACATCTTTTGGAATAATATAATCAAAATAGGAATAAAATCCGTTACTTGTATTTGCTCCTGGAAATACCTTTCTAATTTTGCCTTTCATATTCATGCCCCCTAAAATATTCTACTTAATAAGATATTAATTAGGAGTAAGTTTTGTTACACCACTAAAATAATTTTATTTTACATCAATCTATATTTACATATTTTTCTAAAATACTCAATTTCATGTTATTATATTTTTTTATATCATTTGAATCACCACTTATAATATCTAAGTCCTTAACATTGTAATATTTTACTTCATTATTTATTAATTTAACACTATTTAACTTTAATATTGTATCATTAATAGAATACTTACTTAATAATGTAGTAGTTGGCATATATATAGTATTATCTTCTGTATAATTAGAATCTCTCATATCTCTTAAAAACAGAATATATTCTAAATCTTTATCCATAACATTGTATCCATCTAAAGAATTTATAGTAATAGGTGGATCAGTTAGAATATAAAGTGGCTCAAATACATATATACTCCCTTTATCTAAATTTCCTTTTAATACTTCTTTTACCGTTACCTTTGTCAAAGTGGCTTCTTCATATATTTCTCTAGGTGAACTACTATCTACTTTTACTTTTACTACAACTGGTGATATTTTTTCTAATTGCTCTAATTTTGATATATCTTCATTTTTTATAAAATCTTTAGTTATATCTTCTTGATGATCTACAGTTGTAAATAAAATGTTTTTGTCATCAATATATAAATTAATATCTGTATCTTTTACAAAACTTTTGCTTACATTAAAAGCTAATATAGTCATAGCTAATAATATAACTATTATAATTATCCATATAAATCGTCTTAATTTCGTCATATTTTAATTACCCCTAACCTCTACAATACTTCCATTATCTATTTTTATCTTATAATCTGATAATTTTTCTATGTCTTGTTTATTATGGCTAGATATTAATATTATAGCACCTCTATTTCTTTCTTCTTGTAGTATCTTATAAACTAAATTTACACCATTTTCATCTAATGCATTTGTAGGTTCATCTAATATTATTATTTCTGGTTTTTCCATTATAGCTTGTGCTATTCCTAATCTTTGTTTCATACCTAACGAATATTTTCTTAAAACTCTTTTGTCTTTATAATCAAGACCTACTCTGTTTAATGCATGTATTAAATCTTCTTTAGTTGCAGTATTCTTTATTTTAGCTAAAGTCTCTAGCACTTCCATACCTGTGTATTCTTTCCAAAAACTTGGATTTTCAATTAATACACCTATACTTTTAGGAAAATCTATATCTTTATGTAATATATCTCCATTTATTTCTATAAAACCACTTGATGGTTTTATTAATCCACATAAGGCTCTAAAAAACATAGTTTTTCCAGAACCATTATGTCCATATATACCATAAATATGTCCTTCTTCAAACTCAATATTTATATTTTTTAATATATCTGTATTATTTATTATTTTAGACATATTATTTACACATATTTTTTTCATTTGCCTTTTACCCCCATGATAATTTTCCTAATTTAAAAATTCTTTCTTTCTAAATAAAAATAGTATTAATATTAGAAACAATAAAATATATAATAAGCAATAAGCTATCGCCTCTATATTATTTATACATGTATTTAAATTTCCATTAAATATTATTCCAATATTTGTAGGTAAATATCTTATTATTAAATTGTAATATTCTAATAGCATACCTGATAAATACATCATGGACATTTTTAGTAACATAACTACATACACTACATTAATAGACTTCCACAACACACTAAGCCCGTTTACTATTAATAACATTAAAAAATAATATAAATTTATTCTACATACAATTAATAAACTACTTAAATCTATATTTATTTGAATTTTATTAATTATCGATACAATGATAATACATATTACTTGGACTATACAAAATATTAAAAGATTAATAAATAAGCTAAATATATTTTTTAGCAAAAAATAACTTCGGTTATTTGTTCTTGTAAAAATAACAGTAGTATTATTTAATAAATTTTCTTCAAAAAAGTTCCCAAAATATCTAACTATAATTAATTGCGGAAATATCCATAACATTATTTTTCTTATATCATCCAAATATAATAAATCTATATTACTATATATATTTATTATTAACGTATTAATATCTTTAGAGTCAATATACATAAATGATAATAATAAATTGTATACAAATGAACTTAAAATGAAAGTATACATATTTCTTATTATTTTGACCTTTTTTATACTCATTTATTTTATCTCCTTATATCTTTACTTTTTAATAAATATTTATATAAATATATAATCATTACATTTATAATTATGGTTAAATTTATATATAAAACTTTATCCTGCATATTTATATTAAAATCATAGAAATACATTATTTCCCATATAGGGCGAATGTATTTCTTTAAAAAAACAAGAGCTGTTGGAGATAATATATATATCATAGATGCTAACATAAATATTTCCATAGTATATACTAATATTTCATGTTTAAATAGTTTAATAAAAAATAAATATATTAAACCTACAAAAAACCATCCTATAAACTGGGTTCCTATAGAAAAAACATTCATAAGCCAAAATTCTTTATAAAAAATTATATTTATATCTTTTAAAATTAAAAATAAATTAGAAAAAATTATGAAAAATATACTTACTCTTAAGCATAAAAAAATCAAAATTTTAATTCTATGTATTATTAAATCATCGATAGATTCATATCTTATTAAAATTTCTGGTAAAGATATATTTTTTATTCTTTTTAGTAATATGTATAAAAAAGCAGGAACATAAAAAAAAGTAAATAAAATATGATTAAATATTAAATTATACAATTCCATTGAACTTTTATTAAAACTATCAATAGTAAACATACTAAACATGGCAATTAAAATTAAATATAATATTTTTTCTTCTTTAGTTATATTTTTCATAAACTTTTATACCTCATTTTTTATCTTTATCCCCCTATTTATAAGAAAGATTCCTACAATTAAATAGATAACTAATATTCCAAACAGCATATATATATTTCCATAACCATTAACACCCAAAATATCAGTACGCATTGCCTCCGCTAAAGATTCATTAATAATATTAAATAGAACAATTGTTATTAGCGATAATACAGTAGTTAATAATGTATGTACTATAAATGAAGATAATATTCCTAAATATTTATTTATTTTTGGAATAAATGAAAATCCATAAGATATTAATGTAAATAATACTGCAGATATAGAACGAATTATCATGAATATTATGTTATTTAAATAAGGATAGTAAGCTTGAATTTTACTTAGCATAATTCCTTTGTCTATATATATTAATTGCTTATAGCCCGCCTCTCTAAAAGAACCATGCCCTTGAATAGGGAATGCTATTAGTGCTAATATTTGATTTATTAATAATGGTATTAATACTATAAAAAAAGATATAATACTTATTGCAATAGCTTTGCTTATTATATTATCTTTTTTACTTATTCTTGTATTCATAATATTTTCAGTTCCATTAATTTGCTCTTCCAAATATATATCTGAACCAATAATACTTACAGTAAGGGGTAACAATACTCCAAAAACAGGCTGTAAAGGAGTTCTTATTATGTTTTTGATTATAATACCATTATGTGCTGATAATAATTGTGATGTTTTACAACCATAAAAATACATACTAGTTAACGTAAAATCTGTAGATATAGCTATTATCATCAACAGTAGTATGAATATAAACTCTTTTCTTTTTAAACATTTTTTTATCTCTATTTTAACTAAATTTTTCAAAATTGCCTCCATTATATTTATATAATAATGTTCATAATACATCATATTATGAACATTATTTATTACTATCTAAAATCTATCGTTCCATTTGAAAATCCTAATGGACCTGATGATTTATTTTCAACTCCTCCACATACCTTGTTTCCAACAGCATAATAGCTATGATAATCTATATTTATTTTCACGTTTTTTGTATATATAGATTTAGGTTTACTAGCTAATAATGCTCCTGAGCCTCTATTTTTTTGTATCCAAACATTAATTCCACTATTTGGAACTTTTGTAGCTTCCGCAACTCCAGTACGCTTATTAGTTGCTTTAGTCACCATACCCGTATATATATTTCCATGATTTCCAGGTAACCTTCCAGCCCAGTTTGATGTTGCTGCAAATGATACTGTACTTGAGAATATACCCATAAGTACAACAGATGATACTAATACTTTTTTAATTTCATAAGTTCAATCTCCTTATTTTAACATTATTTTTATATAGAGTTTTTCTTAAATAAACTCTATATTTATAGTATACATATACCCAATGTTATATTTTGTAGTATTTTGCTATTCGTATATATATATATCCAAGAAGGTCAACAAAATAAAACTCTTCATTTATTTTTAAAAAATTTATTGTTCTTGTTTTCTCAGGAGTTTGACTTGTTCTTGTAAAGTTTCTTCTATTTAATAAAGCATTTGTAACCGAAAATTTTCCCACATTTGATCTTCTTAAGCTTTTACTTGTATTCTTCAACTTCACAAGTTAAGCCTTCATCTTCTCCTAATTATTTTTGTATGGCTTTTAACTGTTCTCTAAGATAATATTATTTTATATAAAAATACTCATATCAACTAACAAAAACATTAATTTTATAATGCTTTATGTAAGTATAATATGAGTTAATTTTTAAATATTTAATAAGATTATTTATTTATAAGCCTATCAACAACACTAACAAGATTACCGATCTCTGGTTTTGTTATTTGTTCATCTGCTCCCAATTCTTTTCCCTTTGCATATATTTCATTACTTATTAGTGATGAAAATAATATAAGAGGTATGTTTTTAAGATCATGATCTTCTTTTACCAGTTTAGTTAATCTATGGCCATCCATTAGAGGCATTTCTATATCAGATATTATACATGTTACATGATTGGAAATAGGTTCGCCACTTTCTTTAACTTCACTTAAATATGTCCATGCATCCTGACCATTATCCATTTTTATTATATTTCTATATCCTGCTTTATTCATACAATCACATATCATTTTTGAAAGTAGTGTTGAATCTTCAACTATTAATATAGGCTTATAAGAATCGTCTCGTTTTCCTAGTTTATCTATCTCATCATATTGAATACTAGACTCAGGACTTATTTCAGCTACTATTTTTTCAAAATCTAATATAGTTATTAATTTATCATTATGTTCAGCAATACCTGTTGCAACACCTTCTTCTCCACCATATATGATTTTATCAGGCTTTCTTATTTTTTCCCACGAAACTCTACCGATTCCTACAACGGCTTCAACATGAAAAGCAAAAACTAATTTGTTGAAATTAGTTTTTATAAAAATATCATGTGTTCCACTGCCAGTTCTAGGTATATTTAAATATTTACCTAAATCTATAACAGTTATTATTTCATCTCTTGGCTTAAATATTCCTTCTACTACCTCATGTGAGTTTGGCATTTTTTTTACTTCTTGAGCTCTTAATATCTCACGCACTTTAGCTACATTTATTCCAAATAATTCTTCCCCTATTGTAAACTCCATTATTTCAAGTTCATTAGTTCCCGATTCTAATAATATTTTTGTTTGACTAACACTCTCTGTATATTGCATTATCATACTCCTATATTCTTAAATTTATATATATTTCTAAATAGTTTATTTGTTTTTCTGTCTAATAATTATAATGTTTATATTTATAATACGTCTAAACTTTTATAAACTATAGCCTTTATTTTGATTAAATTAATTTTTTAGAATTATAATTTTTTCAATAAAAAAATTGTGCTAAAATGTTAATTTACATTTTAGCACAATTTTATACTAATCAATCCTTATTTCATAACCATGTTCTTCATATTGAGCTATTATTTCATTCCATACATCTTCTACTCCAGTTTTCTTTGAAGAAGAAAGAGGTAGAACTTTTTCATCTTTTTCAAGTTGTAATTTTTTTCTTATTACACTTATATGTTTTTGATATTGACCTCTAGATATTTTATCTGCTTTTGTTGCTATAATAACACAGTTATATCCAAAATGCTTTATCCATTCATACATCATAACATCATCATTTGTTGGCTCATGTCTTATATCTACAAGTAAGAAAATAGCACATAATTCTGGTCTATCTTGTAGATATCTTTCCATGATAACTCCCCATTTGTCCTTTTCTGATTTTGATACCTTAGCATAACCATAACCAGGAAGGTCAACAAAATAAAACTCTTCATTTATTTTATAAAAGTTTATAGTTCTTGTTTTACCAGGAGTTTGACTTGTTCTAGCAAAATTTCTTCTGTTTAATAAGGCGTTTGTAGCTGAAGATTTTCCCACGTTTGATCTTCCAACTAAAGCTATCTCTGGCAGCCCTTCTGCAGGATATTGATCTTTTTTTATTGCACTTACTACTATTTCTGAACTTCTAATTTTCATTTTTATCACCGTCTTTTACTAAAGCATGTTCTAAAACTTGATCCATATGGTCAACAAGAACAATTTCTAGTTTTTCTTTTACATTTTCAGGTATTTCATCTAATTGAGCATCACATTCTCTTGGTATTAATACCTTTTTAATTCCAGCTCTATGTGCTGCAAGCACCTTTTCTTTAACTCCACCTACAACCATTATTCTACCTCTAAGAGTTATTTCACCAGTCATAGCTACATCACATCTAACAGGAATTTTAGTTAATGCAGAAATTACTGCAGTGGCCATAGTTATACCTGCAGATGGTCCATCTTTTGGAGTTGCTCCTTCTGGGCAATGTATATGAATATCTTCTGTTTTGTAGAAATCTTGGTCTATATCAAATTTATCTGCTATAGATCTTATATAAGATATCCCTGTTCTAGCTGATTCCTTCATTACATCACCAAGTGATCCTGTTAATACAACTTGCCCTTTTCCTTTTAATACATTTACTTCTACTGGAAGCGTAACTCCACCTACTGAAGTCCATGCAAGACCTGTTACTATACCAACTTCTGGTCTTGTACCTGCTAAATCATATATATATTTATCTCTTCCTAGATATTCTTCTAAATCTTTAGAAGTTACTAAAACACTTTCTAGTGATGAATCTTCAACGAATTTTTTAGCAATTTTTCTACAAACTTTACCTATAGTTCGCTCTAAGGTTCTAACTCCTGCTTCTCTTGTGTAATAGTTTATTATATCTCTCATTGCTGATTCTTCTATTGTTACAAATCCTTCTTTTAATCCATTTTCTTTAATTTGTTTTGGAAGTAAGTATTTCTGTGCTATATTAAGTTTTTCTTCTTCAATATAACCTGATACTTCTATTATTTCCATTCTATCAAGTAATGGTCCTGGTATTGTACTTAAGCTATTTGCTGTAGTTACAAATAGTATTTTTGATAAATCAAAAGGTACTTCTAAGTAATGGTCAACAAATGTTTTATTTTGTTCTGGATCTAAAACTTCAAGCATGGCTGAAGATGGGTCTCCCTTATAATCAGCTGCCATTTTGTCTATTTCATCTAATAAGAACACTGGATTCTTAGTTTGAGCTTCTTTTATACCATTAATTATTCTTCCTGGTATAGAACCTACATAAGTTCTTCTATGTCCTCTTATTTCAGCTTCATCTCTTACTCCACCTAAAGATATCCTTACAAATTTTTTACCCAATGCTTCTGCTATAGATTTTGCTATGGATGTTTTACCAACACCTGGAGGCCCAACTAAACAAACTATCGGTCCTTTTAGTGATTTAGATAATTTTCTTATAGCTAAGTATTCTAATATTCTATCCTTAACTTTTTCTAATCCATAATGTTGTTCATCTAAAATTTCTCTAGCATTTTTCAAATCAAGTTTATCTCTTGTTTCTTTATTCCATGGTAGCGAGAATATAGTATCTAAATATGTTCTGCTTACTGACGAATCTGGAGACTGTGGAGATGTTCTAGAAAATTTATTGATTTCTTTTTCTATTTTTTCCTTTGTTTCTTTAGGCGCTTTAATTTTCTTAAGTTTTTCTTTATATTCTTCAACTTCAGAAGTTAAGTCTTCATCTTCTCCTAATTCTTTTTGTATAGCTTTTAGTTGTTCTCTAAGATAATATTCTTTTTGAACCTTGTTCATTTGTTTCTTAACCCTTAGAGTTATTTTCTTTTCTATTTTTAGAATGTCTATTTCTTCTAAGAGAATGCTATATAATAATTCTAGTCTTTTGACTATATCAAACTCTTCAAGAATCTCTTGCTTTTGTTCTGATTTTAGGTAAATATTCGATGCAATAGTATCTATAAATCTATCAACATTTTCTATTTCCCCAAGAGATACTAATATTTCTGGTGAAACTCTATTTCCTATATTTATGTATTCTTCAAATGCATCAAAAACATTTCTTACAAATGCCTCTACTTCTATATCTACCTCTTCGTTTTCTTGGTCGTATATTATTTCTTCTACTATTGCCTTAAAGTATCCATCTTCTTGGTCTATTTCTTTAACTTTACCTCTAGATACTCCCTCTACTAAAACGCGAACTGTATCTCCAGGTAGTTTGATAACTTGTTTAACTTTACAAATAGTTCCAACATGATAAAAATCTTCTGTTGTAGGTTCATCTATTTCTGCTTCTATTTGTGAAGTTAAAAATACTAATTCATCTTCTAACATAGCTTGATCTAATGCTTTTAATGACATTTCTCTTCCTATATCAAAGTTTAATATCATATATGGAAATATGGCTAATCCTCTTAAAGGTATCAATGGTAACTCATGGTCAATTTTAGTATAATTTTGTTCCATCATTATCACTCCTTAAAGTGCTATTTTCTTTGCTTTTTATATTATATATTTATGTATGTTAATTTTCAACACAAATCAACATAGCAATATGCATAATCTAGTTTAATTTTATTATGCTATATTAATAAAATAATAATTCATTTATAAATATTTATTTTGTTCATAATCAAAGCTACATATAAAGTACGTATTAATTTAGCATAATAAAACTAAATTTAATAATCCTCTTGTTTAAGTTACAAGTTGTCAAAACACCTTTATCAAGCAGTTGGAAATTAAAAGGAGCTTATTAATATATAAGCTCCTTTTTATATTAATTATGCACTTTCTTCTTTATCTTTAAGAACCATAATCGGTTGTGTGTCATCAGCAACAGATTCTTTCGTAACTATTACTTTTTTAATGTCTTCTCTTGATGGAATTTCATACATAGTTTCCATCATAACACTCTCAACTATACTTCTAAGACCTCTAGCTCCAGTATTTCTATCTATAGCTTTTTTAGCTATAGCTCTTAGAGCATCGTCATCGAATTCTAAATCAACACTATCTATTTCAAATAATTTTTTATATTGTTTAACTAGTGCATTTTTAGGTTCTTGCAGAATCCTCATTAAAGCATCTTCATCTAGTAACTCTAATGTAGCAACTACAGGTATTCTACCTATAAATTCTGGTATTATTCCAAATTTAAGTAAGTCCTCAGGAAGAACTTTTGCATATATTTTTCCTAAATCTGTATCTTTCTTACTTTCAATTTTGGCACCAAATCCTACTGTTTTTTCTGTTCCACGTCTTTGAATTATTTTTTCTATACCGTCAAAGGCACCACCTAAAATAAATAATACGTTAGTAGTATCTATTTTTAGGAATTCTTGATGAGGATGTTTTCTTCCTCCTTGTGGAGGAACATTAGCTACAGTTCCTTCTAGAATTTTTAAAAGAGCTTGCTGAACGCCTTCACCACTTACATCTCTTGTAATAGATGGATTTTCTGACTTTCTAGCAATTTTATCTATTTCATCAATGTAGATTATCCCTCTTTCTGCTTTTTCTATGTCAAAATCAGCTGCTTGGATAAGTTTTAATAGTATATTTTCAACGTCTTCACCTACATATCCTGCTTCTGTTAAAGAAGTAGCATCTGCCATTGCAAATGGAACATTTAGTGTTCTAGCTAAAGTTTGAGCAAGTAGTGTCTTTCCAGAACCTGTTGGTCCAAGTAAAAGGATGTTACTCTTTTGTATTTCTATATCTTTAGTTGTAGATTTTTTACTATATATTCTTTTATAGTGGTTATAAACCGCAACTGATAATATTTTTTTAGCTCTTTCTTGACCAATTACATAGTCATTAAGAATATCCATCATTTCTTTAGGTTTTGGTAGAGATGTAGTATCCTCTTCCATTGTTTCTTCAATTTCTTCTTGAATGATTTCATCACAAAGTTCTACACATTCATCACATATATAAACGTTAGGACCTGCGATTAATCTTCTTACTTGATCTTGTGTTTTCCCGCAGAATGAACATTTCAGTTGTCTTTTTTCTTCGTATTTTGACATAACAAGCACCTCTTTCCTAACTATGGGCTTTCTCTATGACTTCGTCAACTAACCCATATTCCTTGGCTTCCATTGCACTCATAAAGTTGTCACGTTCAGTGTCAGCCTTTACTCTATCCAATGGTTGACCTGTTCTTTCAGAAAGAATTTGATTTAATCTTTCTTTTATTTGTAAAATCCATTTAGCATGAATTTCTATATCTGTTGCTTGACCTTTTGCACCACCTAATGGTTGATGTATCATTATTGTACTGTTTGGAAGAGCATATCTTTTTCCTTTTGCTCCAGCATTTAGTAAAAATGCACCCATAGATGCCGCCATACCTATACATATTGTACTTACATCAGGTTTAATATATTGCATAGTATCATATATAGCCATACCTGCTGTAACGCTTCCACCTGGGGAATTTATATATAGATGTATGTCTTTATCTGGGTCTTCAGCTTCTAAGAAAAGTAGTTGAGCTACTACAAGCCCAGCAGTTACATCATTTACTTCATCACCTAAAAATATTATTCTATCTTTTAATAATCTAGAATATATATCATAGGCTCTTTCTCCTCTTCCTGTTTGTTCTACTACTGTAGGTACTAATGCCATAAATCATACCCCCTCTGAATGTTTAATATATAATTTACAGTAGTCCGAGGGGACTACTGTAAAGAATTAAGCTATTTTAGCACTATCAACTAATAAATCTATAGTTTTTCTTATTTTTAATTGACCTTCCATGTCTTTTAAGTCAGTTGGTCTTAAAGCTTCCTTAACTTGCTCAACTGTCATGTTGTAAGCTTCAGCCATTTTTTGCACTTCTGCATCAACTTCTTCTTCACTAACTTGAACATCTTCAGCTTTAGCTATTGCTTCTATAACTAATGAAGTTTTAACATTTTTTACAGCTTCATCTCTTCTGTTAGCAGTGAATTCAGCTTTAAATTCTTCCATAGTTTTACCAGTCATTTGTAAGAATTGCTCCATTCCAAATCCTTGGTATTGTAATTGATAGTTAAGCTCCATCATTTGATTTTCTATTTCATTTTTAACCATAGCTTCTGGAACTTCTACTTCTGTATTAGCTACAACCTTTTCTATAACTCTGTTTCTTAATTCATTTTTAGCAGCTTCTGCAGCTTCTGCTTCAACTTTAGCTTTTACATCAGCTGTTAATTCTTCTAAAGTATTGAACTCAGTAGTATCAGCAGCAAACTCATCATTTAACTCTGGTAATTCTTTTACTTTTACATCATTTACTTTTACTTTGAAAACAACTGGTTTTCCAGCTAAGTTTTCAGCATGGTATTCTTCTGGGAAAGTAACATTAACTTCTAATTCCTCTCCAACTTTTTTACCAACTAATTGCTCTTCAAATCCTGGTATGAATGATCCTGAACCTATAACTAAGTCATAGTTTTCACCTTTTCCACCTTCGAAAGCAACTTCTCCGTCAAATCCTTCGAAATCTATGTTAGCAGTATCTCCATTAGCTATTTCTCTTTCAACAGATACTAATCTAGATCCTTTTTCTCTCATTTCTTCTAATTTAGCAGTAACAGCGTCTTCGTTTATAGCTTCTTCAACTTTTTCTACTTCAACACCTTTGTACTCACCTAATTCAAAAGATGGTTTAACTTCTACATCAACTAATATAACTAATCCATTATCCTTACTTATTTCTTCTATATCTATTGATGGAGCATCAATTGGATCTATTTTTAATTCATCTATAGCAGATGGATATACCTCTGGGAATAGTATGTCTATTGCATCAGAATAGAATACACCTTTTCCGTAGTTAGTTTCGATTATTTTTCTAGGTGCTTTACCTTTTCTGAATCCTGGTATATTGTATTTCCCTTTATTCTTATTGTAAGCCTTAACTATTGCTGATTCAAATTTATCGTTATCTACAGTTAATTTAAAACTTACTTTATTGCCTTCTGTTTTAATTAATTCTACTTTCATTAACTTTATCCTCCTAAATATCTTATGTAATGATTTTTATAAATTATAATTCTAATTTATAGGTAACTCTTTAATTATATCATACAAGGTTTTTTATTTACAAGTGTTCCCTTAATTTCAACACTTCTTGTTTATATTTTTATTTCTTCATATGAAATATTATCATCCAGTGTTAATACTCCAAAAGATCTATCACTTCCACCTCTTGGGTATGTAAGGCTACCTGGATTTATAAAAGTAATATTGTCGATTGTTTCATATATAGGAATATGAGTGTGTCCAAATACTATAAAGTCAATTTTGTTATCTTTTGCAAATTTATATAATGAGCTAATACCCATTTTAACATCATGATTATGACCATGACACACAAAAAAATTTTTATTTTTAACTGAAAATTTCAATTCATATTGTCCATTAATATTATATGAGTCACAATTTCCTTTCACACTTTTAACTTTCACATCTGTTGAATAATATATGTATTCTGCATCTTCAATATAATCACCAGCATGTATGATTAAATCGCATTTATTCAAATATGGAATTGCTTTATCTATAGTTCTCATATCTCCATGAGTATCACTAATTATTCCTATTTTCATATATTTTTATCCTTTATTATCTTATAACTCTTCTTGAAAGTTCTTCCTTCATAAGTTCTAAAGCTTTCGCTCTATGACTTATACCATTTTTAACTGCTGCTGGTAATTCTGCAAAAGTCTTATTGTAATTATTAACTAGGAATAAACTATCGTATCCAAATCCATTTTTACCCTTTTCTTCGAAAGCTATAGTTCCTTCACAAGTTCCTCTAACTACAAATTCCTTACCATCTGGAAATACTACTGCTATACAACAAACAAATCTTCCAGATCTGTGACTTATTGAAGTATTTTTTAAAGCCTTTAATAATTTTTCTCTATTTTCTTCATCTGTTGCATTCTCTCCAGCATATCTAGCAGAGTAAATCCCCGGCTTTTTGCCTATGGCATCTACTTCTAATCCTGAGTCATCAGCTATTGTTATCTTATTAGTAAGTTTAGCAACAGTTCTTGCTTTTATTAAGGCATTATGTTCAAATGTTTTACCATTTTCCTCAATATCTAAATTGCCTAAGTTAACATCTTTAAGAGAATATATATTATAATCTAAATCTTTCAGTATTGCACCTATTTCTTCTAATTTATGTGCATTTCCTGTAGAAATAACTATATCATTGCCATAATCCATACCTAATATTTCATCAGCAATCTCTCCTAATGCTGCTCTTTGTATCCTTATAAGTTCTTTATTCCCTTTTTCCCCCAGCTCTAACAACTTATTTAAATCTTTTCTAGAAAAAGGTCTTTCTTCTCCTGTACCTTGAACTTCTACAAATTCACATCTGTCAGTCATTATTATGTTCATATCTACTTGTGCATTTGAATCTTCTTCGTAGCATATATCAAGTAAACATTCCTCATTAACTATACCAACACTTATAGCAGACACAAAGTTTTGTATAGGCATTTTTTTTATTAGTCCATCACTATATAATTTATAAATTGCTTCAGCAACAGCTACAAATGCTCCTGTAATAGAAGCAGTTCTAGTTCCTCCATCAGCTTGAATAACATCACAGTCAACCCAAATAGTTCTCTCTCCAAGTTTATTTAAATCTACAACAGATCTTATTGCTCTACCTATTAATCTTTGTATTTCTTGACTTCTTCCATCAATTTTTCCCTTTGAGGAGTCTCTTATTTTTCTTTGTTGAGTTGATCTAGGCAACATTGAATATTCTGCATTTATCCAACCTGTTCCAGTATTTCTTAAGAAAGGAGGCACTTTATCTTCTATTGAAGCTGTACATACAACTTTTGTTTCTCCCATTTCTATTAAAACAGAACCTTCTGCATACTTTGTGAAGTTTCTTGTGATTTTTACGTCTCTAATTTGATCAAATTTTCTCCCATCAATTCTAATCATTGTTTTTCCTTTCTTGCAAAATTCGATTTATTCATAACGTCAACATATATCCTTGCTACTGCTTCGGATAAATCCGTTGCTTAAAATTTACTTTGCTTATTATATTAGAATCTTTTAGTTTAGTTTTTTAAATATCTACTATTTCAATATTTATTCTAATCTATTCATAGTTATAATTTTAGCACTATTCAATTTAATTTACTACAAAATAATGGTTCCTTTATTAAAACATATTATGTATATAATTTTTCCATTATTTCAAACTTTCTAATACTTCTTCTTTAGAAGATAATTTAGATAAGCTAATGAAAGTTTCTTCATCTATTACCTTCACTCCTAGTTCATTTGCTTTTGTAAGTTTTGAACCAGCTTCTTCTCCTGCAAGAACAAAGGATGTTGACTTACTAACACTTGAAGTTGCTTTTCCACCTAACTTTTCTATTATATCTTTTGCATCGTTTCTCTTAAGCGTTGGCAGGGTTCCAGTTAATACAATTTTCATTTTATCAAATACTTTTATAGCACCTTCATTATCATTATCAATTTTTTTTGTATTTACACCTGCATCTTTTAATTTTTCTATTACAGAAATATTTTTTTCTTCTTTGAAAAATTCTACTACACTATCAGCCATAGTTTCTCCAAATTCCTCTAGGTTGATTAATTGACTTGCATTTAAATTCATTATTATATCCAAATCCTTAAATTCATTTGCAATGATTTTTGCTCCTTTAACTCCTATATGTTTTATTCCTAGTCCATTTATTAATCTATATAAGTCATTTGTCTTAGACTTTTCTAGAGCATTTATAAGATTTGTTGCCGATTTTTCCCCCATTCTTTCTAAGTTTACTACATCTTCTTTTTTAAGATAATATAGGTCAGAAACATCTTTTATAAGTTTTTTTTCGAGTAGTAATGTTATTATTGACTCACCTAGGCCATCTATATTCATGGCATCTCTAGAAACAAAGTGAATAATACCTCTTCTAATTTGAGCAGGACAAGACATATTTATACATTTCACTGCTGCTTCTCCGTCTAGTCTTACAGTCGACTCCCCGCAAACAGGACATTTGTGAGGCATTTCAAAAACTACTTCTTCACCTGTTCTAGCGTCTTTATCAACTTCCACAACTTGAGGTATAATATCTCCAGCTTTTTGAACTACAACCATGTCACCAATTCTTATATCTTTTTCTTTTATATTATCTTCGTTGTGTAGTGTTGCTCTACTTACTGTTGTTCCCGCTAATTTAACCGGTTCTAAAACAGCTGTTGGTGTTATATTTCCTGTTCTTCCAACTTCTATAATTATATCCAATAACTTTGTTGTTTTTCTTTCAGCTGGGAATTTATAAGCAATTGCCCATCTTGGACTTTTTGCTGTGAACCCCATTTGTTCTCTTTGTTCAAAGTTATTGACTTTAATAACCATTCCATCTATTCCATACTTTAGTTCTTCTCTATGCTCTGTCCAGTATTCTATATATTTGATAATATCTTCAATATTATCAAACACTTTAAAATCTGGACTTACAGAAAATCTTAATTTGTCTAGTAATTCAAGAGAGCCACTATGAGTTTTACAGTCATAAGCAGCTAAATGTTCTAAATTGAATATAAATATATCAAGAGGTCTTTTAGCTGTTAATTTAGGATCTAATTGTCTTAAAGAACCAGCAGCTAAATTTCTTGGATTAGCATATAAAGGTTGTTCAGATTCTTCTTGTTGTCTATTTATTTTTTCAAAATTATCTTTTGAAATATAAACCTCTCCTCTTACTATTAATTCACCTTTATAATCTACTTTTAAAGGTATAGATTTTACTGTCATTAAATTTTTAGTTATATCTTCTCCTACTACACCATCACCTCTAGTAGCACCTTTTACAAACTCTCCATTTTCATAAGTAAGACTTACTGATAATCCATCTATTTTAAACTCTACAACGTATTCTACTTTTTCCGACACAGCTTCTCTAACTCTTCTGTCAAAGTCTCTTAAGTCTTGTGCTGAATATGCATTTGATAAGCTTAACATAGGATATTTATGTACTATTTGATCAAATTTATCTAGCGCTTTTCCTCCTACTCTATTTGATGGAGAATCAACCCTCTTTAGCATTGGATTTTCCTCTTCCAACTTAACTAATTCTTTCATTAAATTATCGTATTCAAAATCATCTATTTCTGGTGTATCTTCGTTATAATATTTTTCATTGTGGTAATTTATTAAATCAATAAGTTCAGATATTCTTTTTTCTATATCCATAATATAATCTCCTTATTTAAGTATCTCTTTTTAGTATTTTCTATCCCTCTATTTTTTAGTATATCATTTCAAATTTTATTTATAAATATATAATAGTTATTATATTACAAAAGCTAATTTGTAAAAATGATTATATATTTCTACTTTTATTTAGGCTAAAATAAAAATTTATTTTCTATATTTAATAATACTTTTTTATTATTTTAAGTATATTTTGTTAATTTATAATTTGTAAACACATGTTTTCTGTCTAAAGTTAATATAGGTCTGTTTAGAAAATGTTTAGGCTGTAAAATTGTAATTATGATGTGGAAAATTCATTTAAATATTAGAATTGCTCTGTGAAATTAAGTATCATTAATTATTAATTATTAAAAAATATTATATAAAAAGCTCTTAGGATTCTTCCTAAGAGCTTTTTATTGCTATTATGCATTTAATGCAGCTAATAATTCTTCTAAATTTATTCCATGTACTTCAGAAGCTTGTTCTAAAGTTTCAACTTGAGCTGAAGGACAACCTATGCATCCCATTCCAAATCTCATTAGTATTTCAGCTGCTGCTGGATTCATTTGAATTATTTCACCAATTGTATTATTTTTAGTTATCATAGTTTTAATCTCCTTATTGTTTTAAATTTTTTATTTTATATATTTTTCTTCTAGATTATTAAGTATAACAATATTTTCTTCCCTAGTGATAGAATTTTTTTCTTCATATTCAAAACATTCTTTATCTATTAATTTTAGTAATTTTTCATCTAATGTTCTCTTTGCATAAGTAAATATTACGTTATCTTCTTTATGAATATGATTTTCTAATAAAGTTGCGTATGAAATAGCATTTGCTACAACATCTAATTTTGCTTCTTTACTTCCATTTTTTAATTGATTTAAGGCTAATTCTAGGTTTCTTATATAATTTCTACCTAAATCATGTTCTACTAGCATACCGTGGGTAATTATGTTTTTACCCGTTTCTCCTAAATTTTCTACCATTTTATTAAACAAAAATATTTCTTCCTTTTTGTGATGATGATTATCCGCAAAATTTTTCACAAAATTTATCATACTTTTAAAGTCATCATAATTAATTTGTCCATCTTCTACTAATTTAAAACATGCTTTTCTCATTACTAGAAGCATTCTTTTTACATATTTGTGTTCTTCTATTAATAATTCAATCCCACTCATTGATTTATCTCCTTTTTATTGCTTTTTTATTTCCATCTTGTAAGTCATATTCATAGGCATTGTTTAGTTCATTTACAAAATATTTTATCCAAGTATTTCTTAAATCATAAAAATAACCTACGTTACATCCTACCTCTTCCCATATATCTTTATGAACACAAATTCTTTGTACCCATTCTATTTTATCTTCATCTTCGCATATAACTTCATTAACTCTATCACAAGGCATTCCATCTAAAATATAGTCATTTATGCAGTTAAATAATTCTTCTGGTGTAGATGGCGACTTTCCTTCTGATTTTATTTCATTAGCTGCTACTATACCCTGTGATTTATAAACTTCTTCTAATTTAGAATAATTTTTTTCATCAGCTTCTACTAATAATTTTGTCCACGCTGCCATTCTTCTTTCAGCGCAGTGAATTTGATTTTGTAACCACCCATGAATGTTACTTGTGTCTATTAACTCTTCTAATGGTTTATTAGGTAGTTTTTCTCCATATTTATTTTGAATCTCAGTACTTAATTTTTCAACCTCAAATCCTTCTTCTTTTGCTAAATTTATTATTTTATCTTCTAGTTTCTCAAACCATAAAATTTTATTGAATAACCAGTAATGTATTTTTCCTAAAAATAAACTCATAAACACATCTCCTTTATCTTTTTTATTTCTTATCTTTTGTATTATTTGTACTTATAATACCTTAATATTAACTTTCATTCTGTAACATATGTTACATCTACATAAAATTTACATTTTTATGATAAAATCTATAGTAAGAAATTTATTATTTTAAGGAGTTAAAATGTTTAGAGATAAAAGCGAAGAATATATTTTAGATCTTTTTAAAGATGCAGACTATACAATAAAAAACTATGCAAAAAATCATATCATAGCCATGGAAGGAGATACTTGCTCTTCCATAGGTCTAATTTTAGATGGAAATATTGATATAAAAAGAATATTGGGAACTAAGGTGATACACGTATCATCCTTTGGTAAGGGTCATATTTTTGGAGAAGTTATCGCTTTTTCTGATATTAACTTATATCCAGCAACAGTTATGTCTTCTACTTCTTCCAAAATAATGTTTATAAGCAAGAATAATTTTATAAAATTCTGTACTTCTCACAGTGATTTTTTAGAAATGTTTTTAAATGATTTAAGTAATAAGATTTTTGTTTTAAATAATTCTATTACTAGCTTAACCTTTAATAGCATTAAACAAAAAATTTGTAACTTCTTAGTTACAGAATACAAACTACAAAATAGCAAAAATATTAAACTTAAAATGACTAAAGAAAAAATTGCTGAATCTTTAGGAATAACTAGACCTTCTCTGTCTCGTGAGTTGATTAATATGAAAGATATGGGTATTATTGATTATTCACGAAGTCATATTAAAATTTTAGATTTAGAAGAAATAGAAAATATTTTAGCCGAATAAATAAACCTAACTTTACTAATTACACAGTAAAAAGCTAGTGCAGTTTTATCTACACTAGCTTCTTCTTGTTTAACTAAAAGTTAAATATTCATTTTCCAATTCATTTACTATATAATCTATTCCTTTTGTGTAAAAATCATTGTCACCACAAAGTTTTGCATAAGTAACAGATTTAAAGAACATATCTGTACTTTCTTCTAATGATATGTTTTTCAAACTTGCAAAATGATTAATAATTTGTGGAAAAAGTGATTTTAATAATTGTTCTTTAGCATTCATTTTTGTCTCCTAATAATTTATTAATAGTTTATGCAGTTTCATTAACGTTAGATTTTTCATTATAGTAGCCTTCTAATATATCTATGCATCTATATAGCACAGTAAAATTTCCACCAAACTCCATTAGAAATCTATCTTGAGCATCTAATAGACACTTTGCTCCAGCTAATATAAGCGTCATTTTTATTGCTGTTTTTGGTCTAAATCCTTTTTCTATAAACTTATCTATTATATTATCTACATCATCCTCTTTAAATAGCTCTGAAATGCTATTTATAAGCTCTATTTTGTAGTCAGTACAATTTTCTAAAAGATTTATAGAACTTAAAAATCCTCTATCTTTGCTTACTATGTAATAATCATTAGCCTCATATCTATGCTGTCCTATTATAAATCCTAGATAAGATACTAATTGAAAATCTAAGCTGTTTTTTACTCCTGTTGCAACATTTATTTTCAAAATATTTGCCTTTGTATTTAAGCATTTTAATTTGTCTCTTCCAAACTGAAATAAATTTGTTCTTTCTGTTACAAATAGTATTATTATATCTTCTTCATTTAATTTATTTGCACTGCTTAAAGCAGTAATATTCACATTCTCCGTATCAACTAAAAATATTCTTTTCATAACAAATACCCCCTAAAAACTTTTACTTATTTAGAGTGTATCCAAAAGAAAAAAATATAAACCTCATTATTTAAACTAAAAAATATCCTATAGAATTAATTCTATAGGATATTTTTTAGTTTATTATTGTTCCATGAACATTTTTATATCGTCTTCAACGTTAGTTATTCCACCTATTCCAAAGTTTTCAACAAGAACCTTAGCTACATTTGGTGATAAGAAAGCTGGAAGTGTTGGTCCTAAGTGTATGTTTTTTACTCCTAGGTATAGTAATGATAATAATACTATTACAGCTTTTTGCTCATACCAAGCTATGTTGAAAGCTATTGGTAATTCATTTATATCTTGTAATTCAAATACTTCTTTTAATTTTAACGCTATTAAAGCTAATGAGTAAGAGTCATTACATTGTCCTGCATCTAAAACTCTTGGAATTCCGTTTATATCTCCAAGATTTAACTTGTTGTATTTGTATTTTGCACAACCAGCTGTTAATATTACTGTGTCTTTTGGTAAAGCTGCTGCGAAATCAGTATAGTAATTTCTTGATTTAGCTCTTCCGTCACATCCTGCCATTACGAAGAATTTCTTAATTGCTCCAGATTTAACTGCATCTACTACAGCATCAGCTAAAGCAAATACTTGATTGTGAGCAAATCCTCCTACTATTTCACCAGTTTCTATTTCAGTTGGTGGTTCACAAGTTTTTGCAAGTTCTATTATTTGAGAGAAATCTTTATTGTCTTCACTTTCTCCTTTTATATGTTTAACTCCTACAAATCCTGCTGCACCAGTAGTGAATATTCTATCTTTGTAGCTATCCTTTGGTGGTACTATACAGTTTGTAGTCATTAGTATTGGTCCATTGAAAGATTCAAATTCTTCTTTTTGTTTCCACCAAGCATTTCCGTAGTTTCCTGCAAAGTGAGAATATTTTTTGAATGCTGGATAGTAGTGAGCTGGTAACATTTCAGAGTGAGTATAAACATCTACACCAGAACCCTCTGTTTGCTGTAATAATAATTCTAAGTCTTTTAGGTCATGCCCTGATACTAAGATCCCCGGATTATTTCTTACACCTATATTAACTTTAGTTATTTCTGGGTGTCCATAAGTTCCAGTGTTTGCGCTATCAAGTAAAGCCATTCCATCTACCCCTACTTTACCTGTTTCTAAAGTTAAAGCAACTAAATCATCAGCACTCAAAGTATTATCTAAAGTTTTAGCTAATGTCGCTTGCATAAATGCATTTATAGACTCATCATCATATCCTAAAGCATTTGCATGTTTCATATATGCAGATAAACCTTTTATGCCATAAATTATTAACTCCCTTAAGCTTCTTACATCTTCATTTTCTGTTGCTAATACACCAACTATTGGAGCTTTTGCATCCATTTCTTCTTTAGTAGAAGCAGCCCATAAAGCAGCTTCACTTAAGTTCTCTTTATTATCTAATTTTGCTAATAATTCTTCCTTCGTATCTAAAGTAGCTTTTACTCTATCGTAGAATATTGCATCATCAAAGTTTGCATTAGTTATAGTAGTAAATAAGTTTATAGTTATTAAGTGATTCACTTGTCCATTTACTTCTTTTCCTTCTGATCTTAATCTAGTAGTTACTTCTGATAATCCTTTTGTTGTATATATTAATAAGTCTTGAATTTTCGCTAAATCTGGTGATTTACCACACACTCCAAACTTAGTACATCCTGTACATCCTGCTGTTTCTTGACATTGAAAACAAAACATTTTATTATCCATTGTTATACCTCCAAATTTTTAATGTTTATCTTATATACACATTATATATACAACAATAAAAAGAATCTGTAACATATGTTACAGATTCCTTGTTTTTTTAATATATTTTCTTTATAACTTTAATTACTATTCTAAACTCTCTAAGACAGCACAAAATTCTCTAAATTCCTCTATATTCTTTATATCTTTTAAATTTCTAATATCAATCATACTGTTACTGGGTTTATGTTTTAAAAACTCCATATCATATATTTCACATTTACAAAAACCTTTTAAAAACACATACTTATATGGTTCATATTTATCAAAATTATTCTCAAAGTATTTTATCTTCGCATAACACAATCTATTAATATAAAACAATAGTGCTAATGCTGATTCCTTTTGGGCAAATTTATGCGAAAAATACTTAACAGAATGATATTTATCATGCTTAAATTCCCATCTCATATCTTCAGAACAAGTAAGAGAATATTTTTCTATCAGTTTTATTTTATCTACACTTAGTTGTCTCTTTAATATTTCATCATTCATGTCCCCACCCCTAAAAATATTAGTATTAAGTAAATTATAATCTATTGATAATACAAATACTATTAAGGCTAGCTTCCTTTGCTATTGAACTTTTAGATGATAAATAATCATAGATAGAAATTTTAAATATATGCTTTTTAAATTCTATTTTACGAAATGTATAGCTCCTGTTGGTCCACCATAATGATATGAAAAATAATTAGTAAATTCAGAAACAGTTTTAACTATTACACTACCTTCCGACATACCACAATATCTATAGTTATCTGAGTAATATACTTTTCCATCTATTATTCCATGTATAAATAAAACATGACCTGCTCCACCAAATCCAGTATTCTTTCCATCTACATATCTATTTGGAAAAGATACAACTATATCGTATACGTTTTCATTATTATTGGCACCTACTATTTTGCTTAAACAAGACTTTCCTGAGTATTTCTTCTGTGTATATCCTGTTTTAGTCACTGCATTTGATTTTAATTTAGAATACCATCGATTTCCATTCCAATATGTGTCCGGAGTTTGATATACTCCTAAAACTTTTAACTGACTGTATACATAAAGTGAACATTGCTTTTTAAAGTTACTTCTTCCTGTGTTTTCTCTGCATTTTTTATATGTTTTAGTAATTTGTGACTTTATTTCTGAAACATCTTTTTCTTTCCTCGTATTATTTGAACCTTCTGTTGTATTAGATGAAGTTTTTTTAGATTCCAACTTCCATATTTGCTTTTTATTACCTTTTTTATATACTTGCATATTAACATTTGACCCATTTTTACTATTTATACACGTTAGTGCATACTTAGTATTATTTGCTGACCTAAGTACATATCCTCCTGAGACCTTATCAAATATCCACCTTTGAGTAGAGTGACCTTTACCACTTTTTTTATATAACATAACATTGGCATTTGCTTTCACTTTATTACCTTTTACATTAACTAATTTCCCGCTAGAGGTACAATTTGGAGTTAAAGCATAAGATGAATTAATTTTATATATTTTATACGCTTGACTTTTTCTCCCATTACCTTCATAAGTATTAATATTTGTACCATTTGCTGTCTTCCCA
Organism: Terrisporobacter petrolearius; assembly: GCF_020748185.1. Lineage (GTDB taxonomy): Bacteria > Bacillota > Clostridia > Peptostreptococcales > Peptostreptococcaceae > Terrisporobacter > Terrisporobacter petrolearius. Next base: position 9,194 of record NZ_JAHZMO010000022.1, on the reverse strand, counting down.
CCGGATACATTTAAGTATTTTCCACTATATACATTTTTTAAACTATAGTTTCCCTCTTTAATATTAATACTTTCCATTGCATCTGCTACAGCTGTCATTCCCAAATTTCCTACTAAAATACATCCCATTATTAAACTACATAATATTCTTGTAAAATACCTTTTCATATATTCCCCCACTTTTTTAATATTTTCCGAATTATCCGTAACATTTTATTATCATAATAGTAGTATAATTGCCAAATAGTGTCAATAATGTGATTGTTCAGCGTAAATCATGATTAAAAAAAAGCATCTATATAGATGCTTTTTTCTTTTAATACCCTTTTTCCATTTCTACTTTATTCTCTAATTCTTTATTTGAAATAAACTTTTTCAAATTATTATAAAATAAATTAAAGCTTCTTAATGAATTTTGTTGTGATACCCAAGAATTATGAGGAGTTATAATTATATTATCTAAATCCCACAGTCTACTATTCTCACATAAAGGCTCTTCTCGAAAAACATCAAGAGCTATTCCTCTGAATTTATTAGCATATTCTATCAGGTCATCTTCATCTACAATTTTTCCTCTTCCTACATTAATAAATGATGATCCTTCTTTCATAAGATTAAACTTTGATTTGTTAATAAGTTTATATGTCTGCTTTGTAGATGGAATAGTACTTACTACTATATCGCAGTGTTTAAATACCTCATCCATCTCTTGTGTTGAAAAACATTCATCAAAATACTTTATACTTCTTCCATCTGTATTACATCCCCATATTTCTACCCCAAAAGCTTTTAGTCGTTTAGCACTTTCCAATGCAATTGTCCCTGTTCCTAAAAAGCCTATTCTTCTTCCATAAATTTCAGAAACGCTATAATCGCATATCCACTGCCTTTTATACTGTTTGTTATAAAATCCTTTGGTATTTTTATATATTTGTAAAATCATTGATACAATCCATTCTGCAATAGGAATGCTATATCCGCCTTTGTTATTACATAAAATTATATCTCTATTCATGACTTTATCTATAGGTACTTGATCAAATCCTGTACTACCTAGCTGTATATACTTTAAATTTTTCATTTTTGACACATCTAATTTTTCAAAGGAATTATAAGTTACTAATACATCTATAGATTCCAACTCTTCATCTTTAATTTTATCTAAAGTAGATTTTGAACCTTCACTATTAAAAACAACATCATATCCTAAGTCCCTAATTCTATTAAAATCATCATCACTAAATTTGAGTGTAAATAATGCTTTAATAACAACTCATCTCCCTTCAACTGAACTAAAAAATTTCTACATACTTATTATATATTCTACATATTTTTAAAAAATACCTTTGTTATAAAATAAAAAATCCTTCAAAAGTATTTTGAAGGATTAATCTATATGAACAAATAAATACAAATCGTAATTTATATTTATTTGTTACTATTATTTTGTCCATTTTTACAATGATTATGTCATTTCTATTTTAGTGATTTAAAGTTTGACCTGACTTTAATGCCTGTCTCTCTTGGATTAAATTGTAAACTAATTTATTCAAAGTCCAGTCTATAGTTGTATTTGTTACTACGGCACTTAAAGGTCTTGCTATTTTCATTTTCTTTAAACTGTCTAAAAACCCATTAATTTTTAATTGAGTAATATTATTAAAAATTACAGCTTTATTTGTCCAGACTTCTTCGTTATCATCAGATACAGTATCTTTTAATATATCTTTTATAATAGTTTTTCCATTTTTACTATCTACAAAAATGCAGTCTTTGATTCCTACCAGTCTTCCTATGTTTTTTATCATACTACATTCTTTTTTATTAAAATTAACTACAATTATGCAACTTCTATCATGAATATTGCTTATTGAACTTTGGTTTAATTTTTCAAACGACATTTTGCCTCCTATTTTACGTAGTTTTTAAACTAATTTTACCAGATTCTATTTTTTTATCCATTTTATAATGTGAATATATGGTGAAAATTCCACATAGTATTAGTATTAAATAATACATAAACCCACCATATACAAATACAGCATATCCTAACAATGTTTGAGGGAATACTCTCTTAAAAATAGTAAAGAATGCTAATTCATTGGCCCCAATATTTCCTGGAGTTGGTATTGGTGATATAGCCATATACAAATATACTTGAAGAGTCATTAGATAAATAAAACTATGACCACTTAGATTGAATGCTCTATATATCCAATAGGCAACACTAAAGTAGAATGATATTTGAATTATTGTTAAAGTTACAGTAGTAATAAGTAATTTCTTATTTTTCATAAAAAACTTAATTGACTCTGTGTATTCCTCTATAAATGAATCTATATTATCTTCTTTAGATTGTAAAAATTTAAAAAATTTAAATTTTAATAAATATCTTACTACTTTATGACATATTTCTTTTATCTTTGGTGTATTTATAATTGCTAAAAATCCAATTATAAATGTAAATAAATTTGCTGCTAATCCAAACATAACAAAAGGCATCACTGTTTTCAAATCATACTTTAATTCACCAGCATTCATAAAAATAAATATAGTACAGTAAATTGTAATTACTACTTGATAAAGTATAGTTTTATTAGTTATTATTCCTGTTGCTTTACTTAGTGGAACTTTATATTTATTTAATACATATATTTGAACAGGTTGACTACCAGATGCAAAAGGTGTTACTAAATTATAATAAAACCCCATTATGGCTAGCTTAAAACCTACAAAGGAACTCTTCAATTTATGTTGTTCATTAATTATCATTTGCAATATTATTCCTTCAAGAATAATATAAAATAAAATTGCTATTCCCCCTATTAATAAATACTCCTTATTTACCATAGTAATAACGCTAGACAACATACTTATGTCTAAACTTTTTAAAACTAGATATATAGTTCCAACCATTAAACATAGTAAAAATACATATCTTAGGAAAGTTTTCTTTCTTTTATTATCCATAGTTATCTCCTAGTTTTTATTTTCTTATTATATAAGTATACAACATAATTATAAATTAATAATATTAAGATTTTATTACATTATTGTCATGTAGGATACCGTTTTATTCTGCATATATCTATATTATTTTTTTCTTTTTATGAAAATTGAATTCATCCATTTTTTTCTTGCATTTTTATTAATAACATGCTATTTTCTAATTATAAGAATTATTACAGTAATTCCATTAAAAAAGGGGGACTTTAAATGTTAGATTGGAATCCAGATCTTTATTTAAAATTTGAAAAAGAAAGAACACTACCTGCTAAAGATTTAATATCAAGAATAGAGGCAATAAATCCCAAAAAAATACTAGATGTTGGATGCGGATCAGGAAATAGTACTCACGAGCTAAAGAAAAGATGGCCTAATTCAGAAATAATAGGAATTGATAATTCAAAAGCTATGATTGAAAAAGCTAGAAGTTTATATGATGATACTAAATTTATTTTACAAGATGCAACGGATGATTTGTCCGCGTTAGGTAAATTTGACATCATATTTTCTAATGCTGCTATTCAACGTATTCCTGATCATGAAAATTTAATAAAATCTTTATATAATTCACTTGAAGATGAAGGTATACTTGCCATACAGTTACCTTTAGTTGATGAAGTCAAGGCTCAACAAGCATTATATGAATTAGAACACGTGAAAAAATACAAGCAATATCTAGATAATAGAAGTTTAAGATTTAACACTAAATCTAAAGAGTATTACTATGATATTTTATCTTCATTATTTAATCCAGAGAGCATCTATATTTGGTCTACTACATATACTCATGCCATGGATAGCTTAGATGATATATTAAAATGGTATGAAAGTACAACTTTAGTCCCTTATTTGGATTCATTTCCAAATGAAGAAATAATTTCAAACTTTAAAAATAACTTCTATATTAAACTTAAAAATGTATATTTCCCAAGACCTAACGGTTCTGTTTTATTTAATTATGAAAGATTATTTTTAGTTGCTGCAAAATAGACAAAAAATAAGGTATATATTGACATATACCTTATTTTTTATACTTAAAACAAATTTGATTATATTATTTCCTTAAAATCCCATATAAATCTATCACTTATTTTTTTTATCTTTTCAATGTCACAATCTGAATATTTATCATATACACCTATAGCTTTAAAATCAGCTTTTTTCAGAGTATTTATTGCTACTAAAATATCCTCAAAACCAACACAGTCTTGTGGATTCAGATTTAATTTTTCTGTAGCTAATAAATATATATCTGGATAATTTTTATCACGTTTTACATCTTCTAAAGAGGTCAATACGTCAAAGTACTCATATATATGATTATTCTTTAATACAGGTTCATAAAGTATTCTTGGAGATGATGTTGATAATGCTATTTTAATATTATTCTGCTTTAGTTTCTTTAAATATTCTTCTACATTGGGCTTTAGCTTAATATTATTTGAATACTCATATATGGCCATTTCATCCCACTCTTTTATAAGCTCCTCTTCACTTTCTTTTAAATTAAATCTTTCTATAGTATACTGTGCCACTTTGTCAAAACTCATGGAATTTATTTTTTCTATGTAATCAGATGGAATATCTATATTTCGCTTTTCTAAAAACTCTTTATCTATTTTCTCCCACACTCCCATAGAATCAATCAAAGTTCCATCTAAATCAAATATGGCTCCCTTAAAATCAAACATACTTATCCTCTTATTCATTAAATACTATTTATTTTATTCTATAAATTATTTTAATTTTTTAAATCAAACAGAACATAATTATATTATATACATATTATAATTATTATCTAATCTTCTTTTATACTTTATTTAGAGTTTTATTATAAAAAACCTCTAAATCATTAGAACTTAGAGGTTTTTTTACATATACTTTTTATTTAAATATTTTATTGAATAATCTATTTTCTTCTACCGCGCTAGTTAAATCTACTAATTTACTAGTATCACCTATTAGTATAACTCCACTTAAACGGTTATTTACAAAATAGTATTTTTCATAAGTTTGTTTTTGTTCATCTGCAAATTCTACTGTTTTGTATTTCTTATTTGGATCTTTTCCATTGTCACCTATGGCAAATAAAGAAGTATCCATTCCATTAAAAGTAAGTCCCGCACTAACTGTTTCATATTTTAATGAATCTCCAGCTGCATTTGAACCTGCAACTTTACCCATTTCTACAGCTTGTGGCCATATAGCATAATTTATACCTTCAAATTCTGCACAATCTCCACATGCATATATACCTGATATATTAGTTTCCATTTTTTCATTTACTATTACTGCCTTATTTACATTTATTCCACAAGTTGATGCCAATGATGTATTAGCTCTAACACCACAAGACATTACTACTAAATCTGCTGGTATTATTTCTCCATCACCAAGTTTTACTCCTGTAACGCTATCTTCTCCTTCAATACTATTAATTTTAACATTTAATTTTAAGTCTATTCCTGTTTCTTTAATTATATTAGCTAAAAAGTCTCCAGATTTTTCATCTAATTGACGTGACATTAAACCAGGTGCAAGTTCTAATACAGTTACATTACATTTAGCTTTACAAAGTTCCCAAGCTGCTTCTAATCCTAGCACTCCTCCACCTATAACCACTACATTTTTAACATTTGGAAGTACTTCATTTATTTTATCAGTATCAGATATTCTTCTAATTGCAATTACTCCTTCTTTATCGTGGCCAGCAATTGGTGGTATAAATGATTCTGAACCTAGTGCATAAATACATTTATCATATTTAAGTTTCATATCACCATCTAAAGTTACTATTTTCTCTTCCGTATTTATATCTATCACATTTTTATCTAATATGTTAGTTATATTATGTTCTTTGTACCATTCTTCATTATAAATAGCCAACTGATTAGCATCAAACTTAGCAATCATACTCTTAGTAAGCATTGGTCTATTATAGCTTAATACATTTTCATTCGATATCATAACTATATTACAAGAATTGTTTCTTTCTCTTATAGCTTTGGCAGCGTTTATACCAGCAGCACCATTACCAAGAATTAAGAATATTTCATTTGTATTTTTATTAAAATTGTTATCTTCTACATTAACTGGTACAAAGTTTTCCCTTCCCACACCGCATACTGGGCATATATCTAAGCTAGCATCAAATATTTCTCCACAAACTACACATTTTACCAATGGTGTTTCTGTCACTTTATTTTTAACTCTTTTATTTTCTTTATTTAATAATATACATCCAAAATTGAATCCATATTCATAAGCATCTTTCAAATCTTTTTTCCCTGGTTTAAACTTAACTCTAAATCCATCTACAACTTTCATTTTAAGTTGTTTTAATCTTTCTAAAATATGAGGGACTCCTTCTCCACTCCAGCCATAGCTACCAAAAGCACTGGCAAGTTTTCCTCCATGAGTTCCTGCGAATATTGAAGTTGTTAAATCCCAAATAGGTTTTAATGCTTCACCAACAATTGTTGGTGTTCCAAATAATAGTCCATCTGCAAAACCTATCTCTTCTAGCACCTTGTCTATATCACTTTCAACTAAGTCATAAATTCTAACATCTATATCTCCACTATCTTTTATACCTTTTTCTATTTCATGTGCTAATTCTTTTGTATATCCATATGCACTAACATAAGGTATTATTACTGTTTTTCTTGGGTTGGGATTTATAACTGTACACCATTTTTTGTAAGTTTCTTTTATTTCATCAATTCTACAATCTATTACAGGTCCATGCCCTGTACAAATCATATTTACTTTTAAGTCTTTTATTTTGTCTAAAGCTTTTAACATATGTGATTTAAATGGACCTATTATATTATCAAAGTAATATTTTGTAGCTCTCATATATCCTTCATTATCAGTTACTTTACTTAATACTACATCATCTAAACAATAGTGAGCACCAAATGAATCACATGTAATTAAAGTTTCGTCTTCCTCTATATAAGTATACATAGTATCTGGCCAATGTAAGTGTGGTACAGAAATAAATCTTAGGGTTTTGTCTCCAATTTTTAAGGTATCCTTATCCTTAACAGTCAAACTATAGAAGTCATGATTAACTATATTTTTTAAGAAATTTATTGCTACTGTGCTTCCTACTACTTTTATATTAGGATTTAAGTCTATTAATTTTTCTACACTACCTGCATGATCTGGTTCAGTATGATTAACCACAATATAATCAATCTTACTTATGTCTACTATTTCCTTCAAACTTTCTAAGTACGAGTCAAAAAATTTAGCTTTAGCTGTCTCAAATAATACAACTTTATCATTTGTTTTTAACACATAAGAGTTGTAAGTAGTACCGAACTCTGTTTCCATAATAATGTCAAAAACTCTTAAATCCTTATCTAATACCCCTGCCCAATAAAAATCTTTTTTCAATTCTTTAAAATTCATAATCGGCCTCCCTTTTTATATATAACGTTTTAAATTTTAGTCTACATTTCATCATTGTTATTTTTTTATCATATGTATTTCTATATGTTTACCCCCTATTGAAGTTCGTAAACTTATTAATAATATTATATACTAAATTCAAGGTAAAAAATAAACTCCTTTCAAAAAAGGAGTTTATTTTTAATTTATCTATGATTAATATATATCGTTATAATTTAAAGTATGTTTTTACATTCTGTACAAGTTTTGTTTTCTATTGAATTTTTTTCCCCACAAACTTCACAAAATACATGAGTAAAATCATTTAACATACCGCCACAATCTTGGCAAAAATTAACACTGTCATAGTTAATTTCTCCACACTTGTTACAAACTTGAATTTCACTACTATCTTTTCTTATCTCCACCATGCTTATTAGCCTCCCATTTTTTAATCCTCTAACTATAATGCGTACTATTCACTATATATTGTAGTATATTTTTATTTATTTAACAATATTGTGTATCATATTTATCAAAAATATTATCATTAGTGTATAATATATCAATCGTATAGTTCTTATCTAATATATTTTTATGTTCTTTTTAATATAAATATCAATTTACTTTAGATTTTTTTACATTTATAATAAAATAAGAATACAAATTAAGGGGGAGTAAAAAACATATGTTAATCATCAATGAAAAATACATGGAGCAAAATATAACAATTGAAGATGTATTAGGTTCTATAGAAAAAGCATTATTAATACAAGAGTCTGGCAACTTTAGCCAACCAGATCGTATCCACTTGGGTGAAGACGAAAATCCTTTTTTATTAATGCCTTGTTTTAAAGAAGACTATTTTTCTACAAAGTTAATAACTGTTTATCCTAAAAACAGTGAAATAGGCGAAGCTGTAACACAAGGTGTTACTTTATTAAATGACATTAATACTGGTAAATCTTTAGCTTTATTAAATGGTACATACCTAACTGCATTAAGAACAGGGTGTGTTGGTGGTGTATCTGCAAAATATTTAGCAAAAAGAGATGCTTCATCTATAGCCATAATCGGATCTGGAGTTCAGTCAATATTCCAAGTGTTAGCTACATGCGCTGTTAGACCAATAAAAGACGTGTATGTATATAGTAGAACAGAGTCAAAAGTAAACTCTTTCATAGAAAAATTACAGTTATTACTTCCTAATGTGAGCTTCCATAGAAGTAATTCTAGTAAAGATGCTGTAGAGAAAAGCGACATAATAATATGTGCTACTACATCAGCAAATCCTGTTATTCCTGATGAAGTTGATTTATATAAAGGAAAACATATAATTGGAATAGGTTCTTATCAACCGCATACTAGAGAATTTTCTAACGCTGCAATTAAAGCAGCTGATCATATTTTTACAGATACTTTATTCGCCATAGAAGAAAGTGGCGACCTAGGAATTCCTGTTAAAGAAAACTTAATAAAAAAAGAAGATATTCAAACTTTAGGTAAAGTTCTTCAACTTAATGAATTAAATGATGATTTATTAAATTCTACTACTATTTTCAAATCTGTTGGAATTGGTTTATTTGATTTATGTGCTGCTGAAGCCATATATAAACACGCTCTTGAAAATGAAGGTTCTATAGATATAGATTTATAATACATTACGGGTTTGTCAATAAAAGTGTGTAAGTAGTTTTTATTTTATAAGTCAGGTAGATAAAATTAATCTACCTGATTTTTTAATACTGATATTTTTTAACTCTTTCTTTTAAATTCTCATCCATATCTAAT
>NZ_JAHZMO010000229.1 GCF_020748185.1 Terrisporobacter petrolearius | reverse complement strand
TAATGAAGAGCATTATAAAGAATTAATATCTCCGTATATAAAAAATTCTAACGACATTGATGATATTGCAAGGGATAATTTAAACCAACTAGATTATTTACTTAATGTTAATGGAGGAGAATATGAGTAATTATGTAAAACTACTTAATAATCTTGAAGAATTGTCACTAAATAATATAAAACTTAATTTAGATAAGTATATTGAAATGATTAATAGTCATGAAAAAAGTTTAGTAGATGCACTTTATGAATTAA
>NZ_JAHZMO010000228.1 GCF_020748185.1 Terrisporobacter petrolearius | reverse complement strand
TAATGAAGAGCATTATAAAGAATTAATATCTCCGTATATAAAAAATTCTAACGACATTGATGATATTGCAAGGGATAATTTAAACCAACTAGATTATTTACTTAATGTTAATGGAGGAGAATATGAGCAATTATGTAAAACTACTTAATAATCTTGAAGAATTGTCACTAAATAATATAAAACTTAATTTAGATAAGTATATTGAAATGATTAATAGTCATGAAAAAAGTTTAGTAGATGCACTTTATGAATTAA
>NZ_JAHZMO010000227.1 GCF_020748185.1 Terrisporobacter petrolearius | reverse complement strand
CTCCAAGCCTAAATACTACCTAGTGACCGATAGCGTATAGTACCGTGAGGGAAAGGTGAAAAGAACCCCGGGAGGGGAGTGAAATAGAACCTGAAACCCTACACTTACAAGCTGTAGGAGCACATTATTTGTGTGACTGCGTACTTTTTGTAGAACGGGCCAACGAGTTACGTTACCTAGCAAGGTTAAGCACTTAAGGTGTGGAGCCGCAGCGAAAGCGAGTCTTAACTGGGCGTATAGTTAGTTGACGTAGAC
>NZ_JAHZMO010000226.1 GCF_020748185.1 Terrisporobacter petrolearius | reverse complement strand
TAATTTATATTACTGGAAATTCAAAATTCCAGTAATATTTTTTTATTTCTAAGAAATACTAATACTAGCATTCTTTTCACAATTATTATGTGTTTAATTTAGTTGTTTATACACTAAATTTCCCATAATTTCAAAAAAATATATGATTTATATTGTGTAAGAGCTAGGGATTCTATCTCCAAACCTAATTGTGAGCTGGCCTAAAGTAGACGCCCAATTAGAGTTTGGAGATGTCCATTTCTCCATAATTTTCAT
>NZ_JAHZMO010000225.1 GCF_020748185.1 Terrisporobacter petrolearius | reverse complement strand
ATATATAACTTTACGAACGTCTGCAGAAAATTTAAAAATTGGACAAATAGCATCCCAGTTAGTTGACCAACTTTTCATGGCATTTGGATAATGATTTTGCCATTTTTCTGTTACACTAAGCATAATCTCATGTCCTTGTTCTTCATTTGAAGCATGATAAATTGATTTTAAATCCTTTGCAAATTCTTTTTTATCTTTATCTGATACATGTTTTAAAGTGTTACGCACTTGATGAACTATACATCTTTGGTATTC
>NZ_JAHZMO010000224.1 GCF_020748185.1 Terrisporobacter petrolearius | reverse complement strand
AATAATGTATGAAGGAAGACTTATTTAAAAAACAAATTATTTCTAAAAAAAACACCTTTTTACAAGGTGTACTTGACATGCAATTAAATTGGAATTACATTCAAATTAAGGCATGGATACATAATTTGGATTTGTCAATAAAAGTGTGTAAGTAGTTTTTATTTTATAAGTCAGGTAGATAAAATTAATCTACCTGATTTTTTAATACTGATATTTTTTAACTCTTTCTTTTAAATTCCCATCCATATCTAATTGAT
>NZ_JAHZMO010000223.1 GCF_020748185.1 Terrisporobacter petrolearius | reverse complement strand
CTTCGAGATAAGATTTCCCACCGTAAGGTTAAGACCCCATGAAGACTACATGGTTGATAGGTCAGAGGTGGAAGTGTGGTAACATATGTAGCTTACTGATACTAATAGGTCGAGGACTTGACCAAAAAAATAATGGAAACATTAAATGTTAGCAGTTTTGAAAGTACTAACAAAAGTTAATACTTTATATAAAGATTATGTGGTTATTATAGCAAAGAGGATACACCTGTTCCCATTCCGAACACAGAAGTTAAGCTCTTGAGCGGC
>NZ_JAHZMO010000222.1 GCF_020748185.1 Terrisporobacter petrolearius | reverse complement strand
AGACAACCAGGATGTTGGCTTAGAAGCAGCCACTCATTTAAAGAGTGCGTAATAGCTCACTGGTCGAGTGATCCTGCGCCGAAAATTTCCGGGGCTAAAACGTACTACCGAAGCTACGGCATCATTTGAGCGACCGCGTTTGCGAGTTACTTTATGATGGGTAGGAGAGCTTTCTATACGGATTGAAGCATTACCGTAAGGAGATGTGGACTGTATAGAAGTGAGAATGTTGGCATGAGTAGCGAGATGTGGGTGAGAATCCCACAGGCCGTAAACC
>NZ_JAHZMO010000221.1 GCF_020748185.1 Terrisporobacter petrolearius | reverse complement strand
CAGACTCCCTAGCTATTGATGAACCAACAACATTAGTTATGGATAATACTCTAGCACCTTTTGACTTAGCATCTCTAAGTGCTGCTAAAGTATCAGCTGTTTCTCCTGATTGACTTACTATTATTATCAAAGTATTTTCGTCTACAAATGGATCACTATATCTAAATTCAGAAGCTATGTCAGCTATAACTGGTATTTTAGCGAATTTTTCTATAGCATTTTTTCCAACAAGTCCTGCATGATAAGCAGTACCACAAGCTACTATATAAACTTTGTTT
>NZ_JAHZMO010000220.1 GCF_020748185.1 Terrisporobacter petrolearius | reverse complement strand
AAACAAAGTTTATATAGTAGCTTGTGGTACTGCTTATCATGCAGGACTTGTTGGAAAAAATGCTATAGAAAAATTCGCTAAAATACCAGTTATAGCTGACATAGCTTCTGAATTTAGATATAGTGATTCATTTGTAGACGAAAATACTTTAATAATAATAGTAAGTCAATCAGGAGAAACAGCTGATACTTTAGCAGCACTTAGAGATGCTAAGTCAAAAGGTGCTAGAGTATTATCCATAACTAATGTTGTTGGTTCATCAATAGCTAGGGAGTCTG
>NZ_JAHZMO010000021.1 GCF_020748185.1 Terrisporobacter petrolearius | reverse complement strand
GACTTGCATGTGTTAGGCACGCCGCCAGCGTTCATCCTGAGCCAGGATCAAACTCTCATAAAAAAGTTGTCCATCGCTCAGACTAATCATTATCTGAATATCTGGCTTGGTTTGTTTGTTGTTTCAGCTTAATTCTTAAAGAATTAATTTATTGTTAACCTACTGTTTAATTTTCAAAGTTCTTTATTTGTTTCAACTTCTTTATCTTACCAAAGTTGTTTTTATTTGTCAACACTTTATTTAATTTGTTGATTATTAAATAATTAAGTGTTTTATCTTTTTTCGAAGACAAGTATAAGTTTATCATTATTAAAATATATTGTCAATGTTTTTTATATTTTTATTATTTGTTTTTACCATATAATTATTCCTTATAAATACCTATATTTATAAAATTTATATATACATAAAAAGACTGCAAGATAAAATCAAGCAGTCTTTAATATTTTATAATATAGTCTTAGTTATAATAAGAATATGGCAACTATAGTTGTTACTACAAATCCTATCATAATAGGTATAAAATTTCTTTTACCTAATTCTATTGGACTAACTCCGCAAATTGCTGCTGCTGCAACAAGTGACCAAGGAACTAAACATCCGCCCCCTACCCAAATTGCTGCTATTTGACCCAACGCTGTAAGAACAGCTACATTTGCATGAATTGCATTACCAAATACTAAAGCTAAGGAACCTGCCAATGACATTCCTGAGAATCCAGACCCATCAAGTCCTGTGATACCACCAACTATTGTTTCAATTCCTGCCGCTGCCACTTTATTAAATGGCACCGCATTTGATAAAGCCATACCAATATCCGATAATAAACCTTGAGATCCTTTTGCTAAAACATCTCCAAATACTGTTGTTACTGATGCATCACCCAAATAGAAGAATGCTGCTATTGGTATTATTATCGCAAAAATACTTATAGCAAAACCAAATCCATGAATTATATGTTGACCTACTTTATCTAAACATTCTTTAGGATTACTTAATGCATTTACAAAAACTAATAGTGCTACTGATGTTCCTCCAAGTAAAGCTGTCGCATCTCCACCTTTTAAGTTAAACATATACATTCCTACTATATCTAATATGAAAGCTACTGCTACAACAAACACAGAAAGTTTTGCTTTTGGTCCAACGTCTTTAATTTCCACTTCCGACTCTCTAGCCATTGCTAACTCTTGATCAAACATGCCTCTTTTCATATCTCTTCTTAACATATAAAAAGCTACTGCTATGGTTACTATTGCCATAGTCCAATATAGTGGCATACCTTCCACAATTACTGACTGTACCGGTATACCCGCTGCACCTGCAGTTATACTTGGAGCCCCCTGAATTACAAAGTCAGTAGACAATGCTAATCCATGGCCAAATAAGTTAATAGCCACAGCTAATCCCATAGCTGGTAATCCTGATCGAATTGCTATTGGTAGGAATATTGCACCTATTAATGCACAGGCTGGAGATGGCCAGAAAAACCACGACATTAATAGCATTGCTACACCTGAAACAAAAAATGCTGTTGTAGGGTTTTTTATTACTTTTGCAAATGGCTTTACCATAAAATCTATGGCATGATTTTCTTCTAATGCTTTAGATAGGGCCACCATAATACCTATAATTATTATTATTCCTCCCAGTTCATTAAGCGCTACAACAAATGAATTAAAAACTCCATTGAGTGCTCCTACAAAGTTTTTCGTAAAGAATAATCCTAGGAAAAATATGCCCAGTACACAAGGTACTACGCTTTCTTTTTTCAGAATCATAGTAATCAAGATTATTACCATGAAAATGATGTAGATGTAATGCGCGCCTGTCAAAACCATAATAAATTTCCCCTTTTCCACGATAAGATAATAATATTATATGTTTTATCAAAACAAAGTGTTCTTAGCATATTCATTCACTTATTTATATAAGTCTTTAATTTTCGTCATATTGTATAAATAAATTTGTTGTTTATTATTTAAAAACATACAATTTAACACTGAAAAAGAGGAATATTTCATATATCTCAGAATATAATTTATGATTGACGTAAAATTTTAAAATAAAAATACAAATGATATGACTATTTTAAATTATTTTTGTTATAATCTTTTTATCATTATTTAATAGGGGGACTTTATGAAAAGGGAATTTCAAGTTAGCTATAAAAAAGAAATCCTTCGATTTGCCTTACTATTGGGAGAGCAAATGCTTATTAACGGTGCAGAAACTGCTAGAGTTGAAGATAGTGTCCTAAGAGTTTGTAAATCAAGAGGATTCAAACATGTCAATGTTTTTACTACACCAACTTGTGTAATAATATCAGACGAAAAATTTGATGGTCTTACATTTATGAAGACTATCTCCAAAAGAACTATTAACCTTACCAAAATAGATAGATTAAATGATATATCTAGAGATTTTGTTCAGAATGAAGATCTTGATCCACTGGAAGCTATTGGTAGGTTAAGAGAAGTTGATGCAGTAAGAGATTATAACCAATTTGTTTATTTCATTGGTACTGCAATGGCTTCCGCATCATTTGCATACTTAATAGGTGGTACTAGTGTTTTAGATTTTGTACTTACATTACTTATAGCTACCATAGGAGTTATTATTTATAACAAAACACTAAAACTAAACCAAATACCTTTTTTTGCAACACTAATAAGTTCCTTCTCCATAGCTGTTTTTGGTAATTTATTAGTTCAATATGGTATTATTGTGAATTCTACCTCACTAGTGGTTGGTTCTATCATGCCACTTTTACCTGGTGTTTCCTTTATCAAAGGGCTAAGGGATTTAATTTCTGGTAATTTAATTGCTGGTATATCAAGAATAGTTGAGTCATGTTTAATTGCTGCAGCCATAGCTGTTGGTGTTGGTGTTGTCCTTGACTTAGCTGTTAGGTTTGGAGGTTAGTTAGATGAGTTTACTTAATTTATTAGAGAATTTCTTTTTCTCATTTTTAGCTACTGTAGGATTTTCAATATTCTTCAATTCTCCTATAAAATCTTTAGTTCCAGCAGGAACTATTGGTGGTATAGGATGGACAGTTTATATTATATTATTTAATTTTTCTGGAAATGCTATTTTGGCAAACTTTCTTGCTGCTGCATTAATTTCTCTTCTTAGCGAAATATTAGCCAGAAAAATGAAGTATCCTGCTATTATATTTGTTATACCAGGTATCTTACCTTTAATACCAGGATTAGGACTTTACAATACCATGTTATCTTTAGTTGAAGGAAGATATACAGATGCCATATCAATTGGTACTAATGCTTTATTTGTAAGTGCTTCAATTGCAATGGGTGTACTATTAATTACATCTATGGTTAAAACTTATTATATAATACTTTTTAAAATCAACAATAAAAAACTACAGTTAAAAAAGCTTATAAAATAGTTTTTAGTATATAAAATTAAAGTACAATAAACTTTATAGTAAAAGTAATAAAAAAGAAGCATTTAATAACAAATGCTTCTTTTTTATTATAAATAACTTTATTTTCCTTCTATTATTTTAGTTATTCTAGGTATATACTGTCTACTTTGCTTAAATTTGTCATCATTTTTTCTTAGTAATAAATAAGATATACCAGTACAAATTAAACCAACTACTCCACTTATAACTTCAATAGGCCCTAAAAATTTAATTAAATCCAATATATAATATGTTAATATTGTTCCTGCAAGTAAAAATATTAAAGGAACTAAGTAGGCAAGCATTGTAGCCTTAAGCACCTGTACACTTTCCATACTAACTTCTACACGATCTCCTTTTTTGGCTCCTATAGAGTTATCTACTTCTACTACTAAGTCTTGACATTCTGACGATAATTTACTGCACTTGCCACAAGATGCACAAGCCGAATGACGTTGCATTATCATTTTTGCAGTTCTGTTATCTATAATGTCTATAACAAATCCCTGTTGATTCATGATTTCATCCCCTTTATATAGAACCTGAACTAGAGAATAAGTTATTACTCTTCATAAAAAAACTTAATTTTTTATCTATAATATGTTCCGTTAATACCTATTTATTAATAACCCATATTACAGTATTTCTCTCACACCCGAAAGATCATGTACTTTTAGGCAGGTCTCCTGACTTAAAATCATCCTACTAACTTCTCCTTCCCATTTTACCAGTGGAGTTAAAGCTCTCCAAAGCTCTAAGTTTTCGTCATTATCACAGTAGCGGGGGCTGCTGTGGATTTTCACCACATTCCCTTTTAAGCCATTTGGCACCTTGAATAATATACTCATTCTCTAGTTAAATGCATATTTTACTATGCTCTTTAATTATAAAATATAATGTTTTTTTCTACAATAGGTTTTACTTTTTATAATAAGGTTCCACATGAATTATAACCTGGCAATTTGGATTAATTTCATGTTTAATCTCTCTTTCTATATTGTGAGAAAGACTATGAGCTTCTTCAGTAGTTGTATTTGCATCAATCATAATATGCATATCAATATAAATATCATTTGCACTGCCTCTACTTCTTATTTTATGAATATTTTTTATCTCATCAAAAGAATTTAATATTTCAGTAATTTTTTCTTCTCCTACAACTGCTTTGTCCAATAGTATACCAATAGATTCTTTGAAAATTTCATAAGATGCTTTTAGTATAAATAAAGATATAAATATGGATATAATAGGATCTGTAATTTGAGGTAAACCTAATTTAATTCCTATTAATGATACTAAAACACCTACAGATATAAAAATATCACTTTTAGTATGAATAGAATCAGATATCAATATAAAACTTTTGTATTCTTCACCTTTTCTTCTTTCATATATGGTAACAAAAATATTTATACAAATAGTTAATATTAACGAAATTAAACTTATTAATGTTATATTTAGCTCGCTTGGATTTATAAATCGGCTAAATCCAGCAAATAAAGTTTTCAAACCTAAAAATAAAAGCATACCTCCAATAAACAAACTAGCAATTATTTCAGATTTCTTATGACCATAGGGATGTTCTTTATCAACTGGTATACTAGCTATAGTAATTCCAATCAAGCCAACCACATTAGATAATCCATCAGATAAAGAATGAACTCCATCTGTACTTAAACTAGCACTATTTATTAAATACCCCACCACTATTTTTGTTATAGCTACACCTAAGTTAGCAAACAAAATTATCCATAAAACAAATTTAACTTTTTTGTAATTTGCATTATTATCATAATCAATTTGACTTTCCATAAATCTCCCTCCAACTTTGAATTACATTAATAGTTAATAATATTTATCATTATCCTATATACTCAAAAATCCATGGACTATGTCCATGGATTAATAAAATATTATTCAGTTTTTCTATTATCAATATATTCAAACAAGGTTATATTTGTTCCTTCTTCTTCATTAATTAAATTTAATAATGTTACTCCTATAAGTCTTATATCTTTATGATTATGTTCTATATTTTTAAATAAGTTAAAGATATTCGTTCTAATATTCTCATGAGAACATATGGGATTAGCTAAGCTAGCACTTCTAGTTATTTGCCTAAAATCTCCATACTTTATTTTTAAAGTTACAGTCCTTCCCATCTTTTTTATACTTTTTGCTCTTTGAGATACTTCCTCGCAAAGCTCATCCAAAATATTAATCAACTTTTCATCTTCTATATCTAAATTCTCGCTCAAAGTAGTTTCTGCACCTATGGACTTTCTTTCTCTATTAGGTTCAACAGGTCTATTGTCTATACCCCTTGATAGTTGATAAAATAAATATCCTCTATTTTTAAAAATTGATTCCAATTCATTTATGTCCAATTGTCTCAAGTCATATCCTGTATTAATCCCTAAATTATGAAGAACCCTTTGAGTTACCTTTCCTACTCCGAAAAATTTACTTATAGGAAGATTATCAAGAAAACTTTGTGTATTATCTTCTCTTATAATAGTAAGTCCATTTGGTTTGTTATAATCTGAGGCTAATTTAGCTAAAAACTTATTGTAAGATACTCCGGCAGATGCAGTTAATCCAGTTTTTTCATAAATTTCTTTTTTTATTAGTCGAGCAACTTCTGTGGCATATTTTATATTAAATTTATTTTCTGTAACATCTAAATAAGCTTCATCAAAGGATAAGGGTTCTACTAAATCTGTATATTTATGAAAAATCCTTCTTATTTCATATGATACTTGCTTATACACTTCAAACCTCGGTCTTACAAATATGACATATGGACATCTTTTGTATGCAGTTTTACATGGCATTGCAGAATGAATTCCATACTTTCTTGCCTCGTAGGAACAGGTTGCAACTACACCTCTACCTTGAGGATTCCCTCCTACAACTACAGGTTTTCCTTTTAAATTTGGATTATCCCTTTGTTCAATCGAAGCATAAAATGCATCCATATCTATATGGATTATTTTTCTTTGATTTTTCATACTTATCACCCTTTATTTCTTTAAATTAATCTCACTACATTGTAAAATAGGCCACATTGATTATCAATATGGCCTTAAGTATCTATTAATTATAGTATAAGTTTTGAGATGGATAGTCTGGATCACAAGTTACATGCATTCCTAACTTTCTAAATGTTTGTTCATCATCTTTGCTTATTATTGTAGTTGAATGAGCTTGTATATTTTTTAATTCATCTAATTTTTCCATAGCAAGTTCTGCTGTTGGATTAGTTACTGCACATATAGCAAGTGCTGATAAAACTTCTTCTAAGCCAAGTGACACATTTTTTCCACCTAGTATTTCCGTTTTTAATTTTATAATTGGATTTAATATTACTGGTGATATTAAATACATATCATCTGGGATATTAGCCATGTATTTTATTGCATTTAATACTGCAGCTGCAGATGCACACATCAAATCAGAGCCTTTACCTGTTATTATAGTTTCATCTTCAACTTGTATAGCAACCACAGGGCATACATCTTGATTATTACTTTGTGATTTTAATTTTTCTGAGTATTCTCTAGCTGGATTAACCACAACTCTGTCTTCTGGTTTAACATTAACTTTTTCAAGTATTAAAGATATTGTATCATAAGCATCTTTGTTTACTTCGCCCTTTTTGTATTGACAAGCAGTGTTAAAGTATCTTCTTATTATTTCATCTGTAGATGCTTCACGAACTACTTCGTCATCAACTATACCAAATCCAACTCTGTTAACACCCATATCTGTTGGTGATTTAAACATAGATTCTTTTCCAGTTATTTTTTCTATTATTTTCTTTAATACTGGGAACAATTCTAAATCTCTGTTGTAGTTAACTGATTTTTCTCCATAGGCATCTAAGTGGAATGAATCTATCATGTTAACATCTTTTAAATCTACAGTAGCTGCTTCATAGGCTATGTTTACTGGATGATTTAATGGTAAGTTCCAAACTGGGAATGTTTCAAATTTTGAATACCCAACTGAATTTCCTCTTTTATTTTCATGATATAACTGACTTAGACAAGTCCCAAGCTTACCACTGTTTGGTCCTGGAGCAGTTACTACTACTATTGGTTTTGTTGTTTCTATATATGGATTAGCTCCGTACCCTTCATCACTTACTATAGTGTTTACATCTGATGGGTATCCTTTAGTCGGAGCATGTTTATAAACTTTTATTCCACGTCTTTCTAATTTATTTATAAATACTGTTGTTGCAGGTTGTCCTTCAAATCTAGTAATAACTACACTATTTACATCTAAGTTATAACCTCTTAGGTCATCTATAAGTCTTAGAACTTCCATATCGTAAGTTATTCCGTAATCTCCCCTTACTTTGTTACGCTCTATATCACCTGCATAAACACATATTACAACTTCTACTTGATCTTTTATGTTTTGTAAAACCTTGATTTTAGCGTTCTCATCAAACCCTGGAAGTATTCTTTTTGCATGTAAATCTCCCATTAGTTTTCCGCCAAACTCTAAGTATAGTTTATCAAATTTTTCTACTCTTTCTAGGATATATTTAGACTGTTCTTTTAGATATTTTTCATGGTCAAATCCAATTTTCATTATGCACCTCTCAAAAATTATTTTTTCACTTATTATTTTTCACTAAGGCATTATTATATACCATATTAGTATTTTTTTTCAAGAAGTTTTTAATAATTTTTCGGATTTTTTAAATAGAAATAAAAGATAGTGATATTTTTCTATCTTTAAGGCCTGAATTTATTGATTTTTATTTTGTTTGTTTTTATTAGTTTTTAGTGAAAAATAGGTGCATAAATTCACCACTTTTTTAATGGTGGAGTTCTATTATATGATAATATTTTTTCTTAGTCAATACTTTTTTATAAAAAAAAATAACCTATTTGGAAAATCCAAATAGGTTATTATAAATTAAACTATAATATTGTTATTAGCAGCATCCGCAGTCGTCTTCTCCAAATCCACATGCACAAACTATTAATAATAGTATTAAGAATGGTATCCAAGCACAAATATCTATTTCTGACCAGCAGTCTTGGAATGCTAAGAATAAGAAGAATAATATTATTATCCACCAACCAGCTCCGAAAAATCCGCCTTCACATCCACCAAAGAATCTATCTAACATTACATTACCCCCTTGTTGATATTAAATAAATTTGTTATCTAAGATATACTATGAAGGTAGGTGTGTTTTTGACATTACTTTTTATAAAAAAAATATTTTTAATCTATAAGTTTCAGATACTTTACCATTTTCATATTTTTAAACTTGTAACACAGGATTACATTTACAAATAAACTTATAATTATAGTCAGCAGTATGACTGCTATAAAATAACTACTGCCACTAGTGGGATTATTTATTCCTTCTATATTTCCATAATTATGGGAAATACACTAGGCTTTCTCTTTGTTTTATCATAAAGTAATTGTTCCACAGATTTCTTTACACTTGATTTTAGTACTTGCCATTCAATAATTTCATTTGATAAACATTCTTCAATTTTTTCTCTAGATAAATTTTTCATTTCTCTTATTAAATCTTCTGACTCTCTCACATATATAAATCCTCTAGTAATTATATCTGGTCCAGAAGCTATTTCATAATTTGTTTTATCTATGGCAACTACCACAATAACCATTCCATCTCTAGCAAGATTTCTTCTATCTCTTAAAACAATGTTGCCCACATCTCCAACACCAAGACCATCCACATATAATATTCCTGTGTGAACTCTCTCTGTTGCAGAAGCTCCTTTAGATGTGATTTCTAATACTTGACCTGTTTCTAATGTAAAAATATTTTCAGAGTCCATACCAAGTTTTTTTGCTAAGTCAGCGTGATGCTTTAAATGTCTATATTCACCATGTACAGGCATAAAATATTTTGGCTTTACTAGAGTATGAATTAATTTTAATTCCTCTTGATAAGCATGCCCAGATACATGAATATCTTCTAAATCTTCATAAATAACTTCTACACCTTTTCTAAAAAGTTGGTTTATTACCCTAGAAATTATCTTATCATTACCTGGAATTGGGGAAGCTGAGATTATAAATAAATCATCTTGATGAATTTCTATTTTTCTATGACTACCAAAAGCAATTCTTGAAAGTCCTGCCCCTGCTTCTCCTTGGCTACCAGTAGTTATTATAGTTATGTTTTCATCTGGATATCTATTCATATCATCTATATCAATCAATGATTCTTCTGGTATATTTAAATAACCTAGTTCAATTGCTACTCTTGATACATTCTCCATACTTCTTCCACTAAAAATAATTTTTCTATTTTCTTTTATAGAGGCATTAGCAATTTGTTGCATTCTATGAATATTTGATGCAAATGTGGCTACAATAACCCTTCCTTTGGCTCCTGAAAATATTCTATTTAAAGTTTCTCCTATGGTTTTTTCCGATAATGAATGACCTGCTCTTTCTATATTTGTACTATCAGCTAATAGTAATAAAACTCCTTTTTTACCAAGAGTTGAAAATCTATTTAAATCCATAAGTCTTCCATCTATTGGTGTGTAATCAATTTTAAAATCTCCAGTATGAACAATTACTCCTAAAGGAGTTGTTATAGCTAAAGAGCAGGCATCTGCTATGGAGTGAGTAGCCTGAATAAATTCTACTTTAATTTTATCAAGATCTACTGTATCTCCACTTTCCACAGGATGAACTGTTACCATGTCTTCCATCTTGTGCTCTTCCAATTTATTTTTAACTAATCCTAAAGTAAGTCTAGTTCCATAAATAGGCATATTAATTTGTTTTAGTATATAAGGAATAGCCCCAATATGATCCTCATGTCCATGAGTTAAAAATAAACCTTTAACTTTTTCTTTGTTGTCTATTAAATATGTCACATCTGGAATTACTAAATCTACTCCATACATATCTTCATCTGGGAATGATATACCACAATCTATAACGATTATTTCATCTTCATATTCTATGGCTGTTATGTTTTTGCCTATTTCTCCTAATCCTCCAATTGGAATTACTTTGACACATCTTCTTTTTCTCATGTCTATTCTCCTTTTCATAGTCTAAATTAATTTATTTTAAGTAAAAAATTATCTTTATCATATTCTATGTTCTTCTTATTATTTGCAATATCTGAATAATATATATTTTTAAAGTAAAAATATATATGGAGGTGATTTAGTGGCAAATTTAACTAGCAAAGAAAGATTTTTACTAGAAGGTGAAAAGTATCAACAACAATTAGTAATAGATAAATATAAGGACTATACTTTACAAGCTCAAGATGACTCTCTAAAGAGCCTATTTTCCAATTTAGTTAAAATAGAAGAGAAACATTTAAATATGATTGATGAAATATTACAAGGAAAAGTTCCCCAAATAAACAAAGAAAATATTCATCCATATTATGAAAGTAATTCTAATGATTATATAAATATAGGTAATATTACCTTAACATCTTTAGATGAAAATCATAGTTATGAAGAGGGTGATAAAATTATATGTTTTGATGCCTTAACAACAGAGGAACTTCTTCATTCAACATGTAGCGCATCTAGCTTAGAATTTGAAAAAACTGAATTGGAAAATATTTTAAAATACATAATTGAAGAAAAATCAGAAAATCTAAAATATATAAATAATTATATGATTAAGAAAGGAATGTACAATAATATTATTTATTTTTAATATCTATTTGAAATTAAAATGCCATATTAAACAAGTTTAATATGGCTATATTTATAACTATTTATTAAAATAAAGCACATTTAATACATGCATAGCGCTACCTATAGTTAATCAACCCTCATCAATATCAAATGTGTCTGTATGAATTAAACTATTTATGTTTTTTTCTTTACTTCCACAACCTAAATGAAAAAATACTCCTTTACAATTTTCCGTGTAAAAGGAAAAATCTTCAGCTCCCATAACAGGATACCTTTTTTCCTTATATGATTCTTTTCCCAGTAGTATTTCTGTATTAAGTTTTATAATATCCACTAATTCTTTATCATTTATAACTGGCGGATAACCCTGGTTTTCCATATATAAATCACCTTCGCATTCATAGGCCTTTGCTGTATTTTCTACTATGTTTTTTGCTCTATCTACTATAAACTTTTTACTTTTCTCGTTTAAAGCTCTGATAGTTCCACTAATTTCCACATCTTCACATATAACATTTTGAGCTTCTCCTCCAGATATTTTACCTAATGTTAATACTGCCATAGAAGAAGGAGAAATATTTCTACTTATTATACTTTGCAAAGATGTTATAACCTGAGCTGCACAAACTAAGGCATCTGTTCCATTTTCAGGATATGCCCCGTGAGCCCTTTTACCTTTTATCCTTATCTTTAAACTGCTGGAGCTAGCATTTAAAGTTCCTTCCCTACATTCAATAAATCCCCTCTCTACATTTGCCTGCACATGTAATCCAAACATATAATCTACCTTAGGGTTTTCTAAACAACTATCATTTATTAAATATTTTGCTCCACCAAATCGTTCTTCTGCTCCTTGAAAAAAAAATTTAACATTTACTTCTAACTCTTCTCTCATTTCATATAAAACTTTACAAGCTCCTATAAGCATAGCAGTATGAGCATCATGTCCACAGGCATGCATAATTCCCTCATGTTTTGATTTATATAGTTTATTATTTTTTTCACTTATTGGTAGTGCATCTATATCAGCTCTTATAGCAATAGTTTTATAAGCTGGATTTTTTATTATATAAGCTATTATTCCTCTATGGCTTTCAAACTCTTTATATTCAATTCCTATTTCATCTAAATATTTTTTTATTTTTTCTTTAGTTATATACTCCTCCATGGCAAGTTCGGGTGTTTCATGTATGTCTCTTCTAATTTTAACTATCCAATCATTCAAATTGTTTACTTTATTAATCACGTCTTGAAAATCCATATTATCACCCCCGTCATTTATAAAAATTTCATATATAATATAATTATAGTATAGGATATTGATTAAAATTGTTACATTTTATATATTAGTTTTATATTTTTAAGGAGGTAAAAATGAAAATAATTGATTTAACTCATTCTATTGCAAATAGTATGACTGTCTACCCTGGCGGACCACAACCACAAAACAAAATAATAAGTACTGTAACTGAGAATGGATACAAAGAAACTGAAATACATATTCATTCACACAATGGTACTCATATGGATTCTCCTAATCATGTTTTTGAAGATGGAGTTTCCCTTGATAAAATTGATGTTCTAAATTTTGTTGGTACTGCCGCTCTTGTTGATTGTTCATCTTTAGGAGAAGGGGATATTATTACTTATGATTTTATTGAAAAAAATAAAGAATCTATATATAATAGTGAATTTATTGTATTTAGAACAGACTGGAGTAAATATTGGAATACTCAAAAATATTTAGGTAATTATCCCGTTATAAGTGATGAGATTGTTGATTTTATAATGACTTCTAATAAAAAAGGAATTGCCTTCGACACAATTTCTGTAGACCCTATTGATGCTTCTATTTTAGCTAAACACCATAAAATACTAAAAAATAATATTTTAATATTTGAAAATTTAACCAACTTAGACTTAATAAATAGTAATACTTTTGTATTTTGTGCTTTACCACTTAAATTTGAAAATTCTGATGGTGCTCCAATAAGAGCAATTGCCATGTTAGACTAAACTGGTTCTCTATTCAATAAAAAAATCAAATTTATATTATATAGCTATATAATATAAATTTGATTTTAACTAATTATTTGTATCATCTTTTATTTTTATGATGTTAATTCTTCATAGAACTACTCTTTTATCATATATAACTTATGAGTTTTTCTAAGATATACTAAAATACTAATCAATAAAGTCCCTTTTACAAAACTGGTTAAAGTAATACTCCACCAAACTCCATTTAGTCCAAGTATATCAGGTCTGCAAAACAAAATAGCTAATGGTATCCTGCATCCTGTTAGCACTGCTATTAGTATGGAAGGTATATAGGTTCTACCCAGTCCTTTAAAAATTCCCGCAACTGTTATCTCTAAGCACATAAACAATTGTGAATACCCTAGAATTTTCAAGTAGTCTGTTCCTTTTAAAATAGCTTCTGGCTCATTTATAAAAGCTTTAAATATGTATTCTCCTAAAAATACTAATATAGCTGTTGTTAAAGTTCCCCATATAATTACGCCTATTAAAGCATATTTTGTACTTTTATTTATTCTATCAATTTTCTTAGCTCCATAATTTTGTCCTACAAAACTAGAGAGGGCCGATGCAAATCCATCACAACTATTCCAGGATATGGATTCAATCTGTGAGCCTACTTTTTGTACTGCTACGGCAACTGGACCAAAGGATGCCACTATAACTCCCATTATCATGGAAAAAATAGTGAATAATCCATTCTGAAGTGCCACTGGTATTCCCAACACAAATAAAGTTTTATAATAAGTAAAATCTACTTCTCTAAATAATTTAATCTTAAAATGTTCTTCTTTATCCTTAGAAATTAAATATATAAAACATAAAGCCACAATTATATGCGATGTAATTGTAGCTATGGCAGCACCTGCTACTCCCATTTTTGGAAATGGACCTATGCCAAATATTAATACTGGATCTAAAATAATATTAGTTATTAAACCTATGGTATTTATCTTAAATGGAGATTTACTATTTCCTAAACCTACAAATATTGATGTAAATACAGGGTTTATAAAATAAAACATCATGCCAAGTCCTACAATAACTAAATATTGTTCAGACATATTAATAACTTCCATGTCTCCCAGTCTAAAAAATCCAATAAGAGGACTTTTAAATAAAATCAAAACTAAGCTATATAAAAAAGATAAAATCATATTAATTTCAATTGCTGATTTAATAAAATATTTAGTATCTTTTTCATTTTTTTCTCCTACACTTTGAGCTACCTTAATTTCTCCGCCTACTTTTGAAATCATAATAAATGCCATGGCAAGCCAAGGATAAAACCCAGCTGTTCCAACTGCTGCCACAGACTTACTGCCTATTTTACCAACCCAAATCATATCTATAAGACTGTAGGCTATTTGTATAAAAGCAGTTCCCATTATTGGTAATGATAGCTTCATCAATTTCTCAACAATATTACCATTAGTTAAATCAATTTGTTTACTCATAACTTCTCCTTGATTGTATATTCGTTTATTCACCTTATACCCTTAAAATGCCACCCAAATTAGGTGGCATTTGTATGTAATTAATTATTTCCCATTAGTTTTTGTTCTTCTTCCATTTCTTTTAAAATTCTTAATTCTTCTTCACTTAAATCAGAAAAATCAATTATATTATTTCTAATATAATTTGCTATTAATAATCTTAAATCTGTTTGCTCATATAAATCATTAAATTTTGAAAAGTCAAATTTACTCATAAATAGTGAGTATTCTTCTACACTTCTTTTATTTATATGACTTATGCTTTCTTCAATATTATTTTTATTAATAAATATTTTATAACTTTCTAATAATTCTAAAGCTTTTACATCTTCAAAAGCTTTTTCTAAATAACTCATAGTTACATTACTAATACTAAAAAAATATTCCCCTAATCCTCCATTTTTCATTTCTGTATCAAACCAAAGTAAAATATATACATTTTTATGAGTTATTTTCATATTTTGAAATACTTCTAAACCATTACATCCATAGCCATATTTTAATTCTAAATTATTTTCAACCATGCAAATTAAATCTTCATCATCATAACTTAATACCCTAATGTCACCTTTTTTACGTGTTTCTTTTTCTTCAATTTTTTTGGATTTTGATTTGCCCTTTATTATTAAAAGTATGATTATATTAACTGCCCCTAAAATAACAAAAATTAAAAGTATTTTATTCATAAATGACATAATATATCCCCCTTATATATTTTAGATAAAATTATTAGAGTATAACAATGTTAGACTAACCATTAATATGCCAATTACTATCCCTATTGCAGCTACTATTTTTGCTTCTTTGTATAATTTTTTCTTATGTTTTATTTCATATGAAAAACAATAAATTAAAAAAATTAGTCCATATAATATAAGCATACCACCTATAGTACCTATAAAGAAGGTTGTCATAATAGAATTTTTATTTTGCATTTTTTCACATCCTCATATTTTTTCTATTAAAATAATTATATTATACTTTTTCTTTATTTTGAAATATAAACTTATAATCCTACAAATATTTTATCATCCATAACAATAAATATATATTTTGCTATAATTATTTTATACTAGTTTTTATAAATTATATCTTTGGAGGAATATAAAAAATGATAAGCTTTGAAGAACAATTAGGAATTAATGTAATTTCAACCTCTGTGAACAATCATAATTTACCTCTATTTTTAAATGAAGAAGTATCTGACAAAGTAAGAAATTTCCACTCATCTATTAGCAACTATGAAGCAACACCTCTTGTATCTTTAAATAATTTGGCAAGAAAACTAAATGTTAAAGGAATTTATATTAAAGATGAATCTTATAGATTTAATTTAAATGCTTTTAAAGGTTTAGGAGGCTTATATGCTATTTTTAAAATAGTATGTAAAAAACTAAGTCTAGATGATAACAAAACAACTTTTGAAGATTTGCAAAACCCTGAGATAAAAAAATATCTAAAAGATATGGTTTTTATAACTGCTACTGACGGAAACCACGGTAAAGGTGTGGCATTTGCTGCATCAAAATTAGGATGTAAATCTATAGTTCTTATGCCAAAAGGAACTGTAGAAGTTAGAGCTGATGCAATTCGCCAAGTTGGCGCTTATGAAGTAACTATTACAGATCTTAATTATGATGATGCTGTAAGAAAAGCTGCTAAGTTAGCTGAGGAAAATAATTGGCACCTAGTTCAAGATACAGCTTGGGATGGATATGAAGATGTTCCTAATTTTATTACCCAAGGATATACAACAATGGCAAATGAAGCTTATGATCAATTACAAAAATATGATGTTGAAAAACCAACGCACCTATTTTTACAAGCTGGTGTAGGGTCCATGGCTGGAGGAGTTTTAGGATACTTTGCAAATAAGTATAAAGATAAGCCTCCTATTACAACAATTGTAGAACCTAAAACTGTAGCATGTATCTATAAATCTGCTCTATTTAATGATGGAAATCCTCATGCAGTTACTGGAGATTTACAAACTATAATGGCAGGTTTAAATTGTGGTGAACCAAATACTGCTACTTGGCCTATTCTTAGAGATTTTGCATCTTTTTATGCTGCTTGTCCTGATTATGTAACTGCTAGAGGTATGAGAATTTTAGCCTCTCCTATTGAAGATGATGAAAAAATTATTTCTGGAGAATCTGGAGCAGTTGGTATTGGACTATTATCTTTATTAATGGAAAAAGATGAACTTAAAGAAATAAAAGAAGCTATGAATTTAAATTCTGATTCAGTAGTTTTAATATTTAATACGGAAGGCAATACTGACCCTATAGGATATGACGAAATAATTTACGATGGTAAAAATCCAAGTTTATTTGTAGAAGGAAGGTAATTGCAATGAGTTATAATAAAAAAGCTGTATATTTTTTCTGTACAGATTATGAAAGAGATGAAGTTGCTCCAAGAGTTCTTGACTATTTAAAAAATAATTATTCTCTTAAATTAAGCCATACAAAATTCGATAATAGAAACATTTATAATTATATCGATGAAAACAATAATTTATTTACTTATGTGGAAACCGACAAAGTTCTAAGTTATGATTACGATAAATACATACCTATATTAAATGAATTATTTTCAGATTATGATGTTGCTGGTGTTGTAAACTGGCACGGTGGAGAAAAAGCTCCAGATAAAATTCTTACAGTTCATTCAACTGGTGATGTAGTAGGAGGTATTTATGCACCTTCTCATCCTCTTTACTTAAGAAATTTATTAGTTTCCATGGAAAACCATAGAGTAGAAAATAATCTTGATGATTTCAAAGTAATGACTGAAGGAACTCATTGGACAGGTACCATAAGAGGTGGAGATATTAATTTAATTGATAAATATGAAGTTCCTTTATTTGACATAGAAATAGGAAGTACCTTAGACAGTTGGAGTAACGAATTAGCGGTTAAAATATTGGCTACTTCCTTGCAAGATGTGTTTTCAGATGAAGGTTCTGTCAAAGTGCTTCTTTGCACTGGCGGTATGCACTTTGAAGATACATTTTCCAATATAATCATAGATAAAGATTGCAAAATATCTGTAGGTCATGTTCTTCCTAATCAATGGTTAGTCCAAGGTGAATACGATAAAGATGAGAAATATGATTTATTAAAAAAATGTACTAACTCTATTGTTGGCAATATTGATGGTATAGTTATTCACGATAACTTAAAATCCGGTTATAAAAATCAAATAAAAAAACTTGCTGAAGAATTGAATGTACCTACTTTTAAACATAAAAAATTAAGAAATCCAAAAGATTTACCTATTTGGTAGCATATTAAAAAGCATATAATAAGTAAATTATTAGTTAATAATAAATTCACTTATTATATGCTTTTCTATTTTAAAGTTATTCTATGGTTAAACTTTCTTTATCTTTAATATGCTGACCTACTATTTCTGCCACATCGGTGATAGTCATAAAAGCAGATATATCATCATCTTCTATAATTTTCTTAAGTTCTCTAACTTCTAATCTT
Organism: Terrisporobacter petrolearius; assembly: GCF_020748185.1. Classification (GTDB taxonomy): domain Bacteria; phylum Bacillota; class Clostridia; order Peptostreptococcales; family Peptostreptococcaceae; genus Terrisporobacter; species Terrisporobacter petrolearius. The sequence goes on along the minus strand of NZ_JAHZMO010000021.1, from coordinate 35,960 downwards.
GTAACAACTACATAAAGAACTACTTTTTTACCACTTATCAAGCCTTCTCCTTCAATAAAAGTTACTGTTCTTCCCAGTTTTTTGTATATACTTTTAGCTATTTCCTCACCATGATTTGTAATAATCAAAGCTGCCTTTGCTTGATCCAGGCCTTCCGATACTATATCTATTATTTTGTAAGTTATAAAATATGTCATTATGGAATAAAGCGCTCTATCCCATCCAAATAACATTCCCGCTACTATATAAATCATTAAATTGATTAATAATATTACTTGCCCCACAGAAAAAGATGTTTTTTTGTTAATTAATATGGCTATTGTCTCTACTCCATCTAAGCAAGCACCATATCTAATAACAAAGCCTACTCCTATTCCAAGAATAATTCCTCCAAATACAGTAGCAAGTAGCACATCATTGGTGACTACCTCTACATTTTTAAATGCCTCTAGCAATAAAGAAAATAAAACCATGGCAAATGAAGCTTTAATAAGAAAATTTTTGCCTAAATGTTTAAAACCCAATAATAAGAATGGAATATTTATTACTACTATAAAAATACTTAACTTTATTTTTGTTAAGAAGCTTAGCATTATAGAGATTCCCGTAATTCCACCATCAATAATTCGATTTGGAATCAGAAATACTTCTAAGGCTAATGCTGCTAACAAAATACCTATAGTAATAAAAAGATAGGAAAGAACAGTGATTACCCAAGAATTATATTCTTTGTTTTTAAGCATGTACTCACCACTCTTAATATATAATTATTTATCTAGTAAATTATATTCCAATACATATATTTTTTAGAAGTTATTTAATCTCTTCATGACTTATAGCATCATTTTTAATAATATTAATTATGGTTTCTTTTGCCTTTACCATATCCTCTCCTGAGATATATTCGTAAATCCCATGAAAATTTACCCCTCCGGTGAATATATTAGGTGTTGGTAGTCCCATATATGACAATTTTGCACCATCTGTTCCTCCTCTTATAGGAACTATTTTAGGTGTTATCCCTGCTCCTATCATAGATTTCTTAGCTAACTCTACAACATACATAACTGGCTCTATTACTTTTTTCATATTGTAATATTCATCTTTAACTTCTACTTTTATAACTTCTTTTTTATATTTTTCATTAATTCTATCACCAATATTTTCTAATAAATCTTTTCTTCTTTGCAAATTACCTAAATCAAAATCTCTAATTATATATTTTAATGTGGCCTTTTCTATTCCACCCTTCAAATCTGTAATCATATAAAAGCCATCATATCCATCTGTTTTTTCAGGGACTTCATCCTCAGGTATCAATGAGTGAAATTCCATGGCTACAGTAGTTGCATTTACTAGAATATCCTTAGCTGAACCAGGATGTACACTTTTACCTGTAATACTAACTATGGCACCAGCAGCATTAAAATTTTCATATTCTAGCTCACCTAAATGACCTCCATCTATTGTATATGCAAAATGAGCATTAAATTTTTTCACATCAAACAAATCTGCTCCTCTACCGACTTCTTCATCAGGAGTAAAACCTATAGCAATTGGACCGTGTTCAATTTCTTTATGGTCAATTATGTATTTTATTGATTCTATAATTTCTGCTATTCCTGCTTTATCGTCAGCACCAAGCAAAGTAGTTCCATCTGAAGTAATTAAAGTTTTTCCTATCTGATCTTTTAAATATGGAAACTCTTTCATTGATAAAACAATATTTTTTTCCTTATTTAATATAATGTCTTCTCCATTGTAGTTTGGATGAATTTGTGGTTTCACATTTTCTCCACAAGCTGCTGGTGCAGTATCCATATGAGAAATAAACCCTATGGTATTACACATTTTATCTGTATTTGATGGTATAAATCCATATACATAACCATTATCATCCATATAGGCATTTTCCACGCCTATTTCTTTTAGATCTTCTACTAAAATTTTACCAAGATTTTTTTGTCTTTCTGTACTCGGCGTAGTAGTTGAGTCTTCATCGCTTGTTGTATATACTTTTGCATATTTTATAAAGCGGTTAATTAAATTCTCCATTATAAACCTCCTATTAATTATAAACTCTTCATATTTATTATTTGTTTTGGAAGTATATTTTAACCAAAAAAATAAAAGACTGCAGATAAGTTTATGTTTATCAAAACCTACCTACAGCCTTATATTATCTATAATTTATATATACTATTTATTTATTTCATCAAAAATTTTCTGTTGTTCTTCTAAAGAATCCAACTTCATATTGCTAGTAAAACCTGTAGCATATTCACCAACTGCTGAATTTTCTTCTAAGTTATTAGCAAGGGTTATTTCTCCTAACTTTTTATATTCTATAAATCCTAACTTATTATCAGCATTTAAGCAAACTTTAAGTTCTTCATCATCAATTTTAAAAATATATGCGTTATAATCTTCTTTATTTTTTGCTTTTTTATATTCACTTACCTTAGTTCCTATAATTGATTCTAAATTATTTTTATTCAGACTATTATTTTTTTCTGAACTACTTGATATTTTGAAATATGCATTTTGGAAATTTGTAGATTCTTGCTTTTTACTGCATCCTATAATTAAGAATGTTGAGATTATCAAAGATGTAAATAATAAATATATTTTTTTATTCATAATATCACCCCTATGTTTATTCTTACAAACTTATTTTTATTTTACTACTTGGGTATATTTTGACATAAATAATTCTTTCATTATTTACCCATTCTCCGTCATAATTTTAAGTTCTATATTGTACTAAAACTGTGCCTATTGCTGGGTTTCCTTTATTCCCTACACCCGACACTTTATATGCACCTTTACCTCTGTTTACAAATTTATAGTTTTTATATTTGATAAAAACTATTTTAGTTTTAGTTGAACTTAATCGTTCCCCCTTATTAATTTATAATAACTATATATTTTTGTTTCAGATAAAGTATTATGCCCTCATATTAATAATATTAAATTATTAGATTATCATTTACAACTTAATTTTTCATAAGAAAACTAACTTATCTCGATCAATTTATGCAAATTATATTAGGATCATACCTACTAAACAAAAGTGTGTAAACTGACAACTTTGCCAACTTACACACTTTACTTTGTATCTATATAAATTTATAGCAACTTCTTTTTACACGCTAGGTGTATGTAATATAGAATCATAATTTCTCATAAGTCTTTCAAAAGATTTATGATCTGACTTATATCCTATACCTTCTCTTTTTTCATTCTCGTCTACTAACTTGTATTGTTCACAAGCTTTTCTTATTTTTTCTTTATCTTCTTTTTTCACTGCTTTATAAAATATTCTTTCACTCTCTGGAATATCATTTTTATACTGTGGCTTTACAAAATATTTTACATCTTTTATATTTCCTGCATTGTATAAAGATTGAATAACCGATCCATTTTTTAGATGTTGCAAATGCCAGTCTAACTTATAAGTGTGGGCTACGTGTGTTACACTTTTCAATTCCTTTTCAAATTTCAAAGCAATTTGTTCCATTTGTTCAAAGCTTGTAGTTCCAGTTTTATTTGTTCTTGGTAATAAAACCACATTCTCTCTTTTTACTCCTAATGCATTAACTGCCGCAAGAAATTCCCTTTCTCTATATTCATACTTTTCCATTTGACTCATTTTATCAAACATCTTTTCTTTGCCAAATATTTTTATTCCTGTTCCATAAGATACTTGTACCACGTAAACATGATCCGCTCCTACTTCATTTATAGCCTCTATAATTGCTGCTGATGCCCAAAGTGTTTCATCATCTTGATGTTGAGCATAAAAAACTACATTATCTTTAAATTTTGTATCTCCATAACTTTCTTCATTTTCAAATCCTGTTATAAATAATGGCAACATTAGCAATACTATTATTCCTATTGCTAACTTCATCTTATTTTTAATCATCATATTTATCTCCTTCTCCCTTAAGTACTACATTTATTATACATATAACAAATTACTAAATGATTACATGACAATAACAATTTTATTACAATTGTGTAATATTTTGTAGGAATCGTTATAAATTTGTAACATTTAATACTTTCTTTTGGTATAATTGGTTTGGCTATTCCAATTTTTAGCAATGTCTTTATCTAAATTTTTGTAAAGAATAAAGGTTGGCAATATGACCACTGGAAACTTATATAAGGGAGTGTAATTTATGAATGAAAATATTTTAGTAGTCGACGATGAAAAAGAAATAGTCGACGCTATTGAATTTTACTTAAAACCTGAGGGGTATAATGTTATAAAATCATACGATGGCTTACAAGCACTTGAAATGATTATAGAAAATGACATTAAGCTTATCATTATGGATGTAATGATGCCAAATATGGATGGTCTTAAAACTACTATGAAAATAAGAGAGGATAAAAATATACCAATTATTTTATTATCTGCAAAATCCGAAGATGTGGATAAAATTTTAGGACTAAATATGGGCGCTGATGATTATATAACTAAGCCCTTTAATCCATTAGAGCTAACTGCAAGGGTTCGTTCTCATCTCAGAAGATATATAAATTTGGGGAATATGTCTGATGCCAGCTTATCCTCTACTGTAGAAGATAAGATGATAATCTTAAAAAGTGGTGGATTAGAATTAAATCCAGAAACAAAAGCTGTAACTTTAGATGGAGATAGTGTAAAGATTACACCTATTGAGTATAAAATTTTAGAACTACTTCTTTCTAATCAGGGGAGAGTCTTCTCATCTCATGAGTTATATGAAAGAGTTTGGGAAGAGGAGGCTTATAATTGTGAAAAAACTGTAGCAGTTCATATCAGAAGAATTCGCAAAAAAATTGAAATAGATTCAAAAAATCCAAAATATTTAAAGGTGGTGTGGGGAATTGGCTATAAAATTGAAAAAATACGCTAAAAATCTAGGCTCTGATAATACCGCTGTAAAAATATTTTCTTTATTCTTTATGTTTTTATCTGCATCTATTTTTGTAGAAACAGTAGGATTTATTTCTAGAGATCCAAGTTTTCCAGACTATTTTGCAAGTGCAATTCACCATGACAGTTGGTTCCCTTATACTTTTGTAAGGCAATTTATTTTATTTGGATCCGCTGACTACTACTATGATAGTATATATATGTTTTGGGCATATACATCTGTGTGCATTGCTTCTTTTATTTTAACTTTTATATCATTTCGTTTTTATAAAAAAAATATCAAAACTACAACTTTTTTTGATAGCTCTATAAAATATCTAAATAATAAACTTCCCTTAGAGCTAGTTTTACTATTAGTTTTTATATCTATTCAAATTGCTAGATACGGAATGCACAGGGAATTATATATGTACGATAAATTCCTATTCTACGATGTTGCTGCCTTATACCTAATATATTTTGCAATAAATTATGTTATTTATAATAAAGAAAATTTATTTAATAAATTATATACATCACCTTTTATAAAAACCCTAATAAATAAACATAATAGAAAATCACTAAACAAAAAACTTGCCTATGCTTTATGCTTTGAATTAATACTTCAATGCATATTATTATTTGTTTTGCTTGCAACCTTTAACTATAATTTTATGATTATTTTTATATTTTATATTTTTGTAACTTTAATATCGTATATTTTTATATTTAAATTAATCTATAAAAAATTTGATTATATAGAATACATTTCAAAGGAAGTTGAGTCTATAAAAAACGGCGATATCGACTGCAAACTTCAAATTAAGGGAAATGATCAAATTGCTCTTCTAGCAGAAAATATTAATAATATGAATGAAGGTCTTACTAAGGCTGTAGATAACGCAATAAAAAGTGAAAAAATGAAGACAGAATTAATCACAAATGTATCTCATGATTTAAAGACACCTTTAACATCCATCATAAATTATGTGGATATGCTAAAAAGTGATACTCTAGAAGATGATACAAGGAAATCTTATTTATCTATTTTAGATAAAAAATCTAAGAGACTTAAAATTTTAGTTGAAGAAATTTTTGAAGCTGCAAAACTTAGCAGCGGTGAAATGGAATTCAACATAGAAAAAACCGATATTAAAGAACTTTTAATACAAAGTATTGTTGAGTTAGAAGATAAAATTAAAAAAAGTAGATTAGATTTTATTGTGGACACACCAGATAAACCTGTATTTACTATGATAGACGGTAAAAGAACTTTTAGAGCCTTTGATAATGTAATTACAAATATAACAAAATACTCTACTCCTAATACTAGAGTCTATATAGATTTATTTGTTGAAAATAATACTATATCTATAGTTTTCAAAAACATTTCTAATTATAGATTAAATTTAAGTCCAGATGAATTTTTAGAAAGATTCAGACGTGGCGATTCTTCTAGAAATACTGAAGGTTCCGGTCTTGGTCTGTCTATTACTCAAAGTATTTTAAATACACAAAACTGTACTATGGATTTAGACATAGATGGAGATTTATTTAAGGTAATTCTACAATTTGAAACATGCTAATAAAATTTTATATTACTCAATATATAAAGTAAACTGTGTAAATATAACAAAATAGGTCAACAAAATTAAGGGATGAACTTACATAAAATTCATCCCTTTTTATCCCTTAAATATATAAAAATCTAAATGTTCTTAAACGCTAGGTGTGTGTAATATAGAATCATAATTGTCCATAAGCCTTTCGAATGATTTATTATCTGACTTATATCCTATACCTTCTCTTTTTTTATCTTTATCTACCATCTTATATTGTTCACAAGCTTTTCTTATTTTTTCTTTGTCTTCTTTTTTTATAGCCTTATAGAATATCCTTTCACTTTTAGGAATTTCATCTTTATACTCTGGCTTAACAAAATATTTTACATCTTTTATATTTCCTGCATTGTATAAAGATTGAATAACTGCACCATTTTTTAAATGTTGTAAATGCCAGTCTAATTTATAAGTATGAGCAACATGAGTTACACTTTTTAATTCACGTTCAAATTTTAAAGCAGTTTGTTCCATTAACTCAAAACTTGTAGATCCTGTATTATTTAATCTAGGTAATAAAACTACGTTTTCTCTTTTAACTCCCAATTCCTTAACAGCTGCAAGAAACTCTCTTTCTCTATATTTATATCTTTCCATTTGATCCATATTATCAAACATATTTTCTTTATCAAATATTTTTATTCCTGTTCCATAAGATACTTGTACAACATAAACATGATCCGCTCCTACTTCATTTATTGCTTCTATGATTGCAGCTGACGCCCAAAGCGTTTCATCATCTTGATGTTGAGAATAAAACACCACATTATCCTTAAATTTTGCATTTCCATGACTTTCTTCATTTTCAAATCCTGTTATTAATAATGTTATTATCAATAATACTACTATACTTATTGCAAATTTAATTGTATTCTTAGCCATAATATTCACTCCTTCTCCCTCATCTGATAATCTCATTGTACATGTCATAAATTACCAAACAATTACACAGAAATAACAATTATATTACAATTACATAATGATATGCATAAATCTTTATAAATTTGTAATAATTAAGAACTGTTTTTGATATCTTCTTTTGATATAATTGACTTTGCTAGGAACGCTATATAAAGGAGGGTATTTATGAATAAAAATATTTTAGTAGTTGATGACGAAAAAGAAATAGTTGATGCTATTGAGTTTTACCTAAAACCTGAGGGATATAATATTTTAAAAGCATATGATGGGTTACAAGCTCTTAAAATGATTATAGAAAATGATGTTAAACTTATTATTATGGATGTGATGATGCCAAATATGGATGGTCTTAAGACTACTATGAAAAAAAGAGAAGATAAAAATATACCAATCATTTTATTATCTGCAAAATCAGAAGATATAGATAAAGTTTTAGGACTAAATATGGGGGCTGATGATTATATAACTAAGCCTTTTAATCCACTAGAACTAACTGCAAGAGTTCGTTCTCATCTTAGAAGATATATAAATCTAGGCCATATACCTAATATAAATTTATCTCCTAATATAGAAAATAAAATGATAATTTTAAGAAGTGGTGGGTTAGAATTAAACCAAGAAACAAAATCTATAACTCTAGATGGTGATGAAGTAAAGATTACACCTATTGAATATAAAATTTTGGAACTACTTCTTTCTAACCAAGGAAGAGTATTTTCTTCCCATGAGTTATATGAAAGAGTTTGGGAAGAAGATGCTTACAATTGTGAAAAAACTGTAGCAGTTCATATTAGAAGAATTCGTCAAAAAATCGAAATAGATTCAAAAAATCCAAAATATTTAAAGGTGGTGTGGGGAATTGGATATAAAATTGAAAAAATTAAATAAAAACTTTGGCTCTGTAAACTCTTATATAAAGGTTTCTTCTCTTTTATTAATGGTTTTATTTGCTTCTCTATTTTTTAACACTGTATTATTTATATTTAGAGATAATTTCTATCTTTTTAAAAGTATTATTAATAATTATGGTTGGTACGATTCCACGGGTGTTAGAACATTTATTTTATTTGGACCAGATATTTATTATATGGACAATAGAATAGTAGCTTTAGCAGTATCAGCTATTTGTATAATTTCATTAATTGCAACTTTTATAAGTTTTAAATCATATAAAAAAAATATTAAAACGAAAACTTTTTTTAGCAAATATATTACATTCTTGTATGAAAAATTTACTATAGAAGTACCTTTCTTATTTGTTATTGTATCTGTCTTCTTAAGTGCAAATAATACAGAAAGACAGATATATGTATATGATAGCTTTGTAATTTATGATGCTATTTGCTTGTTATTGCTATTATTTTTAATCAATTATGTTATTTATAATAAAAACAATTTGCTTAACAAAGCATACTTATCTCCATTTATAAAAGCTTTAATTAACAAAAATTATAAAAAAACAATAAATAGGAAATTAGCTTATTCTTTATGTTTTGGCTTACTAATAGAAACTATATTTTTAATAATAATATTTAATCCTATCTCTGGTGGTTTTATATACTCATACAAGATGGTATTATTTATAGATCTTGTCACTTTTGTACTTTGCATCTATTTATTCAGAATAACTTGTGAAAAGTTTGATTATGTAGATTATATCTCAAAAGAAGTAGAATCTATTAAAGAAGGATCTCTAGATTATAAGCTAAATATTAAAGGCAATGATCAAATCGCTACCCTTGCTAATAATATAAACAATATGAGTGAAGGTTTGGGAAAAGCAGTAGACAATGCCATAAAAAGTGAAAAAATGAAAACAGAATTAATCGCAAATGTATCTCATGATCTAAAAACACCTTTAACATCCATAATAAATTATGTGGATATGTTAAAAAGTGAAGATATAGATGATGATACGAAAAAAGCTTATTTATCTATTTTAGATAAAAAATCTAAGAGACTTAAAACTTTAGTGGAAGAAATTTTTGAAGCTGCAAAACTTAGTAGCGGTGAAATGGAGTTTAATATTGAAAAAACTGATATTAAAGAACTTTTAATACAAAGTGTCGTAGAACTAGATGATAAAATTCAAGAAAGTAGATTAGATTTTATTGTTGAAACTCCAGAAAAGCCTATATTTGCTATGATTGATGGTAAACGAACTTTCAGAGCTTTTGAGAACCTAATTGCAAATATAACAAAATACTCTGCTCCTAATAGTAGAGTTTATATAGATTTATTTGTTGAAAATAATACTATATCAATAATATTTAAAAATATGTCAAATTATAGATTAAATTTGAGCCCTGATGAATTTTTAGAAAGGTTCAGACGTGGCGATTCTTCTAGAAATACTGAAGGTTCAGGCCTTGGTCTGTCCATTACTCAAAGTATTGTTAATACGCAAAATGGAACTATGGATTTAAATATAGATGGTGATTTATTTAAGGTGATTTTACAATTTGAAACATGTGAATAAAAAATTCCCTTCGCTTAAGCCACTGTGTGGGCGCTATACTTCATGTCGCCAACGAGATGCCTTCGTTACCACTTCAGACAACGACCTTGCTCAAGTCAAGTGGTTGGAAAATAGATAAAAAAACAAAGTATTTAATACTTTGTTTTTTTATCTATTTAATAGTTTTTCTGATAATTTTATAAATTTTTCATCATCTGAAGAGTTGTAAATTATAACACTTCCTTCTTCATTATCATCTCTTAATTCCTCTTTTTCTTTTAAAACTTCTTTTAAATGATTTGTAGTTCCTAAGTTTCCATCAACTATATTTATATTGTGATTTAATATTTTTTCCATGTAATCTTTATAAAATACAAAGTGTGTGCATCCTAAAACAACGCTATTAATCTTGCTCATATCTAAGTCTTTATAATAAGTTTTCAGTTGATTTTCAACAACTTCTTCATTATCTAATAAATCATTCTCAACTATATTTACAAGTTCCGGACATGGCATTTTTATTACAGCATTATCATTACTATATTTTGCCATTAAGTCATTAAATTTAGTTTCTTTTAGTGTAAGAGGTGTTGCCATTACTACTATAGTATTGTTAACTTTTCCGTCAGCAGCAACTTTTAGTGCCGGCTCCATCCCTATGATTGGTAAGTCACAATATTTTTCTCTAAGTATATTAGCTGCTGCAGAAGTTGCTGTATTACAAGCTATAACAATAGCCTTTACACCTTTTCTTAAAAAAAACTCTATAATATCCACACATCTTTCAGTTATCTCTTCTTTTGTTTTTATTCCGTAGGGAGCATTTGCTGAATCACCATAATATAAAAATTTCTCATTTGACATAGCTTTAACTAATTCTTTTAATACACTCACTCCACCTAAGCCTGAATCAAAAACACCTATTGCTTTATCTTTATTATTCATTACTTTAACCTCCAATACTAACTCTTTATATATAAACATTTCAACTTATTTCTTATTCTAAATTTTAAATAAAACCTTTGTAATCATATTGTTTGCTCTTTTTATTATAAAATATCTTATTTATTAATACAAAGAAAAATTTCTAACCCTTTAATTTGGGTTGCATCTATCTATGATATTTTTACACAAAACACAAAGAACCAATTTACATCCATTACTAAAGTTGTTATTATATTATTATAACAATCATAAAATTAAAAAAGTAAGTATTAAAAATTTTAGGGGGTTTTTATATGAGTAAAAACGATAAGTTTGATAAAGTCCTGAATAAATCCGACGTCTTTGTACTTGCATTTGGGGCAATGATTGGTTGGGGATGGGTTGTTTTATCAGGGGAATGGATACAAACAGCCGGAACTCTTGGTGCTATCTTCGCATTTATTGTAGGTGGCATAATGGTATTATTTGTGGGGCAAGCATATGCAGAACTAACCTCCGCTATGCCTAAGTGCGGTGGAGAGCAAGTCTTTAGTTATCGAGCATTGGGTAGAAATGCGTCTTTTATCTGTACTTGGGCTATCATATTAGGATACATATCTGTAATAGCTTTTGAAACAGTGGCACTTCCAACAGTTTTACAATATTTATTTCCAAATTACGTAAAAGGTTATATGTACACTATTGCTGGATTTGATGTTTATGGTACATGGGTTGTGGTTGGTATAATAAGTTCAATTATAATCACTATTATAAATTACTTCGGAGTAAAAACAGCAGCATTTTTACAAGGTTTATGTACTGTATTAATTACACTAATTGGCTTAGCTCTAATTGGTGGATCTTTTGTAAATGGTTCAACTTCAAACATACAACCTCTTTTCAAAGATGGAGTCGGCGGTCTTATGACTGTTGCTGTAATGACACCTTTCATGTATGTTGGTTTTGATGTAATTCCACAAGCAGCAGAAGAAATGAATATACCATTTAAGAAAATTGGTCAAATATTAATTTTATCTGTTGTTATGGCAGTTATCTGGTATGCTATGATAATACTTGGTGTATCTCTTGCCATGGATCATACAGAGATCCAAGGATCTGCTCTAGTTACAGCAGATGCTATGGCAAAAGTTTATAATAACAGTTCAATAGCTTCTAAAATATTAATTCTAGGTGGAATTGCTGGTATCATTACTAGCTGGAACTCTTTCTATGTAGGTGGAAGTAGAGCTATTTATTCTATGGCGGCTTGTGGCATGTTGCCACCTTTCTTAGCAAAATTACACCCTAAATATAAGACACCTTGTAATGCAATAATATTAATTGGTGTTTTAACTTCCTTATCTCCATTCTTAGGAAAAAATATGCTTACTTGGTTATCTAATGCTGGCGGTTGCAGTATAGTAATATCTTACTCTATGGTTTGTTTATCATTCTTAGTATTGAGAAAAAAAGAACCATATATGCCAAGACCATATAAGGTTAAAAGAGTTAGATTTGTTGGTTTCGTATCTATATGTATGTGTCTATTCTTAGGAAGTATGTATTTACCAGGTGCTCCAGCTGCTTTATCTTGGCCTTATGAAGGTGGTATAATTCTTGGTTGGGCTGCTTTAGGGTTAATATTCTATATCTGGGCTACTCTTAGTGGCATCGAAGCCAGAGAGCCTAGATATAATTAATATAATAATATGAAAAAATTACTGGAATGTATATTCCAGTAATTTTTTGTTTATGTTATAAATAATTCATTATTTTTAAATTATATTTAATAATCTTATTATGGTCTTTTTATTCCTAAAAAACATATAAATCCTACTACTATTGCACTTATCATTAATATAAAAGTAGTTAAATACGAACCACTTGAATCATATAAATATCCTGCTATAGTTCCTCCAAAAGAAGCAACAATCAAACTTAAATTAACTATTGGAAAGTTGATTGGATAGTATGTTTGTCCATAAAATGCATTTACAAAAGCAGAGCTTGTTGTAGGTATACCTCCATAAGAAAAACCACAACACATAAATCCAAGTACTATTAATAAAAAACTTTTGTTCATAAGAGCAAGTATTAAAATTCCCACAGATATAAAGAATACTATGTTAATTATGAACATAGTTTTCTTTCTTCCTATTTTATCAAACATCCCTCCATAAACTACACGACCAATACCATTAAATATAGAAATTAGCCCAACAACAGTTGCTATAGTTGATGGATCTACTTGTGGTCCTACTTCCATAGCCACACCTTTAGCTTGAGAAATTAATGCTAGCCCTGCTCCACTTAATAATACAGCCCAAGTAAAAAATAGCCAAAAAGCAGGTCTTTTTATCATTATAGAAGCATGAACATCTATACCTTCCTCAAAATTTTTGTTTTTGTTAGTATCCGACTTATTTTCTAGAGGTACAAAATCATCACCTGGTTTAATAAAGAAAAAACCACCTATACCAATTACTATAAATAATAATACGCCAAATATCATAAATGAAGTTCTCCAACCACCTATTTCTGTTGGAGTGTATGCTTGATATACTTTTCCTGTAATAAAACTTCCTATACCAAATCCCATTAATAAAATTCCCGATATTAGTCCTTGTTTGTCTGGAAACCATTTTGACATAGTACTCATTACTGCGTTATATGCAAGACCAGATGCAAATCCTGCTAAAATACCAAATCCAACATATAATCCTATTAAAGTAGTTGTTTTTGACGATATATAAAATCCAATTAAAAACAATATTGCTGATGACCAAACGTTATATTTTACATTAACTTTATTTGATAATAATCCTCCAACTAATCCACCTAAACAAAACATGGTCATACCTATGGTAAAAGTTAATGATAATTGTGCTGTTGACCAGTTTGTAAATTCTTGCCCTATAGGTGAAGCTAATACACTCCACGCATATATAAGGCCTGCAAATAACAAAACAATGGTACCCACAACAGCATATATCCAACGATTAAGTTTTTTCATACTAATCTCCCCTATTAATTATATTAAAAACCAAAAAATTCTTTTTTAGCACAAACTAAAAAAGAATTTTTCACCTTATTTATTATGACCTGCAATTAAGGCACCGTAAGCTATTGAGTATAATTTCGACTCATGACTATCAGCTCTAGAAACTAAAACAATAGGAGCTTTTGCACCCATTATTATTCCAGCAGATTTTCCCCCTGCAAAATATGTTAAAGTTTTTCCTATACCGTTGCCTACTTCTATAGTTGGCATTAACATTATATCTGTTTTCCCTGCTACTCTGCTCTCAAAACCTTTTATCTTTGCTGCTTCTTTAGATACAGCCAAATCAAATGCTAAAGGCCCTTCTACTATTACACCTTCACCAAACTCTCCTCTTTCTCCAGCTTCTTGTAAAGCTTTTGCATCAACTGTAGCTGGCATTTTAGGATTTACTTTTTCTTTTGCAGCTAAACATGCAACCTTTATTTCTTCTAAACCTAAAGGTTTAGTTGCTTCTATAGCATTTTTTAATATTTTTACTTTTTGATCATAATCAGGAGCTATGTTCATACCCCCATCTGTAGTTACTAATAATTTATCATAAGCAGGTATTTCATAAACCATAACGTGACTAAGTAAACTATCTGTTCTAAGTCCCCACTCTTTATTTAAAACTGCTTTTAATATAACTGAAGTATCTAATAATCCCTTCATTACAAAATCTGCTTCTTTTGAAGAAACTAATTTTACAGCAGCTTCAGCACATTCTTCTATAGTATGTTTTTGTATTATTTTTATTCCATTTAAATCAAATTTTATTTCTTTACTAATATCTCTTATTTTATTTTCTTCACCAATTAAAATAGGAACTATTATGTCCTTTTCTACAGCGCTTTGAATAGCTAATAAAACCTCTTCATCATGAGCTGCTGCCACTGACAGTATAACTTTTTTGCCTCCTTTTAATTGATCTAATATGTCCTCTAATTTATTTATCATGTTTATTCCCCTTTATTTAAGATTTCTTTACTAAAATTTGTAGTTCCATAATTACTTCTTCCTCTGTTAAAGATAAACTTGGATCTGTTAACTCCATCTCCAATGAGTCATCTAGTATTTTGTAACCTTGTTTATTAATATAAGACATTAATTTTTCATAATATGGTGGTGCATCTTTGTGAACACCTTTAAACCTAATACAAACATAATTACCTTTTGGAAATATTTTTATTAAGCTTTTATCATATTTTTCTTCTTCTATCATTACAAAAATAGATTTATATTCTCCATATTCTTGCTGAATTAAATCTTCTCTAGCTATGGATACTCCAACGGCTCCATATGTTAAAAAAATCTTATTTTCAGACATCTTTGTCAACTTTCTGAGAGAAAGTTCAATATCATAATCAGTTTTAATACTATGTCTTAATCTAACAGCTTGCCTTTCATCGAAATCGATTTCCCTAATAATTCCTAGTAAATCTTCTCTTGTTGAATCTTTAATTTGCATTATTTTATTATTAATCTTATGTTTAATAAGTTCCAATTCACTTATTTTCTGATTAATAAAATTGTTTTGTTCCTCCAGAGAATGTATTACTTCTTCTGTATTTACATTGTTTAGATTATATTTTATTTTATTCAATGAAAGTCCAAGTTCTTTTAAATACTTGATTGTCTCTAAATATTGAAATTGATCTAATGTATAATACCTATACTTATTCTCCTTATTAACAAAACTGGGTTTAAACAAATCTATCTCATCGTAATATCTTAGTGTTTTTTTATTTATGTCAAATAGCTTAGATATTTCTCCTATGGTAAAAAAATCCTTCATATGACAACTCCCCTAATTTTAATTATATTTATATTATATAAAATTAGAGGAGTATATCCAATTATGTTAATTTAATCACGTATAAAATTTTCTTAACTAAGCTTTTATAAAATCAGCTTCACTGTATATTGTAGCTTCTTCTTCACCTTCTAATACTCTAAGTGCACCAAAAGCTAACGCCTCTAATTCATTTTCTCCAGCTAATATTTCTACTGGTGCTATAAACTTAATTCTCTTACTTATTGATTCGCTCATATATTTAGAATAAGCTATTCCTCCAGTTATAATTATTGCATCCACATCACCATTAACAACTGTAGCAAGTTCACCTATAGATTTTGCTACTTGTAAAGCTAGAGCATCATATATTAATTTTGCATATTCATCACCATTAGCTATTCTTTCTTCCACTTCTCTAGCATCAACAGTATTTAAATATGAAACTATTCCACCTTTCCCCCTAACATTTTTAACCATTTCTTTGTGAGTATATTTACCAGAATAACATAAATCAACTAACATTTTTGCTGGTAATCTTCCTGCCCTTTCTGGTGAGAATGGCCCTTCTTCATCAGAAACAAAGTCTACCATTTTTCCTTTTTCATGAACATTTAAACTTATACCTCCACCTAAATGGGCTACTATTAAATTTAAATCTTTATAGTTTTTGTTATTTAATTTTGCATATTTTATTGCCATAGCTCTGGTGTTTAGTGCATGAGTTAAGCAAACTCTATCCATTCCCTTAAGTCCAGACACTTTTGCTATATCTCCACTTTCATCTACACAAACTGGATCATATATATATGAATTTACACCAATTTCATTGGCAATAGAATAGGAAATTGTAGCTCCTAAATTTGATGCATGATCTAATGTAGGTCTATTATTTAATCTATCTATCATTTCTTCATTTATTAAATATGCACCTGATTTTACTGGTGGTAATCCCCCACATCTTCCTACTACCGCATTTATACTCTTTAGCTCTATTTTATTTTCTTTTAAAGCTTCTTCTATCTCATTTTTTCTCATTTCAAATTGGTCCATTATAGATTTGAACTTTGATAGTTCTTCTACTGAATGATTTAATGTTTTTGCAAAAACTTGATTTTCTCCATCATATACTGCAAATTTTGTTGATGTTGAGCCAGGATTTACGGCTAAAACTCTATAAGTCATACTTTTGTCCCCTTTTATAATTTTTTTATATTATAATCTTTCACCATGATATATGTCAAAAGCTATTATAAGTTTTTCTTATAATAGCTTTTGAGTTTATATGGCTAAATAAATTTAAACAGTTGCCTTAATTGCTTCTTCTACTAAGTCCATACCAACGCGGAAAGCTTTTATGTTTAAATCAATAAACTTTTCTTTTACATTTTTTCTTATAATATCTTCCCAGTGGATTTTTTCTAGTCCCATTGATTTTACTAGAGAACCTAATAATATAACATTCATTACTTTTGCATTTCCTAGTTCTTCAGCTTCCTTTGCCGCATCTATAATTTTTGCATTTAATCTTTTTAATTCTGAATCTATTTCTTCTTCTTTGTATTCAAATTTTCCTACTAATGTAGACACTGAATTTAATCTATAATTATTTACAACTACTTTTCCTTCTGGTTTTAAGTATTTTAAATATCTTAAAGCTTCCATTTTTTCAAAAGAAACTATCATATCTGCTCCACCAATTTCAATAACAGGAGAATAAACATTATCTTCACTATATCTTACTTGAGAAGAAACTGACCCACCTCTTTGGCTCATACCATGTATTTCACTCATCTTTACATCGTATCCAGCTTCCATTAATCCTATAGTTAATAACTTACTCGCAAGTATAGTCCCTTGACCACCTACACCTACTAACATAATACTTTTAGTCATATTATTTTACCTCCTTAACTATTGCCTCTTTAGGACATACTTGTGAACATATATCACATCCTAAACACTGATTTCTATCTATTTTTGCCTTTTTAGTTTCTTTGTTATATGAAACTGCAGGACATCCTGTCTTAGTACATTTTTTACATCCTATACATAAATCTTCTACAACTTCGCATTTTGTTGTAAATGGCTTATTAAACTCTTCTATATCTTCTTTAGAGAATTTTTTAAGAGCACATGGCCATCTTGTAATGATTACAGATGCCTCTTCATTTTCAAATGCCCAATCAAGAGCATCATTTACTTCTTTTAAATCATTTGGATTTATTACTCTTAAATTTTTTACACCACAAGCTTTAACTACTGCTTCTATACTTATTTCATTAGTTGGTTCACCTTGTAATTTGAAGCCTGAACCTGGATTTTCTTGATGTCCTGTCATACCTGTAATTCTATTATCTAATATTATTGATATTGCATTACCATTGTTATAAATAATATCTAAAAGACCATTTATTCCTGTATGGAAAAACGTTGAATCTCCAAGCACACCTACAACTCTTTTCTTATTTCCTTCTACCATGTTGAAAACTTGTTGTGCTCCATGTCCTGAACCTAAAGATGCACCCATACAAACTACACAGTCCATTGCATTATATGGTGGTGCAAATCCTAGAGTATAACATCCTATATCTCCAGTTATAACTACATCTTTTCTTTTTCCTAGCTCATAGAATAAACCTCTATGCGGACATCCAGCACAGAATGTTGGTGGTCTTGGAACTAATAATTCTTCATTTGTTTCTATATGATCAAATGTTTTTCCATATATAGCTTTTCTTATAACGTCAGGTGTCATTTCTCCATATGATGGAAATACATTCTTTCCATTACAATTTATTCCTAAAGCCTTAACATGCTCTTCTATGAACTCATCATTTTCTTCTATAACATATATTTTTTCTACCTTAGATGCAAACTCTTTTATTTTTTCATCTGGCATTGGGAAAGTAAATCCTAGTTTTAAATAAGATGCATCTTTTCCAAACACTTCTTTTGCAAAATTTATACACATACCAGATGCAATAATTCCTACTTTAGTATCGTTTAATTCAATAGAATTAAGATCTGTCTCATTAGAGAATTTGTCTAAATTATGAAGTCTCTCTTCCACCTTACCTCTTAATACTCTTGAGTTTGCAGGAACTGTAACATATTTAGGTGCATCTTTTACATACTCTTTTATTCCAACTTCTGTTCTATTTTTACACTCAACTATCCCTTTTGAATGACATAGTCTTGTTGTTAATCTATATAAAACTGGCGTATCAAATTTTTCACTTATTTCAAATGCTTCCTTGAACATATCTTTAGCTTCTTGGCTAGTTGATGGTTCAAACATTGGTATTTTGGCTGCTCTAGCATAGTTTCTATTATCTTGCTCATTTTGTGATGAATGTTGCCCTGGTTCATCTGCTGTAATTATTACAAATCCTCCAGTTACACCTGTATATGCTACAGTAAACAATGGATCTGCCGCCACATTCAAACCTACATGCTTCATAGATGCAACAGTTCTTGCCCCTGCTATTGAAGCTCCTGCTGCTGCCTCAACTGCTACTTTTTCATTTGGAGCCCATTCTGCAAGAATATCATCCTTATATAAAGCTATATTTTCTAATATTTCCGTACTTGGAGTTCCCGGATAAGCTGAAGCATATTTCACACCAGCTTCGTATGCGCCACGAGCTATGGCCTCATTACCTGTCATTAATTTCTTCATGTTAATAGTCCCCCTTATTTTTATGTTTTTTATACTAAATTTTTTTCCAATGACTTAACTTTTTCAAAAACTTCTTTTATAATCTTTGGAGCTTTTTTACACTTTTCTTCTGATACTGCGCATACTGCAAATCTTAATCCCATCTTTAAGGGAACTAAATAAAGATTTTCTTTAGTAAGTGCTTCACAAACTTCTTTTGAATTATTACATGGTATACTTACAAAAAATCCATCTCTATATGGAAGTATATCAAGGTTTACTTCTCTTGCACCTTGTACAAAAGCTTCTGCTCTTTTAACAAGCATATCTTTATATTGATCTTTCTCAATTTTATATTCTGCGTACTTTTTCTCATCTGAAATTAAATGAGAAAGAATAGACATTGCTCCTCTATTACAATTAGACCAATTAGCCCTACAGGAATGCATTAGTGAGTAATAGAATTCTTCTGCCATATCTTCACTTGCAGATATTCCTATGGCTGCTCCCATTCTCATTCCATAAGCAGTAAATCCTTTTGACATACTAAAACCTACTATTGATAATATATTTTCTGGCAAGTTTCCAAATTTCTTAAAGAATTTTCTACTTGCTATATCATCTTTAACAAAATCTATATATGCAACATCTATAAATAAAACTATTTTTTTACTTTCATCCTTTGCAATTTCTTTTACAAAATCTAATATTTCATCCCACTCATCATCAGACACAGTATATCCTGTTGGATTATGACCAGG
This sequence comes from Terrisporobacter petrolearius, assembly GCF_020748185.1. Lineage (GTDB taxonomy): Bacteria > Bacillota > Clostridia > Peptostreptococcales > Peptostreptococcaceae > Terrisporobacter > Terrisporobacter petrolearius. Next base: position 15,872 of record NZ_JAHZMO010000021.1, on the reverse strand, counting down.
AGTATTAATTATCGTAAATATATTTCCTTGTTTATCTATAATTTCTTTGAATTTAGATTTAAAAGATTCAATATTGAACCTTCCTTCATCATTAAATAGTTTATAATTTGCAACTCCCCTTCCAGCTTCCTCTCCTATAATTCCATAAGGACTCCAGTACCAATCAGAAGTCAAAATTACATCCTTGGGATTAGTATAGTTCCACATTGCTAATTTAATAGCACCACTTCCACCTGGAGAAGCTACAACTCTTACATAACCATCTGGATCATTACCTTGAAAACAAACTTTTTTTACAGCCTCTTTATAGTCATCTTGTCCTGCAATAGAAGCATAAGCAGATATTTCATTGTTAGGCAATGATTTTAATTGTTCAAAAACACTACTCATTGTTATTAGCTTTCCATCATCATCCATCAATGCGCCAATAGTAGCATTGATAACGTTTTCTTTACCTATATTTTGTTCTGCCTTTTGAGCTCTTTCAGATAAGTTAAATATAATGTCATTTTCTCTGGGCCATCTTGCGTGGTCTGCGACCATACTTAATTTCATTTTATTACCCCCATTTTATTTCACTATTTTTATATTCATAATATTCTCTAATATCATAATAAACCTTCCATTAACTGGAATGTCAATAGGTTTTATATAATCTAAAAAAAAATACACAGTTCAATATATTGAACTGTGTATTTTTTAATCTTCTCTTTTTTGGGCAGATAGCTTCATCATTTTTAGATGTTGCCTCATAAAGAATATTTCAGCTGTCATAACAAAGCATGTTACTATCCTAACGGTCATACTTGTAGTGTTTAGTGCCATTTCAGTAAAATATGTAAATAAAACTAAATCAATACTAAACATAAAAATATCGCCTAATTTCATTGGTTTGCTCCTTATTTTTAACTAAAATGCCTCTGACACTTCTTTTTCTTTGTCTTTTAATGACTTAATCATATTTATTACTATAGGATTAAATAATCCTTCAACTTCTTCATCACCATCTTTATAAACACCTATAGATACATTCCCTATTCCAGAATTCATTGGTAATTGACCTAATAGATCTAAATTCATATCATCAAGGAATTTTCTATTATTTTCTCCGTTAAATATTTGAATCTTTTTACCACAGTCTGGGCATGTTATGTAGCTCATATTTTCAACTACACCTATAACATCTATATCTAACTTTTGTACCATATGAACAGCCTTTGTAACTATCATCGATACCATATCTTGAGGTATCGTAACCATTACTATACCGTTTATAGGAATTGATTGCATAACTGTTAAAGCCACATCTCCTGTTCCTGGAGGCATATCTATTACAAGGTAGTCTAATTCTTCCCATAAAACATCTGTATAAAATTGTTTTACTGCATTAGATACCATTGCACCTCTCCAAATAACAGGTTCTTCTTCATTTTCTATTAATAAATTTAGAGACATTACTTTTATTCCATCCGCTGTTACTGCTGGATATATAAATTCTTCTGTTGCTCTCGCTCTTTGCTTATCTACACCTAAAAGCCTTGGTATACTAGGACCTGTTATATCAGCATCTAATACACCTACTTTATATCCTTGTTTAGCTAAATTTTTTGCTATAAGCGCTGATACTGTAGATTTTCCTACTCCACCTTTTCCACTCATAACACCTATAATTTTATTAATTTTATTTAGTGGATTATTAACCACTGAACAACTTGATTGCTCTTTATTACAAGATCCATTTGATGGACATGAATTACAATTTGACATTTCTATTTTCCCCCCTAATAATGGATATATCTACAAAATAAATATAGTTCTTTATATTTATTTTGTCAATGAACATAATAATGATATAAAATGAAATAGAATATAAATAACTATTTTTTTAAAGACGGGAAGGATGTGAAGGATGTGTTTGCCATAAAGAATACAATTGTAGAAAAGTTTAAACTATATAAAGATAAAATTATAGAGTATATAAAATTTAATATTATTGGTACTGCAAATTTTGCAGTTGCTCAGCTATTTTACCTAACTCTATACCTAGTTTTTAAAATCAATTATTTAATTGCATATACAATTACAAGCGTTATAAGCATTACTGCTTCTTATTATTTAAATTCTAGATACACATTCAAAGAAAAAAAATACTCTTTTAAAAAATACTTACTAAGTTTCTTAGTATATATATTTGAATATGCTTTAAATCTAGGTGTTATATTATCATTCGTTAACATATTTGGTCTAAGTAAAGCTATAGCTCCTATAATAGCACCTATTTTCTCAACTATTCCAGTATTTTTTCTAATGAGATTAGTTATTAAACACACAGATAAAAAAAAATAAACACATTATTAATTTTTAATTAATAATGTGTTTATACTTATATATCTGAAAACTCTATATTTGCTCTGTTATATCTTACTTCTTCTTTTTTTTGTATGATAAGTTCTTCGCCATTATTTAATAATTCTCTAGGTATAACTACTATAAATTCACTTCCTTGATTAACCTCACTATTAACATTAATAGTTCCTCCATGCAAACTTACTAAAGATTTTACCAAGTATAGGCCTATACCACTTCCCTGTTTTTCCATTCTATTTCTACTTTCAACTTGTTCAAATCTTTCAAATATGCAATTAGCTTTTTCCTTTGGTATTCCAATTCCCTCATCTTTTACACTAATTTTAATTATATCTTCTTTAATATATAAATTTACATATATATTTCCATTTTTTTTATTAAATTTAACTGCATTTGATAATAAATTAAGCATAGTTCTTTCTATAATATCTTGGTCAAATAGTACTACTTCTTCTTCAACATTTGTATCAAAAATTAAGTGCATACTATTAAATTCTGTAAATTCCACAATAGATTCACATATATCCTCTATAAATGCTACTATATCTGCGTTAATAGGATTAAAACTAATATATCCTGCCTCAACTCGTGTTGAATCTAATAAATTATTTATAAGCCTCACAAGCCTTAGGCTATTCATCTCCATTATATCCATATATTTATAAAATTTATTAGCGTCTTGTGGTGATAATTTTGTTAAATTTAATTTGATAAGTTGAATTGTGCTCGATATAAGATTGATTGGCGTCCTCAATTCATGAGATAAATTTGCAAAAAAATCTAATTTAAGTTGATTTTTTTCTTCTTCTATCCTCTTTTTTTCTGTTACATCAGTTAAAATACCTACTCTTTTTGATATATTTCCTTTTGAGTCTTTTATTGGCAAAAATTTATACCAAATCCATTTTTCTTTTCCATTATCTAATTTAACTTTTCCAGTGCCTTCGTTACATTCATCAAATTCATAATCTATATTTTGATCATTCCATTCTGCTCTTTTAAAATATTCATATAACTTGTCAAAATCTTTATATAAATCTTCTGGGCTATCTTCAAATACATTTCTAAAGGCAGGACTAACATAAGTTGCCCTCTCCTTATCTCTAATAATAAACACTGAATCAGAATACTTAGTTATCTCTCTAAAATTTTCTTCATTTTGTTCTAAGCTTTTTTCAAAAACTAACTTATCATTAATTTCTACACTAAAGCCTCTTGTTCCTATTATATTATCATTATCATCTATTATAGGCCATATGGTTGATTCTAAATAAATTTTAGTACCGTCTTTTTTTCTTAATGTTTGGTAGAAAGTTTTTACATTTCTATTTGATATTACGTTATTTTCTTGTTGTCTAAATTTCCTAACATCAGACATTTCCCATAAGTCTAAGTCTCTTTTTCCAGTAGTTGTTTTTTTATCCTTTAATTTTGAATCATTACAATTTGGGCACACATCTATATATACTCCATTTAAATCTTTTGCCCAATTATATATTATGAAATCTTCTTCATCATAACTCATATTATAACTCATTGAAAATACTACTATGAAATACTCTTCTAAATAATATATATCCATAATTACAGTTTTATTATTTATCTCAACTGTATGCTCTATATTCTTATGACTATTTTTAATTATATCATTTACAAATTGGTCAAATTCTTCTCCTTTAAATTTATTTTTTATCCAATTATTTACTATTAATTCTGTTACTTCTTTTTCAAATACATTATTTTCTGTTAACAGCTTAAAAATTTTTTCAAATTCTTTGTTTTGCTCCAATACCTCTATGCCAATGTATTTATTATGATTATTCATTTTACTATTTATTATTAAGTAAGCTATTTTACTATTTCTTATTATCTTTCTATAAATATCCTTTTTCATAATAAAACCCCTCATTTTCAATTCTCTATTAAATTAACATAGATTTTAACTCTCATCATTATTTTAATTATATCACTTTTTTACATTTTTTTCCTTATTCGAAAAAATAAAATTTTCTTTTTAATATATGTATATTCGAACTTATGTTTGTCTATAATTGTACTAAATCACATAAAAATATGGAGGTTTTAAATGAATAAAGTTATTTTGGTAGGAAGATTATGTCAAGATCCAGATTTAAAATATATAGGTGAAAAAAACATACCTATTACAAAATTCACATTGGCAGTTAATAGAAATTATAAAAATGCTCAAGGAGAACACGATACTGACTTTATTAATTGCGAAATATGGAATAGACAAGCAGAAGTTTTTAGCGAGTATATGACTAAGGGTAGATTAGTTTATATGGAGGGAAAAATTAAAGTAGATAAATATTTATCTCCAAACGGAGAAAATAAAAAATCTATCACAGTAAACTGTGACTTGTTTAGATTTATAGATTTTAAACAAAATAATAATACTGAAAATACCTTTAATAATGAAGAAATCTTTACAGATGAAGTTTTTGATGGTGAAATATCCGAAAGTGAAATTCCTTTTTAATAAAAGATCACCTTCTTTACTCAACCATTTAAAATGTGTAGATTATCAATAATCTACACATTTTTTCTATAATTACTCAAATAATTCATTTTGAATATTTTTCATTTTAAATATAATAAAAGATTTTGGTTTAATATCTACTACGAATTTCCCATTTTCTTTTTCCAAAGTAACGCCATAATCACCAGGAGTATATTTTATTCCTATTTCATCTAATAAATCACACCCAAAATCAAAATCTATGCATTTGTAATCTTCACTTCTATTTATAATTATTAAACAATTATCTTCCTCTTTTTCATTAAGTGATCTTTCATAAGCAAAAACATCATTATCCCTAGTATAAATAAAATTAGTTTCACCATTTAATAATGATTTCACCCTATATCTAGTTTGAATAGAATTTCTATAAAAATCTATCATCTCATTATCTTCATTTTTCCATGGATAAGTTCTTCTGTTATCTGGGTCTTTATCTCCTTCAAGACCTGCTTCATCGCCATAATAAATATACGGTACCCCTTCGAAAGTCATTTGTGCTAATACTGCAAGTTTAATCATATCTTTATCATTATTAAGCTCTGTTTTAACTCTTTTAACATCATGAGTCCCTAATAAATTTAAATTTGACTTAAATGCCTCTGGTGGATAGTTTTCTTTCATTTCCATATACAAATCAGTAAGTTCGTATGAAGCTATTTCTCCCTTTAAGAAAGATAGTATTCCTTTTCTAAATGGATAACCCATAGCTGAATCAAGCTGTTTTCCTAAAAGATAGTTTCTACGTTGTCCATAACTAATTTTATTAGAAGCATCTTCCCAAACTTCTCCAATTAAAACTGAATCGGTCTTTGAGTTTTTTAACTCCTTTTTAAATTCAGTTACAAATTCATCTGGCAATTCATCTACTACATCTAATCTCCATCCTTTAACTCCAATTTTAGTCCATTTATTTAAAACACTCTCTTCATCTTTAATTATGTAATCCATATATGAAGGTTCTAATTCATCTACATTTGGTAAATCTTTAATTCCCCACCAGCATTTGTACCCAACCTTTGAATCATCAAAGGTATACCAACTTCTGTAAGGAGAGTCTTCATCATTATAGGCTCCTTTGCTAGAGTAGTTGTTAAACTTATTGAAATAAATACTATCAGCACCTGTATGACTAAATACACCATCAAGTATTATAGACATTCCCTTTGCATTAGCTTTTTTAATTAACTCTTTAAATGTTTCTTCATCACCAAACATAGGGTCAATCTTTTTGTAATCTCCTGTATTGTATTTATGGTTGCTAGATGATTCAAAAACTGGACTTAAATATATAATACTTACTCCAAGCTTTTTAAGATATCCTAACTTGTTAATAATCCCTCTAAGATTACCTCCATAAAAATCCCATCTTATGATATCTCCATTTTCATCTTTTATATACATTGGATCGTCTTCCCAATTTGCATATATAAAACTATTTTTCTTTGGATTGCTTGGTTTACCAGTTCTATTACCATTATTGAATCTATCTATAAATATATGATATAAAATACCTTCCTTAAACCAAGTTGGGACCTTACTTTCTTCATATACTGTTAATTGATATTTATTTATGTTGTCAAAATCATATTCACATATTTCACCATTTTGCTTCATTTTTCCATAAAATAATTTTTCATTATTCCCATCCTGTTTAACTTCAACCTCAAAATAATAATAGTATACTGCAGGAATTAGTAATGGCCCTATTTTACATTGGTATATATGCTCTTCTTTTTTATTCAATAAAATTCGTCTTATTTCTTTACTATTTAAATTTTTATCTTCTTTTGTTATTACTAAACAAATACTGTATACCTCTTTGTTAGCACTGACTTTAATATCAGCTCCCTGGTTAACATCTAAGGCTCCAAAAGGAGCCTTAAAATTTTCATTCCAGGAGTTAAATGATATTGTTTTGCACATCCTCATCACACCCTTTAAACCAAATATCTTCTATATATTCATTTATAGTTCTATCACTAGAGAAAATCCCAGAATTAGCAATATTTATAAGAGACATTTTGTTCCACTTAATTTTATCTTTATAAAGATTGCTTATTTTTTGTTGCGATTCAGCATATTCATCAATATCTCTTAGAACAAAGTATTCATCATTATAAGTTATTAAAGCATCATAAATTTCCCTACCTTCTTTTCCTAGTCCAGGTATAAAACCATTAACTAAATCATCTACAACTCGTCTTAGTAACTTGTTAGAGTGATATAAATCCTTCGATGAATATCCACCATATTTGTTATAATCTAATACCTGCTTAGCACTAAGCCCAAATAAAAACATATTCTCTTTTCCTACTTGTTGATATATTTCCACATTAGCTCCATCTAGCGTTGCCAGTGTTAATGCTCCGCTCATCATAAACTTCATATTACTAGTTCCCGATGCTTCCTTTGTAGTTGTTGAAATTTGTTCACTTATATTTGCTGCTGGTATAATTTTTTCTGCTAGTGATACCCCATAATTTTCTATAAATACAACTTTGATTTTGTCTTTTACCCTAGGGTCATTATTTACTAAATTAGCAACACAATTTATTAGTTTTATTATACATTTTGCCAAATAATATCCTGGTGCTGCCTTAGCTCCAAATATAAAAGTTCGCGGTTGAATATCTAATTCAATATCCCTATTATCCAGTATTTCATGATACAAATAAAGTACATGTAAAATATTCATAAGTTGTCTTTTATAAGCGTGAAGCCTTTTCACTTGTACATCAAATATGGAATTAGGGTCTATTGTTATGTTGTTATTTTCTTTTATATAATTAGCAAGTCTTACCTTATTGTTAAATTTTATTTTTTCTAATCTATTCAATACTTTTTCATCATCCACAAATTTTTCCAATTCCTTTAAATGAGATGTATCTTTTATCCACTTATCCCCAATCAATTCTATTATTAAGTTGGCTAGTTCAGGATTTGAGCTTATAAGCCATCTTCTGTGGGCGATTCCGTTTGTTTTATTATTAAATTTATACGGTTCTTCTTCATAAAAATCATTTAGTACTTCTTCTTTTAGCAATTTAGTATGAAGTTGTGCTACACCATTTATACTATAGCTTGATACTATACATAAATTAGCCATCCTAATTTCACCATCATACATAATAGCCATCCTTTTAACTTTCTCTTCACTATAGCCTTTTTTTCTTAAATCATTAACATATCTTCTATTGATTTCTTCAATTATCATATACATTCTTGGCAGAAGTTTTTTCATAATATCTTCGGACCATCTTTCCATTGCCTCACATAATATTGTGTGGTTTGTATAAGACATTACTTTAATAGTTATGTTCCACGATTCATCCCAGGATAATCCTTCTTCATCTAATAATATTCTCATCATCTCTGGTATACACAACGCTGGGTGAGTATCATTTATATGAATAGCAATTTTATTGGGTAAATCTTGTGGTGTAATTTTATATCTTCTACATTTTCTAAATATATCTTGAATTCCTGCACTTACAAAGAAATACTCTTGTTTTAATCTTAACAGTTGCCCTGCATAGTTTGAATCATTTGGATATAAAGTTTGAGAAATTTCCTCTGCATAATATTTATATTTTAGCGCATCTTCATAACTAGCAGCTTGATTTTTAGCATGTAAAGATAACTTTCCAAAATCTCTTGTTGGTATTTCACTTTTCCATATTCTAAGTGTGTTTATACATTCATTTTCATAACCAATTATAGGTATATCATAAGGCATTGCCATTACTGGAATATAATCTTTATGAGTAACTTTAAGATTACCTTCATCATCTTCTTCAAAATTAATTTTTCCTTCATATTTTACTAATAATGCTCTATTGGGTCTAACTGTTTCCCAAGAATAAGAGCTATTTATTAGCCAGTTATCTGGAACTTCAACTTGAGAGTTGTTTACAAACTTTTGCTCAAACAATCCGTACTTATATCTTATTCCATATCCATGACCACTGATGCCTACAGAAGCCATCGAATCGAGAAAGCAAGCTGCCAATCTTCCCAATCCCCCATTACCTAGTGCTGGATCTGGCTCTGACTCAACTATCTCATCCAAGTCTATTCCCAATTCACTTAAACCTTGCCTTACAGTATCTTCAAATCCAAGATTTAATAAATTTGATTTTAATTGTCTTCCTAATAAAAATTCTATAGAAAAATAAAATACTGCCTTTTCTTGATATATTCTACTACCTTCCCAGTCTTTTGAAATCATATCTTTTATAACATAACACAATACATTAAAAAGTTCTTCATTACTTGCTTCTTCAAGGGTTTGAGCATATAAGTTATTCATTTTCCTTCTAAAATGTTCTTTAAATCGCTTTTTATTTATTGTAATCATTAAATCGCCCCTTTAGCTTATTAAGCCATTAAATATTCTCATATAGTCTTGAGCTGATTTCTTCCAACTATTATCTGTATTCATTGCATTTATAATTAAATTATTCCAAATACTTTTATCTTGATACAATGTAATTGCTTTTTGAAGAGTAAAGAACATTTCGTGAGCATTGTAATTAGTAAAACTAAATCCGTTTCCTTCTCCTGTATATTGATTATAAGGAGTTACAGTATCTTTAAGTCCACCAGTTTCTCTTACTATTGGAATTGCCCCATATCTCATGGCAAGCATTTGACCTATACCACAAGGTTCATATAAAGATGGCATTAAAAAAATATCGCATGCTGCATAAATTTGTTGTGCAAAGGCACTGTCAAAAGTAATTCTTGCTGATAATTTATTACTAAAATTTGAATCATAATAATTAAACATAGACTGATATTGATGTTCACCTGTTCCAAGTACAACCATTTGTAAATTTTCTCTCATAATTTCAGGCATCATATAATTAATTAAATCTAAACCTTTCTGTGAGGTTAATCTAGATACAATACCTACTAAAGGAATGTTCGGGTTAACTTCTAGCCCTAGGATTTCTTGCAACTTTATCTTATTTTGTAGTTTTTTGTGTATACAACTAACATCAAATTTTTCAAATATAGCCTTATCTGTAGCTGGATTGTTTAAGTCATAATCTATGCCATTTAAAATACCTTCCAATTTATATGATTTTGATTTTAACAGTCCATCTAGTCCTTCCCCATAAAAAGGTGTTTGTATTTCTTCTACATAAGTTTTACTTACCGTGGTAACCTTATGGGCGAATACAATGCCAGCCTTCATAAAATTAACTTTTCCGTAAAACTCTATATCACCATTATTAAAATAATCATAAGATATATCAAAATCATTTCTTATCATATCTTTATTAAATATTCCTTGATATTGTAAATTGTGTATAGTATAAACAGTTTTTATATTTTTATATTTTTTTAGATGACCATAATCTTCTTTAAGTAATAATGGAATCATTCCAGTATGCCAATCATTCAAATTCATCACATCTGGATAAAAGTTCAGTTTTTCCATAGATGATAACACTGCGTTACTAAAGAAAGCAAATCTTTCTGGATCATCACCATGCCCATATATACTTGGTTCATCAGATCTCTTAAAATAAAATTCATTGTCTATAAAATAAAATGTAACTCCGTCCAACTCCGTAGTTTCTATGCCACAATATTGATTTCTCCATCCTACTTTTACACTAAATTCTGCAATTGGTTTAAATTTATCTTTTAAATATGTTGGTATAGTTGAATACTTTGGCATTATAACCCTTACATCAGCACCTTCCTTTTTTAGAGCCTTAGGAAGTGCATAGGAAACATCTCCCAATCCTCCTGTTTTTACAAATGGCCAGCATTCTGCCGTCACATAAAGTATCTTCATTAAATTTCCCCCTTTTTACTTCTAAAGCTTCTGATTCTTTTCTATGACCATAGGGTAGTCTTTATCTCCTTTTAGCTCTTTTCCTTTTGAAATACTAATATTTTTATCAAATATAACATTTTCTAAAACTACTCCTGGTTCTATTTTGCAATTTTGCATTATTACACAGTTTTTTAGTATTGCATCTCTTCCTACTTCGACTTTTCTAAATAATGTACAATTTTCAACAGTCCCATCAATTTTACACCCTGTAGCCACGAAGGAATTTTTCACATCAGCATTTTTCATATATATGGTTGGTGCTTGACTTTTATCCTTAGTAAATATCTTTCTTTCCAAGTTAAATAATTCTGATGATACATCCTTTTCTAATATTTCTTTGCTTGCCTCAGCATAACTTTGAATTGAATTTATACACTTCAAATAATTTTTGTATTCGAATCCTCCAACTTGTATATTAGAAATTTCTCTTTTAATATAGTCTTCAAAATATGAATGTGTTCCTAAGCTTGCTATTTTATATATACATTTAATAAAATCTGTTCTTTTCATAATATAAATTTCCATAGATATGTTAGCACTCGGAAAAGCTCCTATATTGCCTCCTATATTCAAAACTCTATCATTACTATCCAGATTTAATGTAATGCAACCTAAAAAATCTTCATCAGCATTGGTCACATGTTTATATATAACAGTAATATCATTTTTTGATTGTTTATGATATTTAAGCGCTTCTTTATAATCCATACTACACAACATATATCCTGGTGCAATAAGTATATATTCTTCTTTACTTTTTTCTATGTAATCTATATTTGCTAATATAGAGTATACATCTCCTGTTCTAAAGCCATAATTATTATTATGCTTTGTATTTTCTGGGCTAAAAATATAAAGTCCACCCTTTTTTCTACTCAAATCCCAATCCTTACCACTCCCCAAATGGTCTGTTAAGGATCTGTATTTTTCTTTAGCATAAATTCCAACATTAGTAATATCCGAATTTACCATGTTAGATAAAACAAAATCTATAATTCTATATCGACCTGCAATCGGAGTAGATGCTAATGGTCTTGCATAATTTAATATATTTATATTTGGATTTCCTTTTTTATCAAGATTAATTAATCCCATACATTGATTTTTCATAATATACTCCCCCCATTTTAAGCTTCAACCTTTTCAACAGCACTAACTACTTCATACTCTGATACAATACTTATTTCATTTGTCTCACTTTTTATCACTACATTGTCATTAATTACTGCACCTTCTGCTACCATCGCCTTTTCAATTATTACATTTTTTCCTATAGTAACATTAGGCATTATTACAGAATTTCTAATTATGCTTCCTTCTCCAACCTCAACTTTATGCGATAAAATTGTATTTTCGATTGTTCCTAATACAGAACAACCATCTGCTATTAAAGCTTCTTTTATGCTGGCATTTTGGCCAATATATTGTGGTGGAAGATCCATAGTATTTGTATATATTGTCCAATTTGAGTCGCTTAAATCTATAGCTTCTGGAGTACTTATTAAATCCATATTCGCTTCCCATAAACTTTGTATAGTACCTACATCCCTCCAATATCCTTTAAAAGGATATGCATACATTTCTTGACTATCTTTTAGCATGGCTGGAATTACATCTTTTCCAAAATCATCAAAACATTCTTTAGTCTTTCTAGCTCGTAAAAAATATTCTTTTAGCTTTTTCCAATTAAAAATATATACCCCCATAGATGCTAAATTACTTTTCGGATTTTTAGGCTTTTCCTCAAATTCATATATTTTTTTATCATCATCTGCATTCATTATTCCAAATCTACTAGCTTCATCCCACGGAACTTCTATAACAGCTATTGTTGCTTCTGATTTTTTTTCTTTATGAAACTCCAACATTTTACTATAATCCATTTTGTAAATATGATCACCAGATAAGATTAATACATATTCTGGATCATAATCATCTATGAAGTTCATATTTTTATATATTGCATTAGCCGTTCCATTGAACCAATGACCTTCTTTTTCACTCATATATGGTTGGAGTATATAGACTCCTCCATTAATTCTATCTAAATCCCAATGACTTCCCATTCCAATATGAGAGTTCAATATTCTTGGTCTGTATTGTGTAAGCACTCCAACTGTATCTATCCCCGAATTAGAGCAATTACTTAAAACAAAATCTATAATTCTATACTTTCCCCCGAAGGATACTGCTGGTTTAGCTATTCTTTTTGTAAAAACACCCAATCTTGATCCCTGACCCCCAGCTAAAATCATTGCTAGCATCTCTTGTTTCATTCAAATTCCCCCTTTTCAAGTTCAATTAACTCCTTAATTTATTTTAAGTTTTATAAAAGTAGCTCCTAATGGTGGTACTTTTATCTTTATATGGTAAGGCTTATTATGCCACTTCTCGTCTAGTGCAAATAAATCAGCATTTTTCATAGTTTGATTCGATCCCCAGTATTTCTCATCATCACTATTTAATACTTCTTCATATGTATCTAAGTAAGGAACCCCTACTTTGTAATCATAATAAACAACAGGTGTAAAATTTAAAACAGCTATAATAAAGTCTTTTTCATCCTTACCTTTTCTCATTAATGTAACTATACTTTTTTCTTCGTTATGCGGATCAATAAAGTCAAATCCTTCATAGGAATTATCTATCTCATATAAAGATTTTTCAGCTATATAAAAATGATTTAAGTCCTTTACAAAGGCCTTTGTTTTAGCATGTTGCTCTCTGTCTAACAATTGCCACTCTAAGCCATAAGCATATCTCCATTCAAGCCCCTGACCAAATTCTCCACCCATAAACAATAGTTTTTTCCCTGGGTGTACCATGTGATAGGAATATAACAATCTTAAACTAGCAAATTTTCGCCATTCATCTCCCGACATTTTATCCAGTAATGATTTTTTCCCATGAACAACTTCATCATGAGATAGTGGTAAAATAAAGTTTTCTGAGAATGCATACATAAATGAAAAAGTTATTAAATTATGATGATGCTTTCTATATACAGGATCCATCTCCATATATTTCAAAGTATCATTCATCCATCCCATATTCCACTTATGGCTAAATCCTAATCCACCTAAGTAGGTAGGTGAAGTAACCATTGGCCATGATGTTGATTCCTCAGCTATAATTAATGGATTTTTTATATTTTCATAAACAACTTCATTTAATCGTCTTAGAAAATCTATTCCTTCTATATTTTCTCTTCCTCCATATTGATTTGGTCTCCAATCACCTATATCATAGTCCAAGTATAAAATGGAGCTAACAGCATCTACTCTAATTCCATCCACATGAAACTCTCTAAACCAATACATTATATTTGATAATAAAAAACTATTAACTTCAGGTTTTCCTAAATCAAAATGAACTGTTCCCCATCCTAAGTTTTTTGCCTTTAGTGGATCTGCATATTCAAATTGTGGTGAACCATCAAATCTATATAAACCGTGAACATCCTTGCAAAAGTGACTATACGCGAAGTCCAGTATAATTCCTAAATTATTTTCATGACACTTATCTATAAAGGCTTTAAATTGGTCTGGTTTGCCATGTCTACTTGTAGTTGCATAATATCCTATTGTCTGATATCCCCAGCTCATATCTAAGGGGTGCTCTGTTATAGGCATTAATTCTATATGTGTATATCCCATATCTTTTACATAATCAATCATTTCGTATAATTCTTCAAAGGAAAAAAATTCTCCATTCCATTTTCTTTTCCAAGAACCTAGGTTGACCTCATATATGTTCATAGGCTCATTATTAAATCTCTTTTTATTCTTCTCTTGTAAATATTTTTCATCTTTCCAATCATAATCTGTTCTTCCATATACTATTGATGCTGTTTTAGGTCTTAATTCAGAAAGAGTACCATATGGATCTGATTTTAATCTACTTACATTATCACACCCTATGACATTGTATTTATAAACATCGCCCTCCTCTAAATCAGTAGTAAATATTGACCAAATACCACTATCATACATATTTTCTAAAGGATGAGATGTTTCATTCCACTCATTAAAATCACCTACTAAATAGACCCCTTGTGCATTAGGTGCCCATACAGAAAAAGAATTCCCAACTTCCCCTTTATACTCTGCTTTATGATTCCCAAGAAATTTATAACTATCTAAAGAATTTCCCAAAATAAAATTGTCTATTTTTTCTTTTGTAATTATGTCTAAGTATTTAATTTTAATCCCCCCTAAAGGCTAATATTTTATGTATCTTATTATACTTATACTTCTATCAAAATATGAATCTCCCTTTTTTTATTACTGATTTAACAAATTCTTTACTTTACTTATATATAACTTATAATTCGTATTAAATCTAACAATTAGTTTTTTTTAAGATTAATCGTATATTAAATATGTGAAAATTCCTATATATATTTTTCTAAATGTACATATTTTTAATAAAAATCAGCTTCGCTTAAGTAACTGCGTGGGCTCTATGAAATTTCAGACAACAACCTTGCTTAAAAATACATTTTTACATTTGCTAAATGAGTTAATATAACTTAATTCTAGAGCTTATTAACAGCGCAGGTGGAACTATAATTCCTACGAAAATGATTTTAGCCAAAGGCTGTTTTTTGCAACACTAAACTAAACCTACTATAAATAGGTTAAATTTAGTGTTGTTTTTACTTTTTTATACCCCCTCTAGACTACATCTTTCTACAACAAATCCTCTAGATTGTAACTCTTTAATAATTTTATTTTCTCGTCTTTTATCTTTATCTACGTAATATTGGATTTCTAATTCTTCATATGTACTTTTATTTTTTAATAGATGATATATCAATCTTAATATCAAGTTAGCTACCGCTATCAAAGCCTTTTTTTTACCCATCCTCGGAACCATACTCCAGTATTTATTCTTAAATCTACTATCTTTCTTTTTTATCGAAGCCCATGCACATTCACACAATATAGATCTTAACCACGGATTTCCAGACTTGATGCTACTTCTTTTTTTTACCTGCACTCTCATTATTTTTAGGACATAAACCAGCCCATGAACTCAAGTGCTTTTCTGTTGGAAATACAGACATATCACTTCCTATTTCAGCTATAATGCATGCTGCAGATGCCATAC
>NZ_JAHZMO010000219.1 GCF_020748185.1 Terrisporobacter petrolearius | reverse complement strand
GTCAGAGGTGGAAGTGTGGTAACATATGTAGCTTACTGATACTAATAGGTCGAGGACTTGACCAAAATAAACCTAAAGGTTTATATCGCAAACTAAATCTTTAATTATATAATTATAAAGAAGATTTAAGTTGCTAAAAAATATAATGGAAATATTAAATGTTAGCAGTTTTGAAAGTACTAACAAAAGTTAATACTTTATATAAAGATTATGTGGTTATTATAGCAAAGAGGATACACCTGTTCCCATTCCGAACACAGAAGTTAAGCTCTTGAGCGG
>NZ_JAHZMO010000218.1 GCF_020748185.1 Terrisporobacter petrolearius | reverse complement strand
TCTGCTACACAGGTGGAATTTACGATAATAAAACAGGACTATATTATTTGAATGCGAGATACTACAACCCTGAATATGGAAGGTTCTTAACAGAAGACACTTATCGTGGAGAATTCACAGACCCAAGTAGTTTACATCTATATGCATATTGTACAAACAACCCAATATCATATACAGATCCAAGTGGTCATTTCCCAATTTTGCTCGCATTTGATGCTGCATGGGGGGCATATGATGGATATCAATATGCGAAGAAGAAAAATCTAAGAGGTTGGAAAAAA
>NZ_JAHZMO010000217.1 GCF_020748185.1 Terrisporobacter petrolearius | reverse complement strand
TGGCTGCTTCTAAGCCAACATCCTGGTTGTCTGTGCAATCCCACATCCTTTACCACTTAACGTACATTTAGGGACCTTAGCTGACGATCTGGGCTGTTGCCCTTTTGACTATGAATCTTATCACCCACAGTCTGACTCCCAAGCATAAGAATACGGTATTCGGAGTTTGATAGTCTTCGGTAAGTACAATACCCCCTAGGACATTCAGTGCTCTACCCCCGTTTCTCTAAATCTTGAGGCTAGCCCTAAAGCTATTTCGGAGAGAACCAGCTATCTCCGGGC
>NZ_JAHZMO010000216.1 GCF_020748185.1 Terrisporobacter petrolearius | reverse complement strand
AGCTAAGAAATGACTTAAGATCCGGTAGGATTTTAGATAGATTTTTAAATTTAGAAAAGTTGTTAATGTTCGTTAGATTATTAGAAAGTTTTCTATCAAATGTTACAACTAGATTATACAAGGGGGGTTCTATGTCTAAAAAATATAATAAATATAATAAATAAGTAAAATTGAAAGCTGTAGATATGTATATAAATCAAGGTATGAGTGCAGTTAGTGTTGCTCGTTCTTTAGATATAAAAGATAAAACTCAGGTTCAAAGATGGGTTAAATTGTATAATGCCAAGGG
>NZ_JAHZMO010000215.1 GCF_020748185.1 Terrisporobacter petrolearius | reverse complement strand
GGTGTACTTGACATGCAATTAAATTGGAATTACATTCAAATTAAGGCATGGATACATAATTTTCATATCCATGCCTTAATAAACTTATCATAGAAAGCTATTTACAGAAAAAACTTCACAGTCTCGACACTCATAAAAAAGGCACTTCAAGCGGCATGTGTTCGGTATTCAACTGGAATCATGCCATTTTTTATTTGTACACGTTCGTGATTGTAGAAATAAATATATTCCTCTATAAGTTTTGTGATTTCTTTTGAATCTCTTGTATCAACTAGATAGACTAGTTCACATTTTAGATGACTAAA
>NZ_JAHZMO010000214.1 GCF_020748185.1 Terrisporobacter petrolearius | reverse complement strand
GAACTATAAATCCATTTAAGAAACTAAAAGTAGGTAAAGTTTTCAAAAGGGTTGCTAAAATAGTTAAAAAGCGTAAGAGCACAAAGGCTATAGCTAAGAGAGTTTATAGGGTCGCAAGGAAAACTAAAGTAGTTACAAAAAGGTCTTACAGAAAAGCAAGAAGAAAGGCTACGAGAACATATCGTAGAGTTAGATGTAAGATAACTAAAAAAGGTTGTTTTACAGCAGGAACGTTAATTTCAACAAAAGATGGGGATGTTCCAATAGAAGATATTGAAGAAGGCGACCTGGTATGGGCACAAGATTCAGAAACAG
>NZ_JAHZMO010000213.1 GCF_020748185.1 Terrisporobacter petrolearius | reverse complement strand
ATTTAGGAAGAAGACAGGCAACAGAAGTTTTAATAGAAGGTCTGTCAAAATTAGAGTACAGAGGATATGACTCTGCAGGTGTTGCCGTAAATACTGGTGACCAATTAGAAATAAGAAAGTTCAAAGGCAGATTAGCAATACTTGCTGAAGACTTACAAAAAAATCCTATTGATGGACATTTAGGAATAGGGCATACAAGATGGGCAACTCATGGAGAACCATCAGATGTAAACTCACATCCTCATTACAATATGGATAGAACTATAGCTGTTGTTCACAATGGAATAATAGAAAACTACCTTGAATTAAAAGCTGAATTAGAATCTGAAGGAGTTAAATTCTTATCTCAAACAGATACAGAAATAGTAGCTCACATGG
>NZ_JAHZMO010000212.1 GCF_020748185.1 Terrisporobacter petrolearius | reverse complement strand
TCTGCTACACAGGTGGAATTTACGATAATAAAACAGGACTATATTATTTGAATGCGAGATACTACAACCCTGAATATGGAAGGTTCTTAACAGAAGACACTTATCGTGGAGAATTCACAGACCCAAGCAGTTTACATCTATATGCTTACTGTGTAAACAACCCAATAGCATATACAGACCCAAGTGGTCACTTCCCACTATGGGGAATAATAAATGCGGGACTTGGGGCTTATGATGGATATCAGTATGCGAAGAAGAAAAATCTAAGAGGTTGGAAGAAAGCAGGAGCCATAGTTGGTGGAGCAGTACTTGGAACTATAAATCCATTTAAGAAACTAAAAGTAGGTAAAGTTTTCAAAAGGGTTGCTAAAATAGTTAAAAAGCGTAAGAGCACAA
>NZ_JAHZMO010000211.1 GCF_020748185.1 Terrisporobacter petrolearius | reverse complement strand
GACAAATCCCATTGCTCAAAGTTTGATATTTTTAAAAGTTATCTTCTTTATATGATATATTTTTTAAGAAGTTTATCTTCTTCTTTATATAATGTCATATCACTAAATGTTATGCAGTTTTCAAAGTACTAAAGCACTTACTAAATAAGTACTAATTGAGTGTTCAAAGAACCCTCAAAATTAAACAGTAGGTTAATTCTCCCTAGAAAGGAGGTGATCCAGCCGCACCTTCCGATACGGCTACCTTGTTACGACTTCACCCCAGTTATTGATTTCACCTTCGACACTCGCTTCCCAAAAGGGTTAGCTAAGTGGCTTCGGGCGCCCCCAACTTCCGTGGTGTGACGGGCGGTGTGTACAAGACCCGGGAACGCATTCACCGCAGCATTCTGATCTGCGATTAC
>NZ_JAHZMO010000210.1 GCF_020748185.1 Terrisporobacter petrolearius | reverse complement strand
AATCCCATTGCTCAAAGTTTAATATTTTTAAAAGTTATCTTCTTTATATGATATATTTTTTAAGAAGTTTATCTTCTTCTTTATATAATGTCATATCACTAAATGTTATGCAGTTTTCAAAGTACTAGGCACTTAACAAATAAGTACAAATGGTGGAGATAAACGGGATCGAACCGTTGACCCCCTGCGTGCAAGGCAGGTGCTCTCCCAGCTGAGCTATACCCCCATATGTTTTTTCAACAAAATATATTATAATCATTTTGTTGAATCTCGTCAATATTTTTTGTAAGAGTTAAAGAACCCTCAAAATTAAACAGTAGGTTAATTCTCCCTAGAAAGGAGGTGATCCAGCCGCACCTTCCGATACGGCTACCTTGTTACGACTTCACCCCAGTTATTGATTTC
>NZ_JAHZMO010000020.1 GCF_020748185.1 Terrisporobacter petrolearius | reverse complement strand
TTTCTTTTTTATTTTTCATTTTAATACCTCCAAAAGTTTAATATGAATATTATTCCAAACTTACCAGTTTTACATACAAAAAAGACTGTAGGTAAGTTTGTTTTACACAAATCTACCTACAGTCCCTAGGATAAAGACTAATTTCATATTAAACATAAGAAGAGTATATCCGACTATTTTTAGTGAGATATACCCTTCTTATGTTTAATATGAAATTATTGATTTTAAATGCCTTGTAGTTACTTCTAAATTATTATGGGTATTTATAGCAAGGAACTACATTGCTCATTTAATTTAGATGGATATATACCAACAGTAGAAATCTTTGAAATATCTACTCTAGAATTGTTATTATTATCTAAATATAAGCTTTGATACTAATATTACTATTGGAAGTGATATTAGTGTTCTTTGTAAAAATATTATTAAAATATCTTTAAATTTTTTAACTATATTATTTGAAATCAATAATGCACCTATTTCAGACATAAATATAAGTTGAAGTATACTCATTGCACCTACAATAAATCTAACTTCAGTAGAAGTAAGTCCTTTAGCTAATATTATAGGTAAATAATTATCTGCAAAGCCAGATAATATGGCTGGAGCTGCAACAAAAGCATCTGGTACATTAAGTATATTCATGATTACACCTATTGGGTAAGATAGCCACTCTAATATAGGTGTATAACAAGATAATATAAGTGCTACTGTGCCCCAACAAATAATAATTGGTTGAAGAGAAATAACATAAGATAAAGCATTTGGAATTTTATTTGTAAAATTCTTATATGAAACAATTGAGGCTCTGTCACAAGCTAAATCTAGAGCTTTATCAAAATTTGATTTGGAAGCTAAATCAGATTTAGGATTTTTATCTTGAGTTGATCCATCTACATATACATTTGGAATTTTGCTTATTGGTCTTAGCCTAACTGTGATGAAAGCTACAATTGCACCCGTTGCACAAATTGTAAAGTAAAACAAACCAAAAACATCCATAAGACCTAAAACATTAGCGACTAAAACAACCCAACCTATACTTGATATAGAGAATGATGTAGATATTATAGCAACTTCACGCAAAGTAAAGAATCCTTCCTCAAATAGTTGCTTTGTTCCTATGATAGCAGCATTACCTGGTCCAACCCAAGCACTTATAATGTTAACTGCAGCAAATTCTGAAAGTTTGAATAAAGGTTTTACTATAAATCCAAATAAACATCCCACAAACTCCATTATTCCAAATTCAAGTATTAATACTTGTAAAAATAACATTGGAGGAATAAGTATGGATAACTGAGTAGATAAATCAAGCATAGTACCACCAGTATCTAATGAAATTATAAACTCTGGACCCATATTAAAAAAACATAATATAGCGATTAAGCCACCAATTAATCTATTACCTACATAAAATGGTGTTGTTGAAAACAAAGACTTTAACGTTTTATTTTCCAGTATAAATTTAGGTTTAAATAGTAAAGTAATAAGTGAAACTATACCACTTAATGCAACTACAGAAACTACAGTAAATGTTAGTACATTTCCTAAGGATGATTTTAATAGTTTTAAATAATAAAATGATATTGTATCTACAGTACCATTAAAATTAAAAGGTATTACTACTAATAAAAATCCAAGTATTGTTGCTATAGCAAATTTTAATATATTTACTAAATTTGTATTACTTTTTGTTGCTGTATTTTTAGCTGCATACATAAATATAATCCCCCTATATATCTAGTTGATCTATTAAAGATTTCATAATAGATGCAGAATTTTTAAAACCATTAAGTTCATTATCTCCAAGAGGAAGATCTAAAACTTTTTTAACCCCATTTTTACCTAAGATAGATGGTAGACTTAAAGAAACATCTTTAGTACCATACTCTCCTTCAATAATTGTTGAAATAGGTAATATAGTTTGCTCATTTCTTAATATAGCCTCTGTAACAGTTTTTATAGCATTAGCAACACAGAAACAATTTGGCCCTTTCATTTCCCAAACATCAAAAGCTGTTTGTTTAACTTGAGCCTCTATATTATCTTTAAAATCATTAGATAACTCATATCCAATAGCATTGCAGTATTCTTCTATAGATACGCCTGCTATAGAAGTTTTACTCCAAGCAGCAATTTGAGAATCGCCATGCTCCCCAATCATATATCCATTTATACATCTACCATCTAGATTAAACTCTTTACCAAGTAAATATTTGAACCTAGAACTATCTAAAACGGTTCCTAGTCCGATAACCTTAGATTTAGGTAAATTAGATATTTTATAAGCCACATATGTAAGTATATCAACTGGATTAGTAACCATTAATATTTGTGTATTAGGACTGTACTTCAAAAGTTGAGGGATTACACCCTTTAATATATCTGTATTTTTTTGTAATGGTATTAATCTAGATTCACCTACTACTTCTGGAACACCAACAGTTATTACAACTATATCTGAATTTTTAGTATCCTCGTAATCACCAGCATAAATATTAACAGGTTTTAATAATGGAAGACCATGTGCAATATCTAGTGAATTACCTAAAGATTTATTTTTATTAATATCAACTATAACTATTTCATCTGCAATAGCGTTTTCCGCCAATGAAAATGCAGCTGTAGATCCAACTGATCCTGCTCCTACGATTGTAATTTTACTCATTTTTAAATTTCCTCCCTATATACTGTTATGAAACGGTGTTTCATTTGATAATATTGTATCAATAGGATTAATTCATGTAAAGTATTTTTTGAAATTAAATAAAACTATTTTATTTAAATAAAAAAATGGGTTAATATAGTTACAATAAACTTAAAATAAGATTTAAGGAGTGTTGATTATGGATAAGAATTTAAAAGTTGCAGAAAGGGATACAAGCTATATAACGATGGTTGATAGAGCGTTTGCTATATTAGACTACATATATAAATGTGGAAGAAGTGTAGGAATATCAGAAATATCAAGAGAATTAGATATTCCTAAAGCAAATACATTTAGATTAATAAAAACTTTAGAAAAATGGAGTGCTGTAGAAAGAGATGAAGATGAAAAACTATTTTTAGGGAAAATATTAATAAAATATGGTGATAAATCTAAAGAATCGATAGATATTATAAGTAGTTGTACGCCATACATGAGATCTCTAGCTAATGAAATAGGTGAGACTGTAAATTTAGGTATAAAGCATGAAAATAATATTCTTATTATTCATACTGAAGAAGGAGAAGCTTCTATATTAGTATCAAGATTAGTTCCAATATCCCCAATGTATTGTTCTTCTATTGGAAAAACTTTCCTTGCTAATATGGATAATAATGATATTTGTATGTACTTTGAAAATGAAATTTTAAATGCTAGGACGATAAATACTATTACAACTAAAGAACAATTTATGAAAGAAAAAGAAAATATACTTAACTCAAACATTGCTTATGATAATGAGGAATATGAGTATGGTTTAATGTGTTTAAGCTCTCCTATTTACAATAAAGAGAAAGATGTAATTGCTGGTCTTAGTATATCAGGACCAAAGAGTCGTTTGGAATTTAAAGGTTTAGAAAAAATAGAAAAGCATTTGATTGATGCAACTAAAAATATTACTAATAGCTTAGAAATATTATAATAACATGTTGATTCGATATTATTAAACGATATTGTATCTAATAATATCGAATCATCACTGCAAATAGGAATAATAACAGCATTTATAATTGATACATTAGTTTCAACATTATAAACTTAATTAAATGAGACATTTGAATAAACTTGATACATGATAGATGATATAGATAAGATTGTCTTAAATTATAATGATAACAAAAAATTAGAGAATATTTATATCAGTACTGTAAAAAGCTAGTAATAAGAAAATTTTAGGAGGCAAACAATGATAAACAAAATAGGAAAAATAACAATATATGTGAACAATCAAGAAGAAGCCAAAGATTTTTGGACTAAAAAGATGAACTTTGTTATAAAATTAGAACAACCAATGGGCCCAAATATGACATGGTTAGAAGTTGGACCTAGTGAAGACGAGTTCACTTCTTTTGTAATATATGAAAAACAATTAATGTTAGCTCAAAAACCAGGTGCTAATGTGTCTCACCCAAACATAATACTAAGTACCAATGATATAGAAACTACTTATAATGAATTAAAATCAAAAGGTGTTAATGTAAAAAATTTAATGATAATGCCATATGGAAAGATGTTTAATTTTGAAGACCAAGACAAGAATGAGTATTTAGTTAGAGAAGATAAATATTAAAAAGTTATAATTAGAGGAGTACAACATGAGTTACGAATTTGAAGCCATAATAAAAAAAGTACCAGATAAAGATGCAGCCTTTATTGAAATTCCTTTTGATGTAGAAAAAGAATTGGGAGCAAAGAGGGTAAAGGTAAAAGTTAAGTTTGATAATATTGATTATAGAGGCTCTATTGTAAGAATGGGGCAGGAATGTTATATGATAGGCATAACTAAAGACATAAGAAATCAAATGGGGAAAGGTCCAGGGGATAAAATATTTGTCCAAGTAGAAAAAGATGAAGACGTTAGAGCAGTTGAACTACCACAAGATGTTAAAAAAGAGTTGAATTAAAATGAAAAAGCTTTAAAGTTTTATAATAGTTTATCATATTCAGCCAAACGAAAATATTTTCAATGGATAACAAGTTGTAAAAAAGAAGAAACAAGAAGAAAAAGAATTTCTGATGCAATTTTAAAATTAGAATCTAATACTAAATTGTAAACAGACTAAAAGAAATTTGCCACAATTAATCAATAATTATAAAAGAAGCCTATTCTGAAAACGACAGATTAGGCTTCTTTTATCAAAAAATTGCAATATAATTATTTATTTTTGTTTTATATTTTAGAAATTTGAATTAAAATAAAGGTAAGGAAATATTATTAAAATTTAATAAAAAACTTTAATTATTAAGACATTTAAATTAAAAGTAATAGCCTGAATCAATTTAGGTTATTACTTTTATTTGATATAAATTCAAAATACAAACACATTAACAGTAGTATAGAAGAGGAAATATATTAATTTATGGTATGGAGGAGTATATGTTGGAGGAAATATATAGGGATATAATTGAAGGTAGTCGAGATGCATATGTTTGTTTTGAAGTTAAAAATAGCAATGAAATGCTAGACAGAATAAAGATTATAGACATGAACAAATCCTATAAAAAATTGTCAGAACAGTATGAAATAAATATATTAGACCTATTGCCGTGGGAATGTAGGTCAATTATAGATTCTGGCAAGACGTTTGACAAATCTAGTTTAAGTAAAAAATATTCATACGAACACTACATTGGTAAAAATGAATTGTTCATAAATATAGACTTATATAACGGTGAAAATAATAGGTTTTACTTAAGGTTTAGGATATTAAGAACATTAAATATAGGAGAAGTAAGAATTTCAGATATTATTAGAACCGCACCATTTTTTGCATGGATAAAAGATAACGATGGCAAATATGTTGATGTAAATAATAAATTTATAGCCTCAACTAAACTAACATATAAAAACATAATAGGAAAAGGGGACGATGATATTTGGCCTAAGGGTACGGCACATAAATTTATACAGGAAGATAAGGAAGTAATTGAAAAAGAGGAAAAATGTGATTTTGAAAGTCAGGTTATACTGGCAGAAAATAAAGTACAATATCTTCAAACTGTAAAGTGGCCTATCATAGGTGAAAATGGAGAAATTAAAGGGACTATGGGGTTGGGGTTAGATATAAATGAAAAAGTACAGCTAAGAGATGATATAAGAAAGAATGAACAGTTTTTTCAAGAAATATCCAATAATATAGATGATGCAATAGTAATAAGAAATAAAGAAAAGTGTATTTATATAAGTAATTCATTTGAAAAAATATTTGGATTTAATCCAGAGCGTTTATATGAAGATATAACTTTATGGCATGACGAGTGGGAAAATATTGAATTAATAGATGGAAGTATAGACTATAACAATTTAGAAATTACTTCAAATATAGCTAGAGTTAGAAATGGTAAATTTGATAAATGGATACAAAGTAGATTTGTACCTGTATTAGGTGGTAACGGCCAAATAGTTGAAAAAATAGGCATAATAAGTGATATAACTGCACGTAAGAAACTAGAAGATAAACTAGAATCCTTACGAATGGATTTTTTTGCAAATGTATCCCACGAAATAAGAACACCAGTCACCTTAATATTAAGTTGCATACAATTACTATCCAGAAGAATTAATATGTTAGAGAGTGAAGATCAACAATACTTTTGTAGATACACGAATATTATGAAGCAAAATAGTTATAGGTTATTAAAATTAGTAAATAATTTAATAGATACAACCAAAATTGATAGTGGTAACTTTACATATAATCCACAAAATCACGATATTATTAGCTTTGTTGAGAATATATGCATGTCTGTATCACAATTTGTAAATATGAATAATATGAATATAGTTTTTGATACAGATACGGAAGAAAAAATAATTAGTTTTGATCTAGATAATATGGAGAGGATTATACTAAATTTACTATCTAATGCTATAAAATATAATAAAGCTAATGGAAATATTGAAGTGAATATAAGTTGCAAGGAAAATATAAAAATAAGTATAAAAGATAATGGAATCGGAATACCTAAATCAAAACAGAATCGAGTGTTTGAAAGGTTTGGGCAGGTAAAAAATAAAATGAAAACAGAACATGAGGGAAGTGGGATAGGTCTTTTCTTAGTAAAATCATTAGTTGAATTAAATGGTGGGAATATAAGTCTTAATAGTGAGTTAAGCAAAGGGAGTGAATTTGTAATAAGTTTGCCAGATAGGGTGGAAAATGATGAAGGAGTTGCTACAAAAACAAATTTTACCCAAGCTAAAATTGACAGAATGAATATTGAATTCTCAGACATATATGTATAAATAATTTGTAATAGTAATAAAAAAGTGAGTATCTAAAAAACTATCAAGTTCGTTGCTTGATAGTTTTTTTATAATAAATATCAAATAATACATAAAAAAATACTTAAACAACTAAATTCGACAGTACAAGACAAGGGAAAATGCTATTATTGAAAGAAGATGAATCAAATATTAGAATACAAATAGTCAAAATATAAACCACTATAAAGATTCTAGTAGAATACAAATAATTGTATTAAAATGAAGGAGTTATCAGCATGGATTATAAAAAGAATGTTATAAAAACAATCAGCTACTTATGGATAATAGTTGCGTTTGTTTTTTGTGCAATAAATCATTTATTTGAATTTAAGATAATGAACGAGTTTATTATAAATGCTTATATGCTAAGAATATTGATAGTTATGATTATAATACCAATAATTGTTTTATTAGAAATAACAATTAAAGAAGAAATAGAAAGGAGAGAAAAAGAAACTAATTTGAAGTTAAAAATTGGAGTTATAATTACAATCATATCTTTAATTAGTTTTATATTTATATCTACGTCATATTATGAATGGAGTCATGGAGGCTTAGGTATCTCAACCTATGGAATGAATTTTATGGGGATACTGTGTGTAACTGTCTTTACTATAGGAATAATCTTAATTAAATCACCAATTAAAAAATTAAATAGTAAGTTAAAAACAATAATATTAAAAGAAGAAGAACAAGCTAAGCTTGAAGAAAATCAAGCTTCTTGGTATGGTGTAGAGAAATTAAAAAACTGTTGTCAAATGGAAATAGACCGGATATCTAAAACTAGAAGTTTGTCTTCAGATATTTCATATAATCAAAAAGAATATATAAAACAAGAAGATAAAAGACAAAGTATAAATAATGATAAAACAAATTTAAGTGGGGATTTAATTGAAAATGAAAAGCGTTTTAAAAGGTTACAGGGTGAATTATCAAAAGCCGTAATTTCAAATGCAATTTCAAAAGAAGAAATTTTTAGTGGTATAGAAATAATACAAACAAACTTGGAAATTAGTGAAACAGGAGCTATAGAAATAACTGTAAAAGTAAAAAATAATACAATTTATCATATAGACGGGAGTATAAGGGCTATTTTCTATGATGAAAATAATAAAAAAATAGGAATCGCCAATTTAGTTCTGACACATTTAGGTATAGTTGATGAAGGATATGTGAAGGGTATTTGTATAGACACTGAGGTAAATCATAAATATAGTGTTAAATATGAGGCAAATAATTTATGGGTAATCCAGTCACTGCCTAATGTTCATGATGAAAATTTAATGGAAGTATTAAGAAAATTAAAAACTAAAAAGATAGATTTATCTTGGGCTAAAATTAAAGACACTAAAAATATTAAAAAAATTATATATGAAGATAGAAACATATACTATGATAATATAGTTGATTTAGGCAATGTGGAATACTCAAACCATTTAATTAAAATATTTAAAAATATAGAATTAGTTGATTTAGACAGTAATTATGATATGAGAAGAGAATTGGCAAATGTATTAGAAATTAGTGATATTAACTTTTCAACTGCATACAATCAATTAAAAAAATCTAATGCTATTAGAATTGAAGATGGGTTTATAAAAGTAGTTAAATGGGATATAGAAATGACTGAAGAAGATTTCTATAATCTAAAAAGTAAAATAAAATCTATGAGTTATGAGAAATTAGCAAAATCAAATAATAAAATGAGAAAAATGCGTGATCGAACAGGCTCAAAATACAAATCAGGTAGACGAAAGTATGATTTAATAAGGTTTAATTATATTGGTAAGAAGATACAATTATCAGATAAATATGGAGTGCCAAATAAAAATGGTGTTTATGAAATAAACCAAAAATCTAGTTTAATTAATTATTTAAATAAGGAGATTACTGATGGTGATAGTCTTTACTTCTTTTTAGAAAGAATAAAGTCCAATGGTATTGGTGTTAGACTAGCTCCAGAAGTAGTTAAATTAAGAAAGGAAATAATTGAAGGTTCAATGACATCACAGGAGGAACAAATTAAAATAGATGAAATAATGATGAAGTTTAATTTTAAACAAATACCAAAAGTAAATGAAAATAACAACTATGAGAAAGCTAGTCAACAACAATTTAGAAACTTCGAATCATTATTAGATGAGGGGAAAATAACACAAGAAGAATTTAATAATAAGAAAAAAGAAATACTATAAGAATTATACTTATATGTAGTTATCTACGAAGGAGCTGTGATGCAATTTATATAAAATTGTTTTTCACAGCTTTTTTTAATTTTAATCATTATATAAAATCAGTACTATTATTAAAAGAGACAGTTAAAAATATTTATACTAAAAAACTAATAAAGAACCTTGACACACAGAAAATATAAATATATAATAAAAATATAAATCGATTGAGTTAAATTAAATTGATATAAATTGGAGTTGGTAATTTGGATAAATATGAATCAATAAAATTAGATAATCAACTATGTTTTTCTCTATATGCACTATCAAGAGAAGTTATAAAACGATATAAACCATTACTAGATAAGCATGGACTAACTTATACACAATATGTAGCAATGTTAGTAATGTGGGAAGATGAGGAAATAGGATTTAAAGAATTAGGAAAGAGGTTACATCTAGATTCTGGCACACTTACACCTGTAGTAAAAAAATTAGAATCCATGGATTTAGTGAGAAAATATAGAAATAAAGAAGATGATAGAGTCGTTACAGTAGAGTTAACAGAAAAGGGAAGATCAATGAAAGAAGAAATACTTCATGTTCCAGAAGAAATACAAGCTCTATGTTGTGGTAAAGAACTAGATTTATCTTGTGTAAAAACACAAATAGATAAAATGCTAAATATGTTAGACTAAAGTTACCAAGAATAATAGTGAGTTAAATTCAAAAAAGAATTTAACTCTAAAATATAAAATAATTGATTGAACTAAATTAAATTTGGGTAAATTACAAATAGGGGAAATTAATAATGGAATTTTACAATTTTAAAGCAAATAAGATGAATGGGCAAGAAGTAAGTATGAGTGGTTATAAAGGAAGGGTTGTATTAGTTGTAAATACAGCAAGTAAATGCGGATTAACTCCACAGTTTGAAGGTTTAGAAGCATTATACAAAGAGTATAAAGATCAAGGATTAGAAATTTTAGGATTCCCTTGTAATCAATTTGCAAACCAAGAAAAAGGAAGTAATGAAAAAATACACGAATTTTGTCAATTAAATTATGGAGTAAGTTTTACAATGTTTGAAAAAATAGATGTAAATGGTAAGAATGCACATCCTTTATATAAATACTTAAAAAATGAAGCAAAAGGACTTTTAAGTAAAGAAATAAAATGGAATTTTACTAAGTTCTTAATAGATTTAGAAGGTAATATAGTGAAAAGATATGCACCAACAGTAGAACCATTAAAGATCAAAGATGATATAAAAAACTTATTAAAATAATCAGGAGGTACAAAAATGAGCGATAGAATAGATATAGCAATAATAGGAAGTGGGCCAGCAGGTGTATCTGCAGCTTTGAATGCAAGTATAAGAAAAAAAACATTTAAAATATTTGGTAGCAAAGAAATAAGTCAAAAACTAGTAAAGGCTCATAAAGTCAATAACTACCTAGGATTTTATGGTAAAAGTGGATTAGAAATAAGAAATGAGTTTGCCAAACATTTAGAATCAATGGACATAGATATAACAGAAGATAAAATAAATAACATATATTCAATGGGCGATCATTTTGCTCTAATGGGAACAAATAATAACTATGAAGCAAAGACTGTAATACTAGCAACAGGCGTAAACTTTGGTAAACCTTTAAAAGGAGAAGAAGAATTTTTAGGTAGAGGAGTAGGATACTGTGCAACATGTGATGCTCCTTTATACAAAGACAAAGTAGTTACTATAATTGCTTATAACAAACATGAAGAGTCAGAAGCCAACTTTATAGCTCAAGTAGCCTCAAAGGTATACTACATACCTATGTACAAAGAAGAAATAGAGGTAGATTCTTCTATAGAAGTGATAAAAGACACTCCAGTAGAAATAGTAGGAGAGAAATTCGTAGAAAAACTAATATTAAAAGATAGAGAAATAGAAACTGATGGTATATTTATACTTAGAGATAGTATATCTCCAGATCAATTAGTACCAGGTTTGCAATTAGATGGAAATCATGTAGACGTAGATAGAAAAATGAGTACAAATTTAAAAGGGTGTTTTGCAGCAGGAGATATAGTTGGTACACCATATCAATATATAAAAGCGGCAGGAGAAGGTAATATAGCAGCCCTTTCTGCAGTATCATATTTAGACGAACTAAGAAGAAATAATAAATAAATAATAATAAATGGGAGAGATGAAAAATGGCTAAAATAGTTAACTCAAATGAATTTAAGGAAGCAATAAAAGAAGAAGGAGTAGTAGTAGTAGATTTCTTTGCAAATTGGTGTGGACCTTGCAAAATGCTAGCTCCAATATTTGAAGAATTATCAAATGAAATGAAAGAAAAAACACAATTTATAAAAGTCGATGTTGACCAAAGTGTGGATATTGCAAGTGAGTATGGAATCCAATCAATACCAACAATGGCTATCATAAAAAATGGACAGCCAGTAGAGACAATGGTTGGTTTCTTACCTAAAGATGTAATCAAATCAAATATAGAAAATTATCTATAAAACTAAAATATGCCCCCAAAAGATTTTAACCCCCTTTTTAAAATCTTAATATATATAAAAAACTACTAAGTTGATAACTTAGTAGTTTTTTTAGGAATTACATTTGTATTCACAGTGGTTCTTTAGAGTTTAACTAAAAAATATTTTTAAATGAAATATAATTATAGAATAGAAAAGATTTTGTTTTTCTCTTTTTTGGTATACTAAATATAATAAAAAACTGTGGAGGGGAAAATGGATAAAAATATAAAAAATAGCAAAATACTTATAGTAGATGATGAAGTTGAAATATTAAACTTAC
The DNA here is from genome assembly GCF_020748185.1 of Terrisporobacter petrolearius. Classification (GTDB taxonomy): domain Bacteria; phylum Bacillota; class Clostridia; order Peptostreptococcales; family Peptostreptococcaceae; genus Terrisporobacter; species Terrisporobacter petrolearius. Next base: position 43,739 of record NZ_JAHZMO010000020.1, on the reverse strand, counting down.
TAAAAATGGTCTTAGTAAAAGAAGGTTTTGAAAAAATATATACTGCAGAAAATGGTAAAATGGCTATAAATCTTTATGAAGAGATAAATCCAGATTTAGCGATACTAGATGTTATGTTACCAGATATGGAAGGTTACGATATTTGTAAAATAATAAGAAAAACATCTAATATACCTATATTATTTTTATCAGCAAAGGGAGAAGAATTGGATAGAATAATGGGTCTTGCCATAGGTGCAGACGACTATATTACTAAGCCATTCAGTCCAAAAGAGGTAGCTCTTAGAGTGAAAATTCAGCTTACAAAAAACATGATGATAAACAATAGTAAGCCTGATAGGTATGAGAAAATAACTGAGCCTCCTTTTGAAATAGACGAAGAAAAAATGGAAGTAAAGAAAAATGGAGAGCAAGTAGATTTAAAGCCTAAGGAATATAAAATGTTTTTATATATGATAAAGCACAAAAACCAAATAATAAGTAAAGAAAGATTTTGTGATGAAGTATGGGGAGAAGATTTTATAGGATTTGATAATACAATTATGGTCCATATAAGAAAGCTTAGAGAAAAGTTAGAAGAAAATCCATCTAAGCCAGAATATATTCTAAATGTAAAAGGGTTAGGTTACAAACTTCAAATAAAGGATAAATAACTATGAAAATAAAATTAACTTTTAGATATGTTTTAAGTATAGTAATAGTTGCAATTTCAGTAGTTTTGATTAATATTATTGTACTTTTTACATTATTATTTAGTAAAAATATCACTACACCAAGCAATTATGATATATCAGAATTTGTTAGGAATTTTCAGCAATATATTGAGGTAGAAGGTAATGCTCATCCATATATAAGTAAAAAGGGCCAAAAACTATTAAATGGAAAGGATGCTTGGATACAAATATTAAATGAAAATAATAAAGAAGTATACAATTATGACAAGCCTGAAGAGATAAAAGATAAATATAATACTATAGAAGTAATAAATGGATACAAGTATGCCGGTGGTCTAGGAGATCAGTCTCAAATATTAGTTGGATCTAAAAACATAAATAATACTACATATACATATATAATAGGATTTCCTAGGAAAAACATTCAGAAATATATTTTTATAACAGAAACAGATACTATGATAAATTATATAAAATATGCAATGATAGTAGTGTTAGTAGTGGATTTTATAATGGCAATAGTTTTTGGATATATTTTTAGCAAATCACTTACCAAACCAGTAAATAACATTATTGGTGCAGTAGACGATTTGCATAAAAATAATTACGAAGTTAACTACACTGAAAAAGGGTTGTATTCCAATGTTTTTAAAAAACTAAATAGTTTATCAGATAAGTTGAATGAAAATGAACTGGAAAGAAAGAAAATAGATAAAATGAAAGAAGATTGGATAGCTAATATTTCTCATGATATAAAAACACCTCTTTCATCAATAAAAGGATATGCAGAGTTTTTAGAAGAAGATTATAATTTTTCCAATGAAGATATAAAATCTTATGCTGGCATTATAAACAATAAAGCAGAATATATAAAAGAGCTTGTAGATGATTTAAACTTAAATATAAAGCTAAAAAATAGTAAATCAATATTAAAAAAAGAAAATGTAAATATAGTGAGTTTAGTCAAAAACTTAGTTATAGATATATTAAATGACTCAAAATATAGTGAAAGATATATTGAGTTTGAAAGTAAAGATGAAACAATAATTATGAATCTAGATAAATTACTTATGCAAAGAGTAATAAATAACTTATTATACAATGCTTTAGTTCATAATGATGAAGATGTTAAGATTTTAGTTAAAATATTCAAAGAAGGTAAAACTCATATAGTGATAAGCGATAATGGTAAGGGAATAAGTGAAAAAGATTTAGAACATGTTTTTGACAGATATTATAGAGGAACTAATACGGGAGAAAATCACAAGGGATCAGGTTTAGGAATGGCAATTGCCAAGGAAGTAATAAATGCACATGATGGTGAGATTGCAATTAATAGTAGATTAGAAAAGGGAACAGATATAGAGATTATAATATAATATATTTGATTATTAATAATAGTAAAAAGAACTACTAAACTATAAGTTTAGTAGTTCTTTTTATATACTAAGGATTTATAACTAATCTAAATTGCCAATTATTGATGATATTACATTCCTAATAAATAATTAAACCATCAATAGAGCAAAATAGATCTAAATCAAAATTTGATGATTTAGATCTATTTTAAAATAGGCATCTAGAGGTGAATTATGAGAAAATCAAAAAATAATATTTATACTACAATAATAGTTATTGTAGGGTTTTTTATATATTTGATAATGCTTACTAATAACATATATTCTCATACAGTTAATGATAAAACTGTAGATAAAGTAGTTGAAATATCAGGATTAGTTAGCAAAAATGCTTTGCAAAACTTTGATTTTGGAAATAAAAATGAGGTATTTGTAACTCAAAGAGAAAGACAACATACATATCTTTCTAGATGTATAATATCTGGAAAGAAAGCATATGTGAAGGATTATATAATCTTAGAAAACTACGGACATGGCGAGTCCATTGAAGTAATAACACATAAAAATAAAACTTATATATGGATAGGAAATACAGTAAATAAAAGACAAAATTCAAATGGGAAAATTTATTACTGGTCCAAGGATATATCAAGAATAGAATACATAGTAGATTCTAGTTGCCCAACAGGGGCAAGGGTTGGTGAAATGAAAACTATAACAAATATAGAAAATATTTCAACAAAACCAAAAGGAAAGGCATTTAGAAGTGCAGTAGCAATCTCAGACAAGAGTAATCGAATTTGTTTTAGAACGCAGATAGATGATTTAAATAAAACTACTTATTATGGTGTATATAAACTTGATGAAATTAATCATAGATTAAATTCAAAATCAATTGATAAAATGGATATAAATAATTTTAAATCATCTCAAGTAACTTATTTTATAGATTTGCAATGTCCTAATGGATCTTTTCAAGGATTTGATATTACAGAATCAAACTCACATTATATATATATTTATGGCGGTGCTGAAGGAGAAACACCTACCATTTATAAATACTCATATACTAATAATGGAGATTATAACCATGAAAAAACTATAAAAATAAAAGATGATTATGTTGGAAAACCTGAAGCAGAGGGAATAAAGGTTAGAAGTAATCCTAATAGGAATGAAAATAAAATATATATAAGCTTTAAACCGTCAAAAGATTATAATAAAAAGCTTAAGCCTTTCGTAATATATTTATGTGAATAACATTATATGAGGATGGAAAACTAGGTCTTAGTGGTAATAATAATGCAAACATATTAGTTAATAAATTTGATTTATGCACATAAATACATAATTTTACCATTGGTATTGGGGATAAATAAACAATAAAAAAATATGACTTGTGGATAACGTTATCCTAAATAGGTATGCAAAAAAATAAGCACTAAGTTTATATACTTAGTGCTTATTCTTCGTTTAGTTGATCTTCAATCCATAATAACATAGAATCACCAAAAGACTTATTTGTATAATAATATTGTAAAGCTTTACTTTCAGAAGAAGAATCAGTAGCTTCTATAACTGATAACAAATATGAAAGCGACATACTATAAAAATTCAATGAATTTAAAAGTGCTGCTGATATAGGAGTTTGTTCTATATCTCCACTTTCTGTTTTATGATAATCTAATAACTCTAGTCTTAATTCTTCAATTTGAGATTTTATAAAAGAAGCATCTTTTATAAGGGGAGTTTTATCCTCGTTACTGGTTATTTTGTCCAATATGTTTGCAGCAAGTATATCTAATTGGTTAGAAATACTTTGTAGTTGAGATAAATATCCTTTTTCTTTATTAACTGGTGGTTGATTACTAGATTCAAGTATAAAATTTTGACCATAAACTTTATTAAGGTTAAAACCCATACTTGTAAAAGTTATAGAAAAAATAAGCAGGCATATAATTGCTTTTCTCATTGTTAATCCTCCATAATAAAAAAGTTTATTATTAATATTATCCATAATAATAGACTTATTAACCATGTATAAATTTACCTATTTACATGTGAATTCCTTATTAACTATTTCAATCATTTTGCTTAAAGTTTTTTCAACAATAAGCTTACCTTTTTTAGTACTTGTTCTAACAATAGATAAAAGTCCAGACTTAGGCACTAAATCTTTTGGAATAGGATAGACTTAATATGTAGGAACTTCTTAAATTTTTTCGTGGATCAATCTATCCATATGAATAAAATCAGGTCTAAATTTTAATAATAAGGAACTTCTTGTAATAGCAGCATGCTCAAGTGCCATCATGAAAACTCGACTTCATCAAATATTTTATCGATAGTATTTTGAGTTATTAAATCTCACCAGCTCATAATTTTTGTTTTATGTGACAGGAGTATTACATTTGAATTAGAATTTTCTTTTGATCTTTTGGAAATAATATAAAGAAATATATATAAGGAGGTAAAAGAATGCAGAGTGGAGATTTAAGCTGTAATGTAACAAATTGCGCACATAATTTTGGACATGAATGCAAGGCGGGTGCCATTAATGTAGGCGGACGTAGTGCAGTAGAAAATTTAGATACTACTTGTACAACCTTTGTAGATAAAGCTAAAAGTAGCTTTGTGAATAGTATAGATGCTTTAAATACAGATGTATGTAATATAAAATGTGAGGCATATAACTGTGTACATAATGAAAATAAAGGTTGTCATGCAGATAATGTTCAAATAGATGTTCAAAATGCATGTTGTAATACATTTGAATGTGAGTAACAAAATAAAAGTATTATCAATTCTATTATTGATAATACTTTTATCTTTTTTATATAAGTTTATAATATATTTAATATTTACTAAAATGGTAAACAATCAACTATTTTAAAATAGTAAAAGTTTTATCATTTAACTCAATTAAGCCATCATTTTTCATATTAGACAACTCTCTCATTAGTGAAGATCTATTTACACCCAAATAATCAGCAAATTTGGATTTGCTAAATGGAATTTGAACTTTGCTAGAATGACATTTTTCTGATTCATTAATTAAATATGTCATTATTTTTTCACGAATACTTTTCTTTGATAAGACTTCAAGTTTATTTATAAATAATAGATTATTTTTAACAATTTGGTTGAGTAAATTTTCTCTAAACAAAACTCTACACTCACAAGTATTTTCACAATTATTAGTGCTATATTTCTTATGAAAAGGAAGACATAGAATTTTACATTTTGTAGAGCATTTATAAGTATATGGACTTGTGGAAGGTGTGTCTAGGACCATTTGTTCACCGAAAGAATTCCCTGAATAGAAATCTAGCATATATGTATTATTTCCAAAGATATCCACTTTTTCTATGGAAACACTTCCTGACATTATTATGCATAGAAAATTTATTTCATCTCCTTGAAAATAAATAACCTCATTTTTTTCATACCACTTATAATATGCGCCACAACAGCTTAAAAGATGTTCTAACTGATCTAATGGAAATTTTGAAAATATATTAAATTTAGTCAGCAAATTTATATCTCTACATACATCAATCATCATATTCACCACCTATTCGATTAAATGTCTTACTAATTTAAATCTTATATTAATTTTCATTAAAAAACATCAATTTTTTGGGAAAATGATAAAAGTGTTACATTTGCAACATATAAACTTAAATAGTTAAATTATTATTAATATTGAATGATGTTATTTAAAAAAGATAATGTAAAAATTTAATGATGAGATAATCTTTAGCCTGAAGGCTAAAAGAACTGTTATGAAGACGCTAATTTAATGGCGTCTTTTTTTATATGTAAGGAAATTATAGTTGAATTTACGCTGTAATAAGCTCTGGAATTAAGCTATATCAACTTATTTAAAAAGTGTAAAAAATGTATTTTTGAGCAAGGTCGTTGCCTAAAATTTCATAGCGCTCACGCAGTGACCTAAGCGAAGCGAATTTTTTATTATATGGAGGGGCTAAATGGAATTAAATAATATTCGTAATAAATGGAAAAATAGAGGTTTCAATAAAAAGGCAAGTGTGGATTTGTGGGATTGTATGGCACAAAGTTTTAATAAGTTTACAGTACCTACAGTAGAAGATAGCCAATTTTTAAAATTAATATTAAACAATAATATGATAAATTCTGATTTTCAAGTTTTAGATGTGGGTTGTGGTAGTGGAAAGTATTCCATGGCTTTATCTAATTTGTGTGAAAATATTATAGGAATTGATTTATCACCAAAGATGATTGAAAACGCAAATAATAATAAAGAAATATACAAAGCAAACAATGTGAAGTTTTACTGTCAAGACTGGAGTAACATTGATTTATCAAAGCATGGATTTAAAAATAAGTTTGATTTAGTTTTTGCTCATATGACACCAGCTATAAATAGTGCAGAAACTTTTGAAAAGCTATCAAAGGCTAGTAAAAAATATTGTGTATTGTGCAAGCCTACAAGAAGAAATGATCCAGTGTCTGAAAAAGTAAAAGAACTTGTAGGTATAAGTAAAAACAAAGAAAGCTGTGATATGGACATTGCCTATGCATTTGAAATGTTATGGCTACAAGGATATGAGCCAAAGGTGGAATATGAAAGACAAGTATGGCATATGAAAAAAACACTTGAAGAAGCTTTTGGATTATATATAAACAGAGTTAAATCATACAAGGACATCACTTTAGAGGAAGAAAAAATTATAAAAAAATATTTAGAGTCAATATGTAAAGATGGACTGGTTGTTGAAAAAGTAAAGACAACTATAGCAACTATATATTGGCAAGTATAGGAGGATATAAGATGAAGAAAGAATTATGGGAAAAAGCAGTAGGTTTTCATGGACATGAGTGTCCAGGTCTTGCAATAGGAGTAAGAGCGTGTGATGCAGCAATGGAAAAAATGGGTATTGGATGTGCGCAAGATGAGGAAATAGTTTGTATTACAGAAAATGATGCTTGTGGTGTAGACGCAATTCAATCTTTATTAGGGTGTTCCATAGGTAAAGGAAACTTGATTTATAGAGGAACAGGAAAACAAGCATTTTCATTTTTTAATAGAAAAAATGGTGAAAAATTACGTCTTTATTTTAAAGGAGTAAGTCATACAGATGACAGACAAGAAAAGCAAAAATTTATTTTAGAGGGACCTATAGATGAAGTATTTGATTTTTCTGTACCCAAATTTGATTTACCAGAACAAGCACGTATTTTTACTAGTGTAGAATGTGAATGCTGTAAAGAAAAAGCACCAGAGCATAAAATGCATTTACAAGGTGGTAAAACAGTGTGTGAAGATTGCTTTAATTCATATAACAGAGGATGGTAAAGGTTAAAATATACAAACAAAAGAGATAAATAGGGGGAGAAAAATGAAAATTATTAAACGTATTTTACCTATGTTACTTATATTAATGTTGTCAATTACAGGATGCAGTCAGACTTCCAATGAAAAAGAAAAAGATGAGGCTAAAACAAAAAAAGTAACAGATGTTTCAGGAAGAGAAGTTGAAATACCTAGTAAATCAGATTCTATCATAGCTTTAGGTGCGGGAGCCCTAAGAATGGTAAGTTATATGCAGGGAACTGATAAGGTAGTAGGGGTAGAAAATTTAGAAGGCGAAGTTAGTATAGCTAGACCATATAGTTATGTTTATCCAGAACTTGCTAAATTACCTGTAGTAGGTGAAGGAGGAAGTAATGGTAGCACTGCCTATCAAGAAGAAATAATAAAAGCAAAACCAGATGTTATTATAGCTGCTTATGATAAAGATATGGCACAAGATCTTACTGAAAAAACTGGAGTGCCTGTAGTTACAGTTTCTTATAACGGCATATTTGATAAAAATATGGATAAATCATTGGAATTAATAGGTGAAGTTATTGGTAAACAAGATAGAGCTAAAGAATTAATTACATATATGGATGAATTAGAAAAAGATTTAGATGATAGAACTAAGGATATAAAGGATAAAAATAAACCAACAGTATACACTGGTGCAGTAAGTTTTAGAGGAGAGCATGGATTTGAAGGAACTTACGGAAAATATCCTCCTTTTGAGGCAATAAATGCAAAAAATGTAGTAGATGAAACTAAGAAAGAGGGTGCTTTATTGGTGGATTTAGAAAAAGTGTCTACATGGGACCCAGATATAATATTTTTAAATCCTCAAAATATGAAATTAGTAAATAAAGATTATAAGAAAAATCCTGATTTTTATAATTCCTTAAGTGCTGTAAAAAATAAGAAAGTTTATTCTCAACCATCTTATAATTGGTATACAACTAATGTGGAAATTGCCATTGCAGATGCTTACTACGCAGGCTCTATAATATATCCAGAACAATTTAAAGATGTAAATGTTAAAGAAAAAGCTGATGAAATCTACCAAAAGTTCTTAGGTAAAAAGTTATATAGTGATTTTGAAAAAGAAGGATTAGGATTTAGGCCTATTACTATTGGAGAGTGATTAGATGTTAGCAATTAAACAACATCGAGTATTAAATGACTATAATCAGTATGTTTATAAAAAAAGGTTAATATTATTTATTATATTTTTACTTACTGCTGGGATGGGACTATATGCAATTAGTGTTGGTTCATCTAATTTGTCTGTAATTGAAGTAATTAAAACTCTTATAGGACAAGGTAGCAAACAGAGCAATATGCTTTTATATAATATAAGATTACCACGAGTTGCTATGGCAATAGTATCAGGAATAGGATTGGCTATTACAGGATGTGTCATGCAAAGTATTCTAAAAAATCCTTTAGCATCAGCGTCAACATTAGGAGTATCTCAAGGTGCAGCCTTTGGAGCAGCTTTGGCTATTGTATATTTTGGAGCAGGTTCTATACAAAGCAATACAGCAGATGCTGTAGCAATAAGTAATCCTTATATGACAAGCATATGTGCTTTTATAGGATCTATGGGAGCCACAGTTGTTATTTTACTACTCTCTAGATTTAAAAAAGTAACACCTGAAACAATGGTACTTGCAGGAGTTGCCATAAGTTCATTATTTTCTGGAGCTACAGCTTTAATTCAGTATTTCGCAAATGATGTTCAAGTTGCAGCCATAGTATTTTGGACTTTTGGAGATTTAGGTAGGGCTTCCTGGAGAGAAATATTAATTGTAACAGTAGTATCTGGGCTGGCACTTATATATTTTATGTACAATCGTTGGAACTATAATGCGTTAGAAAGTGGAGAACAAACAGCAAAAGGATTAGGAGTAAATGTATCAACTATGAGAATTGTAGGTATGGTAATAAGTTCTTTAACAGCATCAGTTATTGTGTCTTTTGTCGGAATAATTAACTTTATAGGTTTAATAGCACCTCATATAATGAGAAAATTTGTAGGAAACGACTATAGATATTTAATACCTGCATCAGCCATATTGGGAGCATTCTTATTGTTATTTAGTGATACTATAGCTAGGATGGTTATATCTCCAATTATTTTACCAATAGGAACTATAACATCATTTATGGGAGCTCCACTATTTTTATATATTTTATTTAAAGGAGTTGAAAAATAATGATGAAAATAGATTCCTTAAAATTTTCATATAAAAATAATGCTAATATTTTAGATGACATAAAATTTGATGTGGAACATGGAGAGTGCATAGCAGTACTTGGCAATAATGGAGCAGGAAAAAGCACTATGTTAAAATGTTTAAACAGAATTATTTCTCCACAACATGGAAGTGTTTATGTGGAAGGTGAAGATGTGCTTCAGTTAAAACAAGGAGATATTGCGAAGAAGATAGCCTATGTAGCTCAAAAAAATGAAGCCACTAAATTTACTGTATTTGATGCTATATTATTGGGGAGAAAGCCCTATATAAAAGTTAGTGAAACTAAAGAAGATATAAAGATTGTTGAAGATATAATAAAAAGAATGGGATTAGAAAATTTTTCATTGAGATATTTAGATGAGCTTAGTGGAGGAGAGTTACAAAAAGTAATGTTAGCTAGAGCTTTAGCACAACAACCCAAAGTGTTATTACTAGATGAGCCAACAAGTAACTTAGATTTAAAAAATCAACTTGAAGTACTAAAAACGGTTAATGAGATTGCCCATGAAAATAATATATCCGTAATAATTGTAATACATGATTTAAATTTAGCTTTAAGATATTGTGATAAATTCATATTTTTGAAAGACAGAAAAATATACAACTATGGAGGAATAGAGATAATGTCTCCTAAAAATATTGAAGAGGTATATAAGGTACCTGTAGAAGTAAAGACTTATAATAATAAAAATATAGTGATACCTTTAATATAAAGGTTAAAATTTAATTATTTTATAGGTGAAATAGTAAATGGAAATAAGCTGAAGGGTTATGCCTTTGGCTTTTTTTTATGAAACAAAAATAAATTAGAGGAATTCTATAAGAAAATAATAAAAATCAAAATATATCTAAATAAACATCTTATAATAATGTTAAATTTCATTTACAAAGTTGTTAATTGATATAAATTTATTATGAATAACATCATAGATTTTATTAAGATGTATACAATATAATCTTTTTTTTAACTATCAAAATAAAAAATATACACAGAATAAAACACAAAGTAGTATGTAGGTTTTATTTGTAGTTATATAAATAAACTAATAATTGTGTAAAAAAAATTAAATGAAAAATATATAGAAAATATTGATTTATGACTAAAAAAATAATAAATAAAAAACTAAATCTTAATATAAATTATGTTTATGAAAATAATAAAGCATATTATTAAACTGGCAAAATGAATAAAATTAAATCCATTATTCAAATAACTTAAAATTTAATATATAGAAGTAATATAATTTAGAAAAATTTTTCGTATAGATCTAACATGAATTTTAACCAATAAATGTTAAATATTTATTAGTACATATAATTTATTATTTATAAAATATAATGACAGAATATATTGAATTGTTAAAAAATAGTTCTGAAAAATTGTTTTTATTAGTTTGAAATTGTGCTAATATCAAATTATCAGCAATAAATTAATCAACAAGAGCCAAAAAAAATAAAAGGAGAGTTTTTAATTTATGGTGGTAAATAATGTTGAAACATTAAAAGAAAAAATGGAGCAAGTAAGGAAAGCTCAAGCACAATTTTCTCTGTTTACTCAAGAGCAAGTTGACAAAATATTTTTTGAAGCTGCAATGGAAGCGAATAAACAAAGAATACATCTTGCAAAAATGGCAGTTAAAGAAACTGGAATAGGTGTTGCAGAAGATAAGGTTATAAAAAATCATTATGCATCTGAGTATATTTACAACGCTTACAAAAATACTCAAACTTGTGGAGTAATAGAAAAAAATGAAGGTTTCGGAATTACAAAGATTTATGAACCAGTAGGAGTATTAGCGGGTATAATTCCAACTACAAATCCTACATCTACAGCAATATTTAAAAGTTTAATAGCATTAAAAAGTAGAAATGGAATAGTATTTTCTCCACATCCAAGAGCAAAAAATTGTACAATTGAAGCTGCTAAAATTGTACTAAATGCAGCTATAAAAGCTGGAGCACCGGAAAATATAATAGGCTGGATTGATGAACCATCAGTAGAGTTATCTGGAGAAATAATGAAAGAAGCAGACATGATATTAGCTACAGGAGGACCAGGAATGGTTAAAGCAGCTTATTCTTCAGGAAAACCAGCTATGGGTGTTGGCTCGGGTAACACACCAATAATACTTGACTCTTCTTGTGACATAAAAATGGCAGTGTCCTCTATAATACATTCGAAAACATTCGACAATGGTACAATATGTGCATCAGAACAATCAGTTATAGTTGATTCTTCAATATATGATGAAGTTAAAAATGAATTTATAACTAGAAAAGCTTATATACCTGAAAATAAAGAATTAGAACAATTAAAGGAAATAGTACTTGGACCAGCTGGAACTATGAATGCTAAGTTGGTAGGTAGGTCAGCTACAGAAGTGGCTGAAGAAGCAGGATTTGAATTACCTGGAGATACAAAACTAATCATAGGAGAAGCTACATCAACAGACATATCGGAACCATTATCCCATGAAAAATTATTCCCACTATTAACAATGTATAAAGCAAAAGATTTTGACGATGCAGTTCAAAAAGCAGATGACCTTGTAAAAGGTGGAGGTATTGGCCATACAGCAGGAATTTATTTAGATGTTGTAAACAACAAAGAAAAACTTGAAAAATTCCAACGAGAAATGAAAACTTGTCGTATATTAGTTAATACTCCATCATCTCAAGGTGGTATAGGAGATTTATATAACTTTAAACTAGCTCCATCATTAACATTAGGCTGTGGTTCTTGGGGAAATAACTCTTTCTCTGGGCAAGTTGGGCCACTTCAACTACTAAATACTAAAACAGTGGCTGAAAGGAGAGAAAATATGCTTTGGTTTAGAACACCAGCCAAAACTTATATTAAAAAAGGATGCTTAGGTGTGGCTATACAAGAACTTGGAAAACAATATTATGATTGTAAAAAAGTATTTATAGTAACAGATGAATTTTTATATGGTAATGGATATACAAAACCAGTAACAGATGAATTAGATGCTATGGGTATTAAGCACACAACATTTTATGAAGTTAAACCAGACCCAACATTAAGCACAGCTAAAAAGGGTGCTGAACAATTACAAGCATTTAGTCCAGACTGTATAATTGCAATTGGCGGAGGCTCAGCAATGGATGCAGCTAAAATTATGTGGCTTATGTATGAACATCCTGAAATTGATTTTATGGATTTGGCAATGAGATTTATGGATATAAGAAAAAGAGTATATGAATTCCCTAAAATGGGTCAAAAGGCTATGATGGTATCAATACCAACTTCTTCAGGGACTGGGTCAGAAGTTACTCCATTTGCAGTTATAACAGATGACACAACAGGTCACAAATATCCGCTTGCAGATTATGAGTTAATGCCAACTATGGCTATAGTAGATGCGGATATGATGATGAACCAACCAAAGGGATTAACTGCAGCCTCGGGGATAGATGCTCTAACACATTCACTAGAGGCTTATGCAGCTATGCTTCAAACTGAATTTACAGATGGATTAGCCCTACAAGCAACTAAATCTATATTTGAATATTTGCCAAGAGCTTATGAAAATGGTGCTAGTGATCCTAAGGCAAGAGAAAAAATGGCTCATGCTTCAACAATGGCAGGTATGGCATTTGCAAATGCATTTTTAGGTGTTTGTCACTCTCTTGCTCATAAATTAGGAGCATTCCATCATATACCACATGGCGTATCAAACGCATTATTAATAAATTTAGTATTAGACTTTAATGTTAACTCAGCACCAAGAAAGATGGGTACATTCCCACAATATGAATATCCAAATATGTTAAAAAGATATGCTGAAGTAGCTACTTTTATAGGGATAGAAGGAAAAGATGATCAAGAAAGATTTGATAAATTACAATTAAAAATAAAAGAACTAAAAACTAAGGTAAATATACCAGAAACTATAAAAGAGTTTGGTATAGATGAAAAAGCATTTCTAGAAAACTTGGATATAATGGTAGAGCAGGCATTTGATGATCAATGTACGGGTGCTAACCCAAGATATCCTTTATTCTCAGAAATAAAAGAAATGTACTTAAAGGCTTATTATGGCGAAGTTTCATACTCTAAATTAAAACATGATGAAGATATATTAGAGGATATAGAAAAGCAAGTAGCAGAAACTTGTGAAGAATAAATTACCTAATTACTAGATAACATATAGAAGGCTATCTTAAAATGATTAAAAATATTTTTAGATAGTCTTCTTTTTATTTGGTGAAAAATAGTAAATAGAACTTGGGTTTGGATATTTAGAATTTGGTTAAACTTTTACCACATTATCAGGAAGAGAAGAATAGATACTAAAATTAGCAAAGGAATTAATAGATAACAAGGAGAAAAATAACCTATATATAATTGATGAACCGACAAAAAGATGCATCCTATTGATGTGGACAATTTTATAAAGCTATTAAAAAAATAGTTTATATGAGAAATACAGAAATAGTAGTAGAACATAACACACAAGTTATAAGAAATTTTGATTATATTAGACATTTTTATAAAATGATTTTTAATTAGTTAAAATTAACTTTATATAACTGTTTTTTCTACAAATAATATATTTAAATATATAAATAAGGAGAAAAAATATGGAAAATAAAAAAAAGAATGAATGTAACAACCAATGGGCAACATCAAATATATCTTGGACAAGTAAAGCAGAGGTAAAAGAAAAAGATGAACGAAATAACGAATGGACATCTACGCTTAAGAAAAGCCCCGATATGAACCAAGAAGATAATTATCAAGATTAAATAATTTAAAGCTACCAATCTATCTTAATTAAAATAGATTGGTAGTTTTGTTTTATCTATAGAAAAGTATTATAAATATCCTTTATATAGAAATAAATAATTAGGATGATATAAAGATTATTTTGTATAGCAATGGTATCATCAATATTAGTAGATGTAATTAATACTTGAAAATCAACCAGAATCTAGAAATTATGACTATACTAAACTTAATATTTTATTAAGATTTAGTTAATAAAATATTAAGTTTAATAATGCAAAATAAAAGCACGTTAATTATGAAATATAGTTATAATTAATACTTATAAATAAAAAAGTGTAATATTTAACAGTTCTACGTGTACTGCAGAATATTATATAAGGAGAGACAATATGAAACATAAGACGAAGATTTTTTTAGAACAACTTTATTGATTTTGCTATTAGGAATTATAGGTGTAATAGGGTTTAATAAGCTGTTTAATACAGAATATAGTTCGCTAAATAATATGGATAAGAGTATGATAAAGCAACTTTCACAAATTTATGAAACATATAATAATAATTCGGGTGAAATATGGAAAGAAGGATATAACTTTAATAATATACCACTTGTATTAACTCCAGTAAGTAAGGATAGAGGAATGTTACATGCATACTCATATATTGTGGGAGTTGATAAACTGGAGAACTCAATATTATCTAAAAGAATAGAAGTTCCTAAAGAGATGAACTTGCCACCTATTTATAGAGTATCTCTTTTATCACCATCATTGTTTAAGACATGGTTACCGATAAATTTTACTTTTTCAGATATAGGAACTCAGCATGTTACTTTATTTAAGTATAATCCTTCGAATGCCACGAATATGAATACAGAAAAGTCATTTAAATATTTTTTTATGCATGAGGTGTTTCATGAATATAGGCAAGTACCTTTGTGGAAAAATGTAGATAACTTATCTTCTAGTATTCTTATAGATAAAAGAAATAAAGATCAGTATCAACTTTTATTATTAGAGTGTTCTATTTTGGGCAAAGCTAATGAAATAAGTAATAGAGATGAATTAATAAATGTTTTAAGTGATTATGTTACAGCAAGAGAATATCGTTATAATAAATTTCCAGATATGAAGCAAGAAAAGCAAGTTGAAACCTTGGAAGGATGTGCTCAATATATAGAATATGGCTATGCTAATTTAGTGGGAGATACTGTGAAGCTACCACTCACTGTAAATGGAGAAGTAGTAGAATTTAAAGATATATTTACAAAAGAAACGTTAGAGAATTTTGTAAAAGAATCTGGCCTAAATGGATTCATGGATAAAAATTTATATTACTATGTAAGTTCATTAGAAGGAATGCTTTTAGATAAGTTACATATTAATTGGAAAGATAGAGTAGAAAGTAATGAATTGATTTATGATGTCATGAAAGACGAAATATATAAACTGTCAAATGGCAAGGTAGACAACATCAATGAAATTAAAAACAAATATGATTATAATAATTTCAGGGATGAAGTAGAAATTATTATAAATAATTTAAGTTAATGTCTATAGTTCGTAGATACAGGTTTATTTTATATAGTAAATAAAAAATTAATAAGCTAAAGGTTCATACCTCTGGCTTATTTTTTATTTCACAGAAAACTAATTTTCAAAAAATGCATTTATTAAATAGAGAAACAACGATGTCAATAGGATACCCAGAGGAGATATAGGATGAATATTTTTTAAGTACAAATATGTATAAAGCAAATCAGCTGGATGAAGCATTTAATATACTGGAAAATATTCAATACGAAGATATGGGAATAGAGCCATTTACAGAATTTCATGATAATGAATTAAATAGTTCATATATTGCGTATCATCATAATAATTGCAAAATACACGGCAAAGAAATGATGATTAACAACTCTAAAATAAATTTAGAAGAATTGAATGAATTATCTAAAGATTATAATGCCAATATAGTAATAGAAAATGCTGACGTAATATCCAATCAGAATATGTTGTTTGATAAGGAGAGTTTATTAAGATTTGCAGAGAAAGTAATCATGATGTATTAATAGACATTGGTCATGCTTTTGTAAATGGGATTTGGAGTATGTTATTAGAGAATTAAAAGATAAAATAGTATCTTATCATTTACATAATAATGAAGATAAAGACAACCATGATTCAATAAGTTATGGAAAGTTAAGTATGGAAAAGTTTATTGAAGCATACAAAAAATACACTGATAAAGCAGATTTAGTATTAGAATATAACAAAAATTATAGAGAGAAGGTTGATATTTTAATTGGAGATATAGATTATATAAAATCTAAAATTTAATAATAAATGGAAAGGTATTGTTAAACGACAATGTTTTTTTTGTACGAAGTGAATTTAGTACAATATATTTAATAATTTTACAGTTCATGTAAATTTAGTGATAGAATGTATAAATAATACAATTATAATCAAAAATAGAAATCATATTTATTAATGGAGGATATTATGAATATTTTAGATATAGGAATAGATATTATAGAAATCGAAAGAATAAAAAAAGCATTAGTAAAAAGAGAAAACTTCTTAAAAAAGCTATTTACAGATAAAGAAATAGAATTATTTGAATCAAAAGGATATAGAGCAGAAACTATAGCTGGAAATTTCGCAGCAAAAGAAGCGGTTAGTAAATCTTTGGGATTAGGTATAAGGGGATACAATTTAAAAGATATAGAAGTATTAAGAAATGAATTAGGAAAACCTATAGTAAAAACACATAACAACTTAGAGCAAATATGTAAAAATCATAATGTTTTAGAAATAAAGGTATCAATATCTCATGGCAAAGATTACGCTATTGCCAACGCTATGACTATAATAAGAGAAAAATAACAATTAATTACAAGAGAAAAATTTATGTAAAAGAGGTTGACTTATTCATTTGGATGTAATATAGTTTGAATATCAAAATAAAAGCTAAATTATTAATTAATTAATAAATTTAGGTTATTTTGAATATTATATTTTGATAATCAAGATATTTTAAATTCAAAGATAAAAGAAGGAGAAATCTATGAAAGAAGTAATTATAGAAGGTCTAGGAAAATACACACCTTCCAATTTAGTTACTAATGATCAGTTAAGTGAAATCATTGATACTAGTGACGAATGGATTTATTCACGAACTGGCATAAAAAGTAGATATATTTCTAAAGGCGAGAATACATCTGATATGGCAGCAAAGGCTGGTGAAAAAGCTTTGGAAAATGCAAATATAAGTCCATTGGATGTGGATTTGTTAATAGTTGCAACTTGTACACCAGATATGTTTACTCCATCTACTGCATGCATAGTTCAAAGTATTATAGGTGCAGATAATGCCCTTGCCTTTGATATAAGCGCTGCTTGTTCTGGATTTATATATGGATTAGATGTGGCAAAAGCTATGATAGGATCAAATAATTACAAACACGCTCTAGTTATAGGCGCTGAAAATCTTTCAAAGTCACTTGACTGGGAAGATAGATCTACGTGTGTATTATTTGGTGATGGTGCAGGAGCAGCTGTTTTATCAAAAAGTGATAATATAGGACTTATGAGTTCTTTTTGCAAATCAGTAGGAGAAAAATATGAATGTTTAACAATTGGAGGCAATGATGTAGATAGTCCATTTGTAGAAAGCAAAATCATTAGAGATTCTAAATTAAGAATGGACGGTGGTGAAATATTTAAGTTTGCTATCTCTGTTATAGTAAATTCAATTAATAAAACACTGGAAGAAAATAATTTAGATATTAATGATATTGATTATATAATTCCGCATCAAGCAAATGTAAGAATTATTCAATATGCTGCTAAAAAATTAAAAGTAGATATAGATAAGTTTTATATGAATATGGAGGAGTATGGAAATACTTCAGGAGCATCTATACCCATTGCACTTAGTGATATGAATGAAAAAGGATTATTAAAAAAAGATAGTAAAATTATATTAGTCGGATTTGGTGCAGGCCTTACTTATGGAGCAACTTTAATAAATTGGGCTATTTAATTTGAAAATAAATTAAAATTTAGGAAATTTAAAATTAACAAGATTAACTAAGATTAAAGAACTAACTAAGATAACTAAAGTAACAAAGTAAATTAAGATTACGAAAATAATAAAAAATTATTAAATTTATGGAGGATAAAAAAATGATATTTGAAAAATTACAAGGAATAATGGAAGAAAATTTATCGATAGAGAGAGATGAAATAAAATTAGACAGTACTTTTGCATCTTTAGGAATAGACTCATTAGACACATTCCAATTAATAATAGAGATAGAAGAAGAATTTGGTATAGAAGTAGAAGCACCAGAAAGTATGAAAACTATAAAGGACGTAGTTAACTATATAGAAGAAAAGGCAAAATAATAAGATATGGTTGCAGGAGGAAATATGAAAACTTCAAGGATAACAGAATTACTTAATATAGAATATCCAATAATTCAAGGTGGTATGGCTTGGATATCAGATGCTACTTTAGCAGCGTCAGTTAGTGAAGCAGGAGGCCTAGGAATTATAAGTGGAGTGGGCGATACAGAAGATGTTAGAGCTGAAATCAGAAAAACTAAATCACTTACTAAAAAGCCTTTTGGCATAAACATAATGCTTATGAGAGACAATATTGACGAAATCGCAAAGTTAGTATGTGATGAACAAATTGCTGTAGTAACTACTGGTGCAGGAAGTCCTGGAAAATACATTGAAGATTGGAAAAAACACAATGTGAAAGTAATACCTGTTGTCCCTTCTGTAGCAATTGCAAAAAGAATGGAAAAATTCGGTGCAGATGCAGTTATAGTAGAAGGGATGGAAGCAGGAGGTCATATTGGTCAATTGACAACTATGAGTTTAGTACCACAAGTTGTGGATGCAGTGGATATCCCTGTAATAGCAGCAGGAGGTATAGGTGATGGAAGAGGTATAGCAGCATCATTTATGCTTGGAGCTTGTGGAGTACAAATGGGAACTAGATTTTTAGTATCAAAAGAATGCAAGGTTCATGAGAATTATAAAGATAGAGTTTTAAACGCAAAAGATATAGATACTGAAGTTACAGGAACAAGTACATCTCATCCAGTTAGAGTTTTAAGAAATAAACTTACTAGAGAATATATAAGACTTGAAAAAACTAATGCTGACCCAGAAGAAATAGAAGCTTTAGGAAAAGGAGCTTTAAGAAAAGCTGTAGTAGATGGTGATGTTAATAACGGTAGTGTTATGGCAGGTCAAATAGCAGGGCTTGTTAGTAAAAAGCAAACTTGTAAAGAAATTATAGATGAATTAATAAGTGAACTAGATTTAGTACTTGGGAGGGTTTGCAATGAGTAATAAAATAGCATTTCTTTTTCCAGGCCAAGGATCCCAATATATAAATATGGGAAAAGATTTATATGAAAATATAGAAAGTTGCAAAAACATATTTGATAAAGGTGAAGAAATTCTAGATATGCCTATAAAGGATTTAATTTTCAATGGTTCTATTGAAGAATTAACTAGAACTAAAAATAGCCAGCCTGCAATAATGCTAACATCTCTAGCCTGCCAAAAAGCTCTGGAGGAGTCAGGGGTTGAAGCTGACTATGCTTTAGGATTATCTTTAGGAGAATATGGAGCTTTAGTATATGGTGGAATGCTTTCTTTTGAAGATGGGATGAAACTTATAAAGACAAGAGCACAGATTATGGATTCAGAGGTAAGCACAGAAGAAGGAACTATGGCAGCGGTACTAAAGCTTGATAATGACAAAGTTGAAGAACTTATAAAAAGAGCTAGTGAGTTTGGACTTGTGGAAGGTGCAAACTATAACTGTCCTGGTCAAGTTGTAATATCAGGGGAGCACAAGGCAATAAAAGCTAGCATAAAAATAGGAAAAGAACTAAAAGGAATGGTAGTACCTTTAAAAGTAAGTGGACCTTTCCACAGTTCTATATATGAAAAAGCTAGTTATAAATTTTATGAAGAATTACAAAAAGCAAATATAAATAAATTTAAAAAGACAGTTTACTCTAATGTAAAGGGAAGCCCTTATGAAGAAGGTGATGATGTTAAGGAGTTATTAAGACAACAAATAATGTCATCAGTACTTTTTGAAAAAAGTATAAAAGATTTAATTGACAGAGGAGTTAATACTTTTATAGAAGTAGGTCCAGGTAAAACTTTAACTGGATTTGTAAAGAAAATAAATAAAGATGTAAAAATCTATAATGTAGAAGATTTGAAATCTTTAAGAGAAACAGTTGAAAGTTTAAAGCTTGATAAAATTAATGCTTAAGCTTTGAATAACAGGAGGTAAGTTAATGTTACAAGGAAAATGTGCAGTAATTACAGGTGCTTCTAGAGGTATAGGCAGAGAAATTGCTATAAAATATGCCAAAGAAGGCGCTAATATAGTGCTTAATTATAGAAATAGTGAAACAGAAGCTCTTCAGTTAAAAGAAGAATTAGATAAACTAGGATCTGATACTTTGATTATCAAAGCAAACGTAAGTAATTTTGAAGAAGCTGAGAAATTAATAAAAGAAGCTAAAGAAGTTTTTGGAAGAGTAGATATACTAGTTAATAATGCTGGTATAACAAAAGATAACTTAATAATGAGAATGAAAGAGGAAGATTTTGATAGTGTTATAGATGTTAATTTAAAAGGAGCATTTAATTGTCTAAAAGCAGTGACTCCAATAATGATAAGACAAAAATCTGGAAAGATAATAAATATGTCTTCAGTAGTTGGTGTTATAGGTAATGCAGGACAAGTGAATTACTGTGCATCAAAAGCAGGTCTTATTGGAATGACAAAATCTTTAGCACGTGAAATTGGAGGCAAAAATATAAATGTAAATGCCATTGCTCCAGGGTTTATAGATACTGATATGACAAAAGTATTAAGTGAAGACCAAAAGAAAAACATAATGTCTCAAGTGCCTCTTAAAAGATTAGGTCAAGCAGAGGATATTGCTAATTTAGCATTATTTTTAGCTAGTAATCAATCGGATTATATAACAGGTCAAGTCATTCATGTGGATGGCGGCATGGCAATGTAGGAGGTTTTTATGAATAAAAGAGTAGTTATTACAGGAATAGGTGCTGTTACTCCAATTGGAAATAGCGCTGAAGAATTTTGGACTAATGCTAAAAATGGAAAATTAGGAATCGACTTTATTAAGTCAATGGACGTTGAAAATCTAGATGTAAAAATTGCTGGAGAAGTCAAAGACTTAAAAATAGAAGATTATTTAGATAAAAAAGAATGTAGAAGACTTGATAAGTTTACACAATATGCGCTTATAGCTAGTGAAGAAGCCATAAAACAGTCAGGTATTAATATGGATGAAATAGATAAAAATAGAGTTGGTGTAATGGTTGGTTCAGGTATAGGAGGTTTCCATACTCATGAAAATGAATTTGGAAATTTATACAAAAAAGGACCTAAAAGAATATCTCCAATGTATATCCCTATGACTATAATCAATGCAGGTGCTGCTAATATTGCTATTAAATATGGTGCGAGAGGAACCTGTACATCAGCTGTAACAGCTTGTGCTACAGGAACTAATAATATAGGAGATGCATTTAGACATATAAAACATGGATATGCAGATGTAATGATAAGTGGAGGATGTGAAGCATCTATCACGACTATAGCCATAGCTGGGTTTAGTAATATGAAAGCTCTAAACTCTAAAAATACACCTGAAAGAGCATCAATACCATTTGACAAAGATAGAAGTGGATTTGTTATGGGTGAAGGGGCAGGTATATTAGTTATTGAAAGTTTGGACCATGCACTGAAAAGAGGAGCGAATATACTATGTGAAATAGTAGGATATGGGTCAACTTGTGATGCATATCATATAACTTCTCCAGATCCAGAAGGAACAAGTGCATCAAAATCAATGAGAGATGCCATTGATGAAGCTGGTATCAATCCAAGTGAAGTTTCTTATATAAATGCTCATGGTACATCAACACCATACAATGATTTATTTGAAACTAGAGCAATTAAAAAAGTATTTGAAGAAGATGCAAAAAACATTCCTATTTCTTCAACTAAATCTATGACAGGTCACTTGTTAGGTGCAGCAGGAGCAATAGAATCCATAGCTTGTATAAAATCTTTACAAGAAGGATTTATACATCCAACTATAGGTTATAGTGAAAGTGAAGAAGAATTGGATTTAGACTATGTTCCTAATGTGGGAAGAGAGAAAGAGCTTAAATATGCTCTAAGTAACTCACTAGGATTCGGTGGTCATAATGCCTCACTATTATTCAAAAAGTGGGACTAAATAGGAGGATAATATGAGATTTGATGAAGTAAAAGAACTTATTGAACTTATTAACAGCTCCAATTTATCTTATTTTGAAATGAGAGATGAAAAAGAGTTTATAAAAATGGATAAATCAATTACAAGAAATTATTCATCTAATAATAATGATTTATGTGATAATAATTCAAAGAAAATAGACATTAATAATTCTAGTAATGATGATATAAAAATAGAATTTAAAGAAAATGTTGAAGAAAATAATGCTTCTCAAAACAATGATGATGCTACTGGTATGGAAGTAATAGCTTCACCAATAGTTGGAACATTTTATGAATCTATGTCACCAGATGATGGTCCTTTTGTAAGCATAGGCCAAAAAATAAGCAAAGGTGAAGTAGTTTGTATCGTTGAAGCTATGAAACTTATGAATGAAATTAGTGCAGAATTTGATTGTGAAATAGTTAGTGTATTAAGCGAAAATGGAAAAATGGTTCAATATGGAGAGCCATTATTCAAAGTAAGGAGAGTATAAATGTTAACTGTTAAAGAAATAAAAGATATTTTACCTCATAGATACCCATTTTTAATGATAGATAGAGTTGAAGAAGTAGTAGAAGGAAAAAGTGCAAAAGGATATAAAAATGTAACTATAAATGAGAACTTTTTCAATGGACATTTTCCAGACTATCCTGTAATGCCAGGAGTATTAATCTTAGAAGCATTGGCTCAAATGGGGGCAATCTGCATACTTTCACAAGAAGAATTCAAAGGTAAAATAGGATTTTTAGTTGGAGCAGATAAAGTAAGATGGAAAAAGCAAGTAACACCAGGAGATAAACTAAATCTAGAAATAGAAATAGTAAAGTTAAGAGGAAGTATTGGTGTAGGAAAAGGTAAAGCTACTGTAGATGGAAGTATAGTTTGTGAAGGCGAAATAATGTTTGCTATTGGGTAGGTGATATTATGTTAAAGAAAATTCTTATAGCTAACAGAGGTGAAATTGCAGTAAGAATAATTAGGGCTTGTAGAGAGCTTAATATAAGAACTGTGGCTATTTATTCTGAGCAAGACAAAAATGCCCTTCATACACAAATGGCAGATGAAGCTGTTTGTGTAGGAGGACCGCTTAGTAAAGATAGTTATTTAAATATGACAAATATTTTAAGTGCATGTGTTTTAACAGGATGTGAAGGTATACATCCCGGTTTTGGATTTTTATCAGAAAATCCTAAGTTCGCAAAAATGTGCAGAGAATGCAATATAAAATTTATTGGACCAGATTATGAAACTATTGAACTAATGGGTGATAAAGCAAGAGCTAGAGAAATAATGAAAAAAGCACATGTTCCTGTTGTACCAGGATATGAAGGTGAAATACTTTCTTATGATCATGCCCTAGATATAGCTAAAAATATAGGATTTCCACTGATGATAAAAGCCGCTGCTGGTGGTGGAGGAAAGGGAATAAGAATAGTAAGAGATATTAAAGAATTTAAACGTAATTTTGAAGCTGCCAAATTAGAATCAAAAGCTTGTTTTGGCGAAGATAAGGTATATATTGAGAAGTTTATAGAAAATCCCAGACATATTGAATTCCAAGTATTGGCCGATGAGTATGGGAATGTAATTCATTTAGGTGAAAGAGAATGTTCATTGCAAAGAAATAACCAAAAAGTTTTAGAGGAGGCCCCATCTGTGTTTCTAAATGATGATTTAAGAGAAAAAATGGGGAAAGTTGCAGTTAAAGCAGCTCAGGCTGTTGATTATAAAAATGCAGGAACTATAGAATTTTTAGTAGATTATAGTGGTGAATTCTACTTTATGGAAATGAATACAAGAATTCAAGTTGAGCATCCTATTACAGAAATGGTTACAAATATAGATATAGTAAAAGAACAGTTAAAGATAGCCTCAGGTATGAAGATGGAAATTGGCCAGGAAGATATAAAAATATCTGGCCATGCTATAGAGTGCAGAATAAATGCAGAAGATCCAAAGAATAATTTTAGACCATGTCCAGGTGTAATAACAGAATTATATACTCCATCAGGTTTAGGAGTTAGGGTTGATAGTGCTATTTATTGTGGATATGAAATTCCACCATATTATGATTCAATGATAGGAAAGCTTATAACTTTCGGAGATGACAGAGAAACTGCCATAATTAAAATGAAAAGAGCCCTAGATGAATTTGCCATAGGTGGTGTTACAACAAATATAGATTTTCAATATGAAATACTGGAACATGAAGATTTTATAAATGGAAATTATAATACTTCTTTTATAGAGAATAAGTTGGTGAATAATAATGCTTAAAAATTTATTTAGAAAAAGAGAATATGTGACAGTAAGCACTAGAAACTTAGAAGATAGTTCCCATACTCCAAATATACCTAATGGAAAATGGACTAATTGCCCTAAATGTAAAAACATACTTTATAAAGAAGATTTAGATAGAAACTACAAGGTATGTATAGGATGTGGGCATCATTTTAGTATTTCTGCAAAGAATAGAATAAATCAAATATTTGATAAAAATACATTTGTGGAACTATTTAAAGAGATAGAAACTAAAAACCCTTTAAGTTTTGAAGGATATGAAGACAAATTAGAACTAAATCAAGCCAAATCTGGCCTAAAAGAAGCTGTCATAACAGGAACTGGAGAAATTAATTCTCTAAAGGTAGCAACTGCCATTATGGATAGTAACTTTATGATGGGTAGTATGGGATGTGCTGTAGGGGAAAAAATAACATGTATTGTAGAGTATGCAACAAAGAATAGACTTCCTCTTATTATTTTTACAGCATCTGGTGGAGCTAGAATGCAAGAAGGAATATTTTCACTTATGCAAATGGCCAAAACTTCTTTAGCAATATCAAAGCATAATGAGGCAGGACTTTTATATATTAGTGTAATAACTCATCCTACAACAGGTGGTGTTACAGCTAGTTTTGCCATGGAAGGTGATATAATCATAAGTGAGCCAAATGCAGTAATTGGATTTGCAGGAAGAAGGGTAATAGAAAATACTATAAATGAAAAGCTACCAGAAGATTTCCAAAGTGCAGAGTTTGCTTTGGAAAAAGGATTTATAGATTCTATTGTTAAAAGAAGGGATTTAAGAAACTATTTATACAAAGTTTTAAAATTACATGGGGTGAGAGAAAATGCAAAATAATGAAAACATAATATGGGATAAGGTTAATCTTGCAAGACATAAAGATAGACCAAATGCTAAATTTTATATAGAAAACATATTTGATGAATTTATTGAACTTCATGGTGATAGATCTTTTAGAGATGATAGGGCTGTAATTGGTGGAATTGGTAGTATAAATGATATAAATGTAACAGTTATTGGAATTAACAAAGGAAAAACCACAAAAGAAAATATAGATATGAACTTCGGTATGGTTCATCCAGAAGGTTATAAAAAAGCATTAAGGCTAATGAAGCAAGCAGAAAAATTTAAAAGGCCTGTAATTTGTTTTATAGATACTCCTGGAGCATTTTGTGGTATAGGAGCGGAAGAAAGAGGCCAAGGTCATGCTATAGCTCAAAACTTACTAGAAATGAGTAGTTTGAAAACTCCTGTAATATCAATAATTATAGGAGAAGGAGGTAGTGGTGGAGCATTAGCTCTTGCTCTAGGTGATAAAGTATATATGATGGAAAACTCAATTTATTCCATTTTATCTCCAGAAGGATTTGCATCTATACTATGGAAAGATGTAAGTAAGGCAAAAAAGGCGGCTTTAGCCATGAAGATAACTTCTCATGACTTAAAAGATTTTGGCATAATAGATGACATTATTATGGAGCCAGAAAATGGTGCTCAAGCAAACCCGCTTCAGGCAGCTGAAAATATAAAAGAATATATATTGAAGGATTTAGAGAATTTAATTCATATAGATTCTCATGAATTATTAAATAACAGATATGACAAATTTAGAAAAATGGGAAATTAAAATAATAAAAATGGAGGGGATACGATATAATCAGTAGATCCTTCATTTTTTATTGTTTAAAATTATTGATACAATACATTTATTAAGCAATTAAAAATAGGAGGTAAAATAATAAATTACGTTCAATAAAAACTGGCTAATTCCAATAGAGTTAGCCAGTTTTTATTATTTATGGTTTATATGTTATAAGTTAATTCATCAATAACTTCTTTTACTGATTTTAATTCATTTATTTTGTATGCGTCTGCTCCACAAAACAATAGAGCATCATCCACATTGCCTTTTACTGCATTTATCAAAGCAGTTGAAATACAATAAGGTGTGTCCTTAGGATTACAAGGGATCAAACAATTATAGCACTTTGTAATTTTAGGTCTTGAACATGATACCTTATCAATAAATTTATTTTTTATTGCTCTTCCAGGAAGTCCAACAGGACTTTTAACTATTTGAATATCTTCTTCCTTGGCATTAACAAAAGTTTGTTTAAAGTTATCATGTGCATCACATTCATGAGTAGCAACAAATCTAGTACCTACTTGAACACCACTAGCACCTAAATCTAAATATTTTTTCACATCAAGTCCGCAAGATATTCCGCCAGCAGCAATTACTGGTATTTTTTTATTGTATTTTTCTTCATATGTTTTTGTGATATCTAGAATTTTAATAAATTCATCATCATAATTAATTGATTTTATATCATCTAATTCATCATTACTAAAACCTAAATGACCACCAGCTTTAGGACCTTCCACAATTATTAAATCAGCTGTTGTCTTATCCTTTTTATCCCACATTTTTAGGATAACTTGTGCTGCTTTAGATGATGATACAATAGGAGCTATTTTAGTTGCACTATTTTTTACTAGTTTAGGCAGCTGTAAAGGTAGCCCAGCTCCAGAAATTATTAAATCACAGCCAGACTCTATTGCTGTTTTTACATGTTCTTCATAATAATTCATAGCTACCATTAAATTAACACCAATAATACCATTATTGGATTTTTCTTTAGCTATTTTAAGGTGCTTTTTTAAAGCTCTTAAATTTGCTTGTAAAGTGTTATTTTCAAAATCATCTTCGTCATACCCAATGTTAACACCTGATATAACCCCGATTCCACCAGCATTACTAACGGCAGATGCTAAAGATGATCTAGACACACCAATACCCATGCCGCCTTGTATTACAGGTACTTTTGCAATTAAATTTCCTATTACTAATTCTTTCATAAATTTCCTCCTATATAATGGGGAAATTTAAAATTAAAACTAACTAAGATTACTTAATATTATACTATAAAACTTAGTATTTTCATACTATAATAATCTTATGAGTACCTGGAAAATACAAGGTTTTGCATATATAAATTTAAATTTTGAAAGGAGGTCTAAAAGTAAGTTTATGTTAAGAATAAGACCACATCATTTACTTTGTATGAGAGCTTACAGTGGAAATGGATACAGTGAAGATTTTAAGGTTAAAATGGAAAATATTATAAAAAAAATTAAAGCTTATAATCAATTTCTTAAAGTAGAAAATATAAGGCAAGAAATAAATGAAGTAGAATTGGTTTTTTATACAGATAGTATTTGTGAGAAATGTCCGAATAAATTAGATGAAAATCTTTGCTCATCTCAATACAAAGTAAAATTGCTTGACTTAAAGGTTGTCAGATATTTTAATTTAAAAGAAGGATTTTACAATTATAGTGAATTAGAAGCATTAGTATATGATAATATGACAGAAGATATATTTGATGATATTTGTAAAGAATGTGAGTGGTATGGAGTTACTAATTGTAAGGATTATATAATTAATAAATAGTGTTGAAAATACAAAGAAAATGTCGTTGAAAATAGATTGTATATGATGTATAAATCACATATAATGTACTTAATGCTAGAGTCAAAAATGTAAAAATAATAAAATCTAATAGCAATGTATATAAATCATGAATTTTTATATTAATTAAAATAATTAATGTATCTTCATGGTTTTTGTTTAGTTTGGACAAATCTTTTATGCTTTTATTTTTATAATTTTATTGAAAAACTATAATATTATGGAAGTTGGTGTACCTATGGAAGAAATAAAGATGATAAGTAATGTAGGATATGATATTGGAGAAAAAGCTGAGTTACATGAATTAGAAATATTAAAATTACTTGAAATGATTAAATATGATCAGTATCATGATTTTTATAATAGAATTTTAGTTATTGCTAAATCTGTACAAGTTACTTTGCCAGATGAGCTATTTAAACATGATTATGATACATTTGAGATTTATATAAATGCATTATGGGAAGGCATAATGAAAAGCTGCCCTACTTTTAAAAATCAAAATATACTAAATTAGATATTAAAACTTCTGAGAAATAAAAAACTTCTATTTCTCAGAAGTTTTTTGTTTTATAACCCCTTATCATGAAATGATATAATTAATTAAGTAGTTAAAAAAGGAATATTATAAAAAGGAGATATAATATGAAAGAAGTGTCACTAAGAAGTTGTGATAGTTATAAATATGAAGAAGTAAAATCCCAATTAAAAAAATTGTTACATGATTTAGGTGGACTTGAAAAGTATGTAAAGAAAAATAGTACAGTATTTATAAAAATGAATCTTGTTGCAAAAAAATTGCCAGAAGAAATGGCAACTACTCATCCTATGATATTAAAAATTATGTCTGAACAACTTTTGGAGCTTGGATGCAAGGTAATAGTTGGGGATAGTCCAGGAGGACCTTACACAAAATCATCTTTAAAAGGTGTATACAAAGCTTGTGGTATAGAAAAAGTATGTGAAGAACTTAATATTAAATTGAATTATGATACTTCAGAAATAAAAGTAGAAAATAACAATGGAAAAATACTAAAATACATGACAGTAATAAAACCTATAGTTGAAGTAGATCATGTTATAAATATTTGCAAATTAAAAACTCATGCCATGGCAACTTTTACAGGAGGGGTAAAAAACTTATTTGGAGTAATACCTGGGGTGAAAAAGGCTGAGTATCATTTTAAAATGCCTGAAGTTAAGGATTTTACAGAATCATTAGTTGATATATGTGCTTTTGTATCACCAACTCTTACTATTATGGACGGCGTAGTTGGCATGGAAGGTGAAGGTCCAACTGCAGGTGTGCCTAGAAAAATAGGTGTATTACTAGCCTCTCCTAGCCCTTATGCTATAGATGTTATTGCCTGTAAACTTATAAATTTAGATCCACTTAAGGTTCCAACAGTACAAAGATCCGTTGAGCGAGACTTAATAGAAAAAGACTTTTCGGATATTTGTTTATTAGGAGAAGAATTAGAAGATAAAGTAGTTAAGGATTTTAAAATACCTTCAAATAAAAGTATTAGTTTTCTAAGAGGTAAAGTACCTAGAAATATTGAGATTTTTATAAATAAAAAATTGGCAGGGAAACCAGTAATAAATTATAAAGAATGCGTAAAGTGTGGAGTATGTAGCAGGGTTTGTCCTCCTAAAGTTATAGAAATGAAAGAAAATGGTCCTAATATAAATTTAGATAATTGCATAAGATGTTTTTGTTGTCATGAACTATGTCCTAAAAAGGCTGTGGATTTGAAAAGGCCTTTTATTTTTAGATTTTTATAAGAAGACCTAAATGTAACTTATGCATAAAAAACCATACTTTAGGAAAAGTAATTGATATTTTATTTCAGGTTCCTATAATATAAAACATATAAACAGAAAATTTAAATATTCATATTCTATTTATATACAAGTTTTTTGGACAGTAAATTATAATTAGCATAAAGACGGAGGGGGAGCTTATGTTTTTTCTAAACTATATAGTATTTATACTTATAATATTATTTACACATTTAATAGCTTTAAGTACACAATCATTAAGTAGTAGGAAATACTTTTTTGGAGTATACATAAACGAAATAATTATAGAAGAAGATTTAAAAGTTAAGATAACTAAAGATTTTAAAAGAAAATTAAATGTATCACTGTTTTTAAGTATCATGGTATATTTAATCCTAAAAACTATATTTGATTTAAATATAGGTGCTAATATTATAATTTCCACTACCGTATATCTTACTTTATTCTTTTTAATTTTAACAATAGAATATAAAAAAGTTAAATATGTAAAAGATACTTATTTAGCTAATTTACAGCTATATAATAATGATAATAAAGAACAAGTACCTATAAGAGTAATCATAAAAGAAGATGAAATTCTTGCAAATGAAAAGAAAAGAATAATAAAGAAATTTAAAATACTATTTGGAATATGCATAATATTATCTCTTGTATCATTTGTATACGTATTATTAAGCTATAAAAATATGCCAGACACTATAATCACACACTGGGGAGCATATGGTAAACCAAATGGGTACTCTAAAAAAAATATACTAAACGTATTTTTTACTAGTTTTATAGATATATCCATGGTACTATTATTTGCTGTAATAGGAATAGGAAGTGTAGCTGGAAATACTTATATAGACAATAAAAATTTAGAAGTAAATAGAAAGAAAGCTGTAAAATACTTAAATGGCATAGGATACTCTTTTCTTACTTTAACTCTTAGTATTCAGTCTATTACATCTACAATACCAATATTTATGGTACAAGAAAAAGATATGCCCATGTGGCTAACTATAGGATCATGTATAATACCAATTTTTATAGTAGTTCCTGTAATTTACTTTTACCTTATGTTAAGTAGTATAAAACCCAAGAGTAGAAATATATATACCATTGAAAATGACGATGAAAAGTGGATCTATGGTTTTATTTATTATAACAAAGAAGATCCAAAACTTATGGTAGAAAAAAGATTAGGTATGGGGTGGAGTATTAATATGGCTCATACTTTAGGAAAAGTGATTACAATTATACTTGTGCTAATAACAGTTGGAAGTTTATTAATTTGTTTTATATAAAAAATCATATTTTTAATAAAATAAAAAAGTAGTTACTAATCCTAAATAAAATGGCTAGTAACTACTTTTTAAAGTAATATACTAGAAAGTTAATTTTATTAGCATATTTCTTTACACTCATTATTATCTGATTTTAATTTATTCAAATACATTTCTTTTGTATTTATATTATTTTTTGAAGGTTTTTCATTATTAACTGATTTTTTATTACTAAATTCTTCACTTAATGCTTTTTTAATAGATACAATACTAATAAGCATTACGATTGCAAAAGGGAATGCAGATACTATAGACACCATTTGTAATGTTTCTAATCCACCGGATATAATTAAAGTTATTGCTAATAAGGCTTGAATTATTCCCCATGCAATTTTGTTTTTGTTACTAGGGTTCAAATCACCGTCAGATGTAAACATTCCTAATACATAGGTAGCTGAGTCGGCAGAGGAAATAAAGAAGGTACATAAAAGTATCATAGCTATTACAGATAATACTCCTCCCATATTATAATTTGCCAAGACTTTAAATAATGCTGTTTCTGTAACTGTAATTGAACTTGTAGCAAAATCCAAACCTAAATCCATACCTAATGTTCCAAATACTGAAAACCAAATCATACATGCTAATGCAGGTACGATTGTTACGCCAATTATAAATTCTCTTATTGTTCTACCTTTTGATATTCTGGCTATAAAAATACCAACAAAAGGAATCCATGCTATCCACAATGCCCAATAAAAGACCCTCCAGTTAGCTATCCATGTTCCGTTTTTATCTATAAACAAACTTTGAGAAATAAATGTTTCTAGATATAAACCAGTCCCATTTAAAAAATTTTTCATCATATTAGATTGAGAACCAATTAGTATTGCTCCACATAAAAATAAAAATGACAAAGTTAAGTTAATATTTGATAATAATTTAATTCCTTTATCTAAACCACTTGTAGAACTTTTTATATATAAAAAAGTAGCTATAGTAATTATAAGTATTTGTATCAAAATAGTGTTTTTAATATTAAATAAATATTCTAATCCACCAGCTATTTGCATAGTACCCATACCTAAAGAGGTGGCAATACCAGTAACTGTAGTGAATACTGCTAAAATATCAATAAACTTACCTATTGGACCTTTTACACCATCTTCACCTATGATAGGTAAAAATATACTACTTATTAATCCTGGTGCACCTTTTCTGAACTGAAAATATGCTAAAGCAAGTCCCATTAATGAATAGGCTGCCCAAGGTGTTATACCCCAATGCATAAAGGATTGTTGCATTGCAAAATTTATTGCTTCAGTGCTTCCAGGTTGAGAATTAATAGGATTCACAAAATGTTTCATGGGTTCAACTGCACTGAAAAATATTAAACCTATACCCATTCCTGCTCCAAATAACATGGAGAACCAAGATAAATTATTAAATTCAGGCCTGTCATCATCTTTACCGAGCCTTATATCACCATATTTACTAAAAATCAAAAACAATGTAAAAATAACTATTAAAAACATTACTACTAAGTAAAGCCAATTGAAGTTAATAATTACTATATTATATAAGTTTTTAGATATCTGTTTAAATAAGTTTGGGGCTATTAAGCCAAATCCAATTATCAAACTAGTGAACATTATAGAGATTATAAAGACACTATTTTTATTTTTTATATTCATAATATATCCTCCTAACTAAGTTATGATATAAAAACAACTTATAAAAAAAAATAAGTTGTTTTATAACAACCTGATTATAACATGATGTTGTCACTTTTGCAAATTCATGTATTTATACATAAACTAGATATTATAGGGAATTTAGATATTATACAAAAGAAGTATTTTTATAAGTTAGAAAATTTATATATTATATTATGTGAAAAAAATGCTATATTTATAGTAGGGGAAATTACAGATTTATTATTTGTCAACAGTAGGTTATAAATGAAAGGATGATGACTATGTTTGAAAATTTAAAACAAGCTGACATGGAAGTTTATAACAGTATGAAGAAAGAACTACTTAGACAACAAAGAAATATAGAGTTAATAGCATCGGAAAATATAGTATCAATGCCAGTAATGGAAACTATGGGAAGTCATTTGACTAACAAATATGCAGAGGGATACTCCGGTAACAGATACTATGGAGGATGTGTACATATTGACGAAGTTGAGACTTTGGCAATAGAAAGATTGAAGAAAATCTTTGGAGCAGAACATGCCAATGTACAACCTCACTCTGGAGCAAATGCAAATATAGCAGTTTACTTTGCTATATTAAAACCAGGAGATAAAGTAATGGGAATGAATTTATCTCAAGGCGGTCATTTAACTCATGGTTCTCCAGCAAATATATCTGGACAATATTTTGAATTCCATGAATATGGAGTAAATAAAGATGGATTTATTGACTATGATAATGTAAAAAAAGTTGCTCATGAAGTGAAACCTAAGCTAATTGTGGCAGGGGCAAGTGCTTATCCTAGAGCGATTGACTTTAAAAAGTTCAGAGAAATAGCTGACGAAGTGGGAGCATTGTTAATGGTTGATATGGCTCATATTGCAGGTTTAGTAGCAGCGGGACTTCATGAAAATCCTTGCGAAGTGGCAGATTTTGTAACAAGTACAACTCATAAAACTTTAAGAGGACCTCGTGGAGGAATAATTCTTTGTAAGGAAAAATATGCAAAAGCTATAGATAAAGCTATATTCCCAGGGACTCAAGGAGGACCATTAGAACATATAATTGCCTCCAAAGCTGTTTGTTTTAAAGAAGCATTAAGTGATGAGTTTAAAGAATATCAAAATCAAGTTGTGAAAAATTGCAAGAAATTAGCTGAAGAACTAATGAAAAGAGATTTTAAATTATTAACTGGAGGTACAGATAATCATTTAATATTACTTGATTTGACTAATAAAAAAATAACAGGAAAAGAAGCTGAAAAGAGATTAGATGAAGCTTATATCACTACAAATAAAAATGCAATTCCTTTTGATCCAAATGGAGCAAATGTAACTAGTGGAATAAGGGTAGGTAGTGCAGCAGTTACAACTAGAGGAATGAAAGAAGAGGACATGGTAGTTATAGCAGAGGCTATAGACTTATGTTTAACTTATGATTTAGAAGATAAGGCTAAAAATCTAGTTACAGGACTTACAGAAAAATATCCGTTATATGAAGAATATAATTTGATGGACTAATAATTTTAAGATAATATTAGGAAGTTATAATATTGAAGGGACATATCAATAAAGATATGTCCCTTGTTATGTTCAAAATATTAAAAGAACAACAAAGTTGAAGCGATGAGAAATTGACCAGTATAATAAGTAATTAAGTTTACTGCAGATAAATACTTTTTATGATGTTTATTAAATAATATAAAAGATAAGACTATATCTGAGAATATGAATAACAAGGCACCAACTAGCAGTAAACATGTTCCCATATTAAATTTTAATAAAAATACTAGTTTTATAGATTCAAAAGTCATTAAGCAAATAATAAAAGAATAAATACTTGCTGGTACTAGCATATTTTTAAAGTCTATATTTTTATTGGATTTTAATACTGAAATAGCAACAAAGGCTAAAAGTAAAGCTACTAGTAAATCAATAAAATTAAAGAAACTTAGATGAACAAAAGCAATGATATACATTATATGAGTTAGTGAAAAACTAACAACTCCATAAAGGAAGTACTTGTTCAAAGAACCATCTTTATGATTAATTTTAAGTGCAAGGAACATATCTCCAAATAAAGAAAAAATCAGACCAATAATTATTAATAAAAAATAATAATTATCTCCTGGTGACTTCATATGACATATTATCCCTGTAGAGATAAACAAAATACTAGTAATAGTTTTAAAAATAAATGCGTAATTCTTCTTTGGTTTGTAGATGAAGTAAATTAGTGTAAATAATGATATGAAAAATAATATTAAATTTATATAATAAGTTAACATGATACTTATTCCCCCTTTAATATTATTATAATATGATTTGCTACGATAAATACTTATTTAATTGTATCAATAAAATCCTTTTACTAATTTAGGCAAATATTCTTTCTTCAATTTCAAATAATCTGATTTTGTTAGTTCAAACCTATGAGATATTTGGAGGTTTCTTTTAGGCTTGTATGTCTTAACATATTTAAATCCTAAGTTGTTTAGAGATTTTGGTGTATACTTATTTTCAGAATATGTTAATGCCACCAATTTATCTAAATCTAATAGTTCAAAGCCTGTAATTAGAGTTATTACTGTCAATTCTGTAGAATAATCATTACCCCAATATTTAGGATTTATACAAATTCCTATTTCACCTTCTTTTGATTTAGTTCTTATATTGTTAATCCCTATATTTCCAATTACTTTTTTATCATTTTTATGATAGATAACATAATTACCTACTTTACCTTGTTTATAATTATTTATAAAAAATACTTGAACAAATCTTTTTGTATCATTAATAGTTTTATGTGCATTAAAAGGTAGATATTGTACTACTTTCTCTTTGCAAAGATATTCATAAATATCAGGTACGTCCTGTAATGTTGCCGGTCTAAGTATAAATCTAGGAGTTTCAATAATTTTCATCTGACTATATTGAGAGTTAGAAATTTTATATCCAAATATATTATCCATAATTTTCACCTCTTAATTTTGGATTTACTTTAAATTATGAATTGGGTATCAAATATGTTAAATTAACAAAGTTTATAATTATAAAAGTTAAAATCTAAATTAGTTATTTTTTCTAATTATTTCCATAATTATACTGTTTAAATTGACTTTAAAAGTATATAAACTATAATGAAAAGTAATTATGACTTTAAAAAACAAAACAATAGTAATAGATGAGGTGGTACTATATGGAAGAATCAAGACTTATTGAAATGATAAAGAGAAATCCTTCTATTATAACAACTATAAATGATCCAACAGATGAGATGAAATTGCTAGCCTTAGAAAGAAAGGGGCTTTTATTAAGAAATATAAAAAATCCAACAGATGAAATGAAAGAAGTTGCTTTAGAAAATAATGTGAGAGCAATTCAATATATAGATGATCCAAGTGAGAAGATGATGATAAAGGCTGTAAATGAAGGGTGGAGTATTTTAGATTATATAAAGAACCCTACTGACAAAGTAATAAGACTAGCTATAGATAAGTCAGGATGGGCAATTCAGTATATAAAAAATCCCAGTGAGGAATTACAATTACTTGCAGTAAGAAAAAATTATGATTCAATAAAATATATACAAAATCCCAGTGAAAAAGTGCAAGAAGAATCAGTGAAAATTAGTTATGATGCACTAAGATATATTAAATTGCCAAGTTTTAATGCTCAGTTATTAGCTGTAAAAAATAATGAGTCAGCAGTAAGGCTTATGCATGATATAAATAGGAATAAAGCTATTGAATTTTTAAAAATAAATATTTTAGTGATCAAACATATACCAAGGGATATTCAAAAAGAAATAAATTTAGAAGATTTACAAGAAATACTAAAAGAAGTATTAAGCAATGAAAATGTTGAAGAAAAATACGTTAGAGATTTTCTAAGATGTACTGTTATAGACAGAGATAGTGAGACTTTTCCAATGGACAAGATTTTGTTTATTTATAAATATGGAAGTAAAAAAGCAAAGAAAATAGCTGTAGATGAAAAGTTAAAGATAATGTAGGAGAGAGAGACTATGAATTTTATAGATACATTAAAAAGTGTTGAGTTGGTATTATCTACTGGAGAAGTTCCTTTAGTAGTAGGAGAAAGTGGAATAGGAAAAACGGCTTTAGCTAAAAAGCTTGCAAAGGATAAGGGCTGGACATTAGTTACTATTGACGGGAACCTACTTAAAGAAGGTGAAATAGGAGGACTTCCAACAGTTGAATCTTATGAGAGTATGGATGCTAATGGAAATAAAATTGAAAAGAAAACTACTATTTATGCCATCCACAATAAATTAAGAGAGATTGATGAAGAAATAAATAATGGAAGAAGTGTGCTTTTATTTATAGATGAAATAAATCGTTGTGAACATACAGTTCAACAAGAACTTATGAATTTAATATTAAATAGAGAAATAAACGGATATAAATTACCTGAAAGTGTGAAGATACTAGCAGCAATGAATCCATCAAGCAAATATGGTTCTGATTTTGATTATCAAGTTGTTGATATGGATGCAGCACAAGAAAATAGATTTGTTTGGTTAAATATGGATCCAGATCATAATGGATGGATAAAATGGGCAATAGGTGCAGGCATAGAGACTAAGGTTATAGAGTTTATTTCCACATTCCCAGAGTATTTACACAAAATAAACGATGAGGACGTTAGAGCTACTCCAAGAAGTTATGAAAGAGTTTCAAAAACTTATAAAATGTATAAAGAGCAACAAGATATTATACCAAGATCAGTATTTGTAAATGTTATAAAAGGTAATGTGGGAAAAGTTATTGCAGAAGAGTTTGTAAGCTTTGTAGAGTCTAATTGCAGTCCATTAATATCCTTTGATGATGTTTTTTCTAAAGAAAATCTAGATGAAAATGTAATAGAAAGAATAAAAAATGAAAGTCACACAAGACTTTATATAACTGCCATGAACATATTAAAAACACTAGAAAATAAAATAATAGAAGACAAAAATGATAAATTTCTTGTAAATAGATTTGTTGAATTTTTAGGGAAATATCCAATAGATTTAATGGTAGGAGTTATGAAAGATATGAAAACTAGTTATAATGAGGTATACAAGAAAGCCATAGAAAATGAAAATTTTGTGGACGTGTATTTTCAAGCTTATAATTCAATAAGGAGCTAATTATGGGAACTTATTTTGAAAAAGAAAGAAAATACCTTTATGGAAAAGCTATGGAGGTAGTTAATGCAACTGAAATGTTAAAAGTTTACCGTAAGGGTGAAAAATATGAAGTTACAATGGAAGAAGAATACAATAGGGAATTTTTTGGTCTTGTTGACAAGGTAAATTTAAGTTTAATGGAAGATAAAGATAATTTTTATGGTTACTTTTTATTTCAGATGGAAAAAATCATAAGATTTGATATGACAAGTGCAACTTCTGTTAGCTTTAAAGGTGCAAAATATGTAATTTACTTTAATCCAATTATTTTCTTGGAACTTAATATAAAACAAATGGAGACTACCATAAAACATGAAATACTTCATATAGTATCTCAACATCTAATTAGAGGGAAAGATTTAAAAGATAAATACTCTACTTTGGCAATTAATCTGGCAATGGATGTGGTTGCAAATCAATATTTGGATTACTTACCACCCTATGCAATTACATTAGAATATATAAATGTGAAATATAACTTAAAGCTGGATCCTTATAAAACTTTTGAGTACTATTTGGAAAAAATTCAAACGGAGCTAGATTTGCAGGAAGAAGATGATGAAGGTGAAGAAATAGATAGCAATAAAAATGTGGCTGTAGAGTTTGATATAGAACAAACCCACGATTCTTGGAATGAGTCTGATGAAATAGATGAGAAAACTTTAAAAGAATTCACAGAAAAAATAGCTGGCGATTCACAAAAAGGAAGTATTCCAAACTACTTGGAAGAAATGATAAAATCTTTAAAAAGTAACAAAGGAGAACTTCCTTGGAATTTGTACTTAAAAAAACTAATGGGAACTGTTGAAGCTAATAAAAAGAAAACTATAACAAGAAGAAATAGAAGACAGCCCAATAGACTAGATCTTAGGGGAGAGCTTAGGGGTCATAAAGCAGAAATTGCTGTAGCTATTGACATAAGTGGAAGTATAAGTGATGAAGAATTTAAACAAGCTATTAAAGAAGTCCTTAGCATTGTAAAAAATTACAATCAAGAAATTACCATAATAGAGTGTGACAAGGAAATTAGAAGAACATATAAAGTAAAATCAGTAAGAGATGTTAAAGACAGGATGGCTACAGGTGGAGGAACGGAATTTTCACCAGTTTTTCAATATGCTAACAATAAAAAGTTAAACTTATTGGTATACTTTACTGACGGAAAAGGCGAAGAAAGACTTAGAGTAGTACCAAAAGGATATAATATTTTATGGGTTATATCTGGTAGAGGAGATGAGCTTTCTCTACTTAAACCTTATGGAGCTGTGAAAAAATTAAGTAAAGTTGAAGTGAAAGAAGAAATCATAGATATGGGTGATATTAGAAGTGATGGATACTCTATGAATAATCAACAGCCAATATTATAAATAATAAATAGGATGTTTTAAAATACTTGATAATTTAAAACATCCTATTTTGTTGGAATTTTTAAAAATTAGCTTTTCTATGAAAAATAAAGTATATTAGAGAAACAATAAGAGATACTGCCAGTAAACTTAAAAATAAAAAAGAATGATTTATATTGTAAATAAATGCAGACACTAAAGGGCCAACGGCATATCCTAAAGATTCACATCCTCCTACAAAACCAAAAACAATTCCTTTTATTTTAGGAGAATTTCCAAATTCACTTAGAGAGCTTTGAAGAGCTGCATTTAAGAAAGTAGCACCTAAAAAATATACAATAATTACTAAGGTAAAAATAGGTACATTTTTAACAAAGATAAGTCCTAATAAAGTTATGTTCATGACAAAGAATGATAGAATAAGTTGTTTATTATTGCCTATTTTATCTGCAATAAAACCAGCTATAGGTGCACCAATACCAAAAACTACTAAGTAGATTGAAATAATAGCAGAAGAGTAAGCTATAGAAGTATTAAGTACACTCTTTGCATAAAAATGAATTAACGCTACAACACATCCATAAATATAATCACCTAAAAAGGCTATGCTACCAAGAACTAAAATTTTGTAGTATAGTTTATATTTTTTTATTTCATGTAGCATATCTTTAAACTTTATCTTATTTGTAGTAGTTTTGTTTTTTAAACATCTTTGATTATCATCTTTAATTTTAAAAATTATATAAATGGCAGTTAAAAATATTCCGGCAGAAGATAAGTAAAAAGCTAGATTGTAATTATTAAATTTAGTAACAATGAAACCACCAATAGCACTACCTATACCTCCTCCTAATGTGAAAACAGCGGCTGCAAGGCCTGTACATTCACCTCTTTTTTTCTCATCAAGAGAGCGAGATAATATGGAATAAGTAGCAGGTGCTGCCATGCCAAGTACGCCACCTTGAATTATATAAAGATAGCTTGCAGCTTGTCCTGTTTTAAATAGAGTATAAGCAAAGGGTATTGAAGACATTAACAAAATAGCTAATACCAAGGTAAATTTATCTCCCAATTTATCAGAGATTACCCCAAAAGGCATTTGAATTAATGTTTTTGATACTCCATATAGAGATAAAACAGTTCCTACCATAACAGTGGCAATTCCAAATGAATTTAAGTAAAGTGGGATAATGGGAATCATAACAGAGTAAAATATCCCAAATAATAGTCTGTATGTACAAAAACGCCTCAATTCCTTCCTAGTAAAAAGAACGCTTTTATCAAATATCATAAGTTTCTCCTATAAAAAATAATAAGTATAAATTATAACTAAACATAGTTTTCAACTAAATATCAAATCTATTCCTCATATCTATATGAAAAAACTCATAAGATTATGTATGAGATGATGCTAAATACTAAAGTTGGTGGTGGTAAAAATATTAAAAGAAGTATTTCAGTTATATATAGATAGAAGTGATTTTTTTTTAGAAATTCTTTTACAGCATATAATGATTTGTGGAATAGCTATTGCAATAGCCTCAATTATAGGAATTTCACTTGGAATAATTATTAGTGAATTCAAAAAAACTACATCTCCTGTTCTCTCTTTAGTAAACTTTATTTATACAATTCCATCCATAGCCTTACTAGGATTTTTTATACCTATATCAGGCATAGGTGATAAAACGGCTATTATAGCTTTAACAATATATGCCTTACTTCCTATGGTTAGAAGTACATATACAGGAATTGAGACTATAGACCCTGCCATAATAGAATCAGCAAAGAGTATGGGAAGTACAGATTATCAAATTTTGTATAAGATAAAACTTCCTCTAGCTACAACAGTTATATTGTCTGGTCTTAGAAATATGGTTGTTATGACAATTGCACTGGGAGGGATTTCGTCATTTATTGGTGCAGGAGGACTAGGAGTAGCAATATATAGAGGAATTACAACTAATAATGCAGCACTGACTTTCGCAGGAAGTTTATTAATAGCAGTATTAGCACTATTAGTGGACCTAATTATTGGACTAATAGAAAAATTTATAAAAAGAAAATGGAAATTAAATTAAAAAGGATATAAATTTAAAGTTGGGAGGAAAAAATGAAAGTTAATAAATATTTGAAAAAAATATCTATGATTTTAATGATTTTTGCCATAAGCATGACTACAGGAATATCTTGCACTAAAAAAGAAAAATCTGAAGGTACTATAAAAATAGCCACCAAGCCAATGACAGAGCAGTTTATTTTAAGCGAGATGATAGGTTTGTTAATAGAAGAAAATACAGACTTAAAAGTGGAAATTACTAAAGGTATTGGTGGAGGGACAAGTAATATTCAGCCAGCCATGGAAAAGGGAGAATTTGATTTGTATCCAGAATATACTGGAACAGGATGGAGTTTTATACTTAAAGAAAAAGAAATTCCAGATGATGAAGTTTTGTTTAAAGAATTGCAAAAAAAGTATAAAGAAAAATATAATTTTAAGTGGGTTGGACTATATGGATTTAATAATACTTTTGGATTAGTAATAAGAAAAGATTTAGCAGAAAAATATGATATTAAGACCTACTCAGATTTAGCTAAATATGCGCCAAAACTTAACTTTGGAGCCGAATATGATTTTTATGAAAGAGACGATGGATATGATGCTTTGTGTGAAACTTATGGATTGAAATTTAAAGATGCCAAAGACATGGATATAGGATTAAAATATGATGCAATAAATTCAAAAGAAATAGACGTAATGAATATGTTCACAACAGATGGTCAACTATCAGTTTCAGATGTGACTGTTTTAGATGATGATAAACATTTCTACAATACTTATTATTGCTCAACTGTTGTAAGAGAAGAAGCTCTAGATAAATATCCTGGGTTAGAAAAAGTGTTGATAAAAATGGATAATATTATTGATGAGGGTGAAATGGCTAAATTAAATTATGAAGTAGAAGGAAAAAATAGAGATGAAAAAGAAGTAGCCAAGGAGTTCTTACAAGAAAAAGGACTTATAGAATAGGCGGTGAAGTGCCATGGAAGATAATATTATAAAATTTGAAAATGTAAGTAAAATATATAAAGATAAGGTTGTATTAGAAAACTTTAACTTAGATATAAAAAAAGGCGAATTTTTAACAATAATAGGTAGTTCAGGATGTGGGAAAACTACAGTGCTTAAATTAATAAATGGCCTCATATATGCTGAAAAAGGAAAGGTAATTGTTAATGGCAATGATATTTTGCAGACTAATCAGATTCAACTAAGGAGAAATATCGGATATGTAATCCAAGACATAGGGCTTTTCCCTCACATGACTGTAGAAAGAAATATATCCTATGTGTTAAATTTATCAAAAATAAAAAATAAGAAATTAATTAAAGATAAGGTAAATACAATTATAAAAGTAGTTGGTATGGATTATGATATATTAAAACGATATCCTAGTGAATTATCAGGAGGACAAAAACAAAGAGTAGGTATAGCTAGAGCCTTAGTTTCAAGTCCTAAAATTTTGTTAATGGATGAGCCATTTTGTTCAGTAGATGAAATTACAAGAAGAATATTACAAGAGGTAATAACTGATATTTATAAAAATTTAGGTGTCACCATAATCTTTATTACTCATGACATACAAGAAGCATTAAAATTAGGAACAAAAGTAGCCGTTATGAATGAAGGCAAAATAATTCAATATTCTTCACCTTGTTATATTAAGGAAAAACCAAAAACCGATTTTGTTAGAGATTTGGTAAAAGGTTATTAATTAAAATGTAGTTACTAATTATATTAAAATGGACCCTTTGTCAAGGACACTAGAAAAAACGACTGGCTAAGCCGTCATTAAAAGTTGACTTCTATACTTATTAGGAGTCAGCTTTTTTAAATTCCATTGACATCTATAATTATTGT